>CAJTOW010000273.1 GCA_910577655.1 uncultured Lachnospiraceae bacterium | reverse complement strand
AAAACAGTTGCTCAAAGGACAGGCATTGAATCAGTTTCTCTTAAAAAAGACTGGTATAACATGGGACAGCGTGTCTATGCAAGGGGCTGCAATAAAAGATTTACGCAATGATAGTTTTGATATTTTCAGGGAACAAGCTGTAAAAAGTAAAAGGATGGATGAACCGGATATTCGGGTCAGCAATGATCAGCTGCTTGACCGCTTAAATCTGATCAATGAAGGCCTGCTTACAAGAGCAGCAATTTTGCTTTTTCATCATAATCCCGAAAAATGGATTCCCGGCTCTTATGTTAAGATTGCTTATTTTCAATCGGAATCTGATATTTTGTATCAGGATGAAGTACATGGCTCTTTGCTGTCACAAGCAGACAGGGTCGTGGATTTAATATATACAAAATATTTGAAAGGGATCATCTCTTATCAAAATATTACCAGAGTGGAAACCTACCCTTATCCTAGAGCGTGTTTGAAAATTCATTCCCGGCATCTGCACGCCCCACTTTGCGGTA
>CAJTOW010000272.1 GCA_910577655.1 uncultured Lachnospiraceae bacterium | reverse complement strand
CGTGTCTCATCCGCGAGAGTCTGGTTGCTCATTTTCCGATAATATTTCACATTGACCAGGCTGCTGTGGCCCAGGAGCCTGGCAATGGTCCAGTCATCCAGGTGCATCTCTGTCAGCCTGACTCCGTACATGTGGCGGTACATATGGGTTCCAAACCCGAAGATCCGTCCATTATCATCCCGGATGTCCTCCCGATAGATGAGCCGGATGACCTTTCCCTGTAGTGCGCTGTACTGCATGGGGCGCTCCGGATTCTTATCGCTTACAAAAATGTATTCCGTTTCGCCATATTTCTCTTTTGTATACTGGATTGCCTTCTGGATCAGCATCACCAGTTCCCTGCTTATGGGCTTTATATAGGTACTGGTCTTCATCTGCCGGATCCGGATCAGATCCTCCCCATCCTTCTGAAAAAGGCAGTCAGTCTGAAGTGTGAGGGTATCGGATATCCTGGTTCCCAGCATCTGGTGGATGACCATCACCCTGGCTATCTGCTCCTCCATCCTTGTGA
>CAJTOW010000271.1 GCA_910577655.1 uncultured Lachnospiraceae bacterium | reverse complement strand
CGTGTCTCATCCGCGAGAGTCTGGTTGCTCATTTTCCGATAATATTTCACATTGATCAGGCTACTGTGGCCCAGGAGCCTGGCAATGGTCCAGTCATCCAGATGCATCTCTGTCAGCCTGACTCCATACATATGGCGGTACATATGGGTTCCGAATCCGAAGATCCGTCCATTGTCATCCCGGATGTCCTCCCGGTGGATGAGACGGATGACTTTTCCCTGCAGGGTATTATACTGCATGGGGCGCTCTGGATTTTTATCGTCTACAAAAATGTATTCCGTCTCGCCATATCTTTCTTTGGTATACTGGATTGCCTTCCGGATCAGCATCGCCAGTTCCCTGCTTATGGGCTTTACATAGGTGCTGGTCTTCATCTGCCGGATCTGGATCAGCTCCTCTCCATCCTTCCGAAAAAGGCAGTCGGTCTGAAGGGTGAGGGTATCGGATATCCTTGTCCCCAGCATCTGGTGGATGACCATCACCCTGGCTATCTGCTCCTCCATCCTTGTGA
>CAJTOW010000270.1 GCA_910577655.1 uncultured Lachnospiraceae bacterium | reverse complement strand
TTCTTTCAGCGTCCTGAACTGGCGCTCGATCTTGGCCTTGGAAGCTCCGTCACGGATCTTGGTATGTAGAAGAACCGTCCCAATGGAGCCGCAGATGAGGGAGAGCTGCTCATTTGAATAGCTGCAGCCGTTGTCGACATAGAGCTTCGCCGGGATCCCATGGGCTGCCACGGCGTCCCCCAGCACTTTCTGGAAGTTATAGGCATTATCGTTATAGAAGAGGCCGCCGCCCACCAGAAACCGGGAATGGTCATCAATAATCATGATGCAGTAGACTCTCCTGCGCTGGCCGTGCTCCGTGATATAAGGCAGGTAACAGGTATCGGCCTGCCACATCTTCCCAAAGGCGTCTTCTTCAAATGCCTTCCTGTCCCGCATGCCGGGGTTGCGTGCTGATTTCAGGTCATGTTTCTTCACGAAGCGCTGGACGGCGCAGACGCTGACTGTGGCAGGGATGAAGGCTTCTTCAACGAGGTGCCGGTGGATCTGGGTAGAGTTCAGCCGTGGGAAGGCTTCCTTGAGGCGGTAGATCTCCTCGATGGCCGTGTCCGGGAGCACCCGGGTGGAGCCCTTATCGGA
>CAJTOW010000269.1 GCA_910577655.1 uncultured Lachnospiraceae bacterium | reverse complement strand
CCCACAAAGTGTGACGCACAGCTACCAGAAAGCAATTTTCAAACACGCTCTAGAGCGTTACTGGATAAATGAATTCTGCGGTTGTTTATTGGAAGTCCGGTTGGGAACTTAACAATGATTTCCTGCGCAAAATGGCAGAATTCTGGTTCCGGCTTGTCCGGGTCAGGCTACTGTACCGGAATACTCCACTCATATTTCCCCTTTTCGCCTGTCTGGTAGAAGTCCGCATAGCTGATATCAAAGACATCCTTTTTGATGTGGCTGATATCGATCTGGTTCTTGATCAGGTACTGCCAGATGCCTGCACCGGAGATGTCACCCTGGAGGAGGATGCCCTGGATTTTGCCGTCACGGACGATCATCCGTTTGTACTGGGTCCGGTCTTCTTTGATATGGATCTCGTCGCCTTCTTCCTCCCGGATCCGCCCGACACATAGGGTTACCAGATGGAAGAAGTTGATGGTATTCTTTATGGCGTAGGTATCCGTATAAGCCGCGTCCACGCCGCACATACTCCTGCCGGCGATCCTGCCCTGGTCAGCTGCATTAGGCCAGATGCCGGACAGACCGGCCACATCCCCGGCGGCG
>CAJTOW010000268.1 GCA_910577655.1 uncultured Lachnospiraceae bacterium | reverse complement strand
TCGCAGGCAGGGAGCAATTTCCCGACAGCCCCTTTCTTATCTGATTCGCCGTTTGCCAGAACGGCTGCTATCAATATTCATCTGTCACTCCTGATCCATCAGTCCTCATCCAGATGATCAAAAATATCCGAATTATAAAATTCCCGGATTGTTATCCCCAGTCCACTGGCAATGCGGTTGATATTCACAATACTCGGATTTCTGCTCACTCCCGACATGATACAGCAATACGTTGACGCCGGCATCCCTACCCGGCTGCATACTACGTACCCATTCAGATGCTTCTGCTTACACAACTCTGCAATTCTGTAGCTTGTAGCTTCACGAATTTTCATAGCCCTTTAAACTCCTTTGCGGTGACACACACATAAAACCTGCTTTCCATGCAACAAGATGTAATAGTTCAGACAGGCCATCTTCCTGCCCTCGTCTGAACTATTACAACGATATATCTGATTCTTTTAATAGTTTACCAGATTGAAGCGGGATTGGGAATGGAAGAATGAGAAATATTGGAAATATATTAGCTGCTTAGTACATCATTGTAGTAACCTCGAAGTAAGCAGTGCCCGATATCAAATCACAGAAGAAAGCGCTTATGCAAACCAAAAGCAGGTTTGCA
>CAJTOW010000267.1 GCA_910577655.1 uncultured Lachnospiraceae bacterium | reverse complement strand
CCTCCCGTAGGAGTCTGGGCCGTGTCTCAGTCCCAATGTGGCCGGCCAACCTCTCAGTCCGGCTACTGATCGTCGCCTTGGTGGGCCGTTGCCCCACCAACTAGCTAATCAGACGCGAGTCCATCTCAGAGCGATAAATCTTTGGCAGTCAGAGCCATGCGACCCAACTGCATTATGCGGTATTAGCAGCTGTTTCCAGCTGTTATTCCCCACTCCAAGGCAGGTTACTCACGCGTTACTCACCCGTCCGCCACTAGGTATTCCCCGCAGTTGTCCGAAAACTCCTTTGGGGGTACCCCGTTCGACTTGCATGTGTTAAGCACGCCGCCAGCGTTCATCCTGAGCCAGGATCAAACTCTCAATAAAATGGTATCTAAACAGCCAGGCTGCTTAAATCAATCTTATTGAAACTAAAACCTTAGCTTCAAAGAAATAATTGACGTTGTCCAACAAGCTTCTTTCAAAGCTCTTTGAAACAACCAATCCTTCTGGTGCTTCGTGTTTGTCACGTTGTTTAATTTACAAGGTGCACACCGCTCATCAGCGGCGGGCTTTTATCTTACCACACTCAAGAACCTTTGTCAAGAACTTTTTCAAGTTTTTTAAAACTTTTTTCGTTCTCTCGTTCGGGATTCTTTCGCTGGTCGCTGCTGTCGCAACGG
>CAJTOW010000266.1 GCA_910577655.1 uncultured Lachnospiraceae bacterium | reverse complement strand
TATTGAAGCGGGCAGTTATATCGAAATCTTTTTCCCGAAACACAATGTAAGGTATATAGCGGTCACGGACGGCGTGGACAGCCTGACCCGTCAGGAGATGGATATTACGCCGTTTAAAAATATCCTGAATGATATGTACAGCCGGGATATTTCAAAGAAAGTGCTGGCTGGTCGCATGACACGCTCCCGCCAGGGGAAGTTTTGCGGCGGTCAGCCGCCCCTTGGCTTGATGCGTGACCCGGAGGAAAAGGGGCACCTAATCCTTGACCCGGACACTGCGCCGACTATCCGTAAAATTTTTGACCTTGCCTTGAACGGCTGGGGGTGTATGCGGATAGCCAAACAACTGATGGAGGATAAAATCCCCATCACACGGGTAAAAAGCAATACGGAATGTGACGTGAATTATTATTCGTGGGGGAGCGCAAGGATTAGCCATATCCTGCGGAACCCGTTTTACAAAGGCGCACATCTTGTCTGCCGGACGCACCAGAAAGGAATCCGCTCCAACACCTATGACATTATCCCACGTGAGGAATGGGAAGTCATTGAGGGCTGCCATGAAGCCATCGTAAGCCCGGAGGACTGGGAGAAGGTGCAGGAACTGATTGACCGCCGCCCTCCCATCATGGAGGGGAACGCCTGCCCCTTCTATAACCTGTTCC
>CAJTOW010000265.1 GCA_910577655.1 uncultured Lachnospiraceae bacterium | reverse complement strand
AAAACTGCCCCGGCTGCGGTGGAGGGGAAGGAAATCAGTCGTGCAGGATTGCAAGGTGCAGCATGGAACATGGAGGAGTAGAATACTGCTGTCAATGCACGGAGTACCCATGTGAAAAATATGAGCATATTGACGATTTTGATTCCTTTATTACACATCGCAACCGAAGGACTGATCTGGAAAAGGTCCGGCAGTTTGGGGCCGAAGCCTACAATACAGAGCAGATGGAAAAGATGAAAATACTGGATATTTTATTGTCCGGCTATAATGACGGCCGTAAAAAGACCTTTTTTTGCGTTGCGGTAAACCTTTTGAATCTGCAGGAGCTTAAGGAGGCACTCAGGGAAATCGAGAGCAGACCAGATATGGAAACCCTTACGCTCAAAGAGAAAAGTGCTTTTGCAGCAGGGGTGCTTTCGGAGATTGCATCCCATAGAAAGGTTGAACTGAAGCTGCACAAGAAAAAGTGACAATCTGGATACAGCGCTATTTGTATCAGAAACAGCTAACAGTAAAAGAGAATTAGAAAAAGTAAAGCGGAAAGGAATCATTCTATGAGGTACACATGTACGGTGATAGCAGTGGCCGACATTAAGGCTGCGAGGAAATTTTATGAGGATCTGTTTGGACTAGAGCGTGTTTAAAAATTCATTCCCGGCATCTGCACGCCCCACTTTGCGGTATATTTGGCCCAAATT
>CAJTOW010000264.1 GCA_910577655.1 uncultured Lachnospiraceae bacterium | reverse complement strand
GTGGTGGTCTTGCCCACACCGCCCTTCTGGTTTGCGATTGCGATTATTTTACACATGATTGGTTCTCCTTTTCTTCTACTGGTTATCTTTTACGTTGCTTTTCCTGACTTCCACATAAGTCCTGTAATATTTCTTTGTCCCTTTGTTTGGGAACATATCGGAAAACTCCGTCACTTCAATTTTCGGGTTCCTCTGTAAAATCTTCCCGAACCACTTAATATCGTTCTTCGTTCCCATAAGTCTGACTTTTAACATCAATCCCGTCCTCCAAGCATGGCGTACAAGTTGTGGTTATATGTTACATATTCCGGATACCGAATCTGTACCGCCTGCCAAAAATAAGGCGCATAGGCACAGCAGAACAGTTCTTCCACTGTGTACCGTCTGCACTCGTCCACCTGTTCCTCCGCATCATCGTAATCAAAGACACTTGGCGTACCATTGCAGTAAAGGTTAAACGCCATCCTGACTACTTTTAAGCTCCCGCTGGTCTGCCAGCCTTCATGCAGGCACTCCGTTTTTACACAGCCTGTCTTAAAATCATAGATACTGTAAATGTTCCTTCTTGTGTCATCACTGATACCAAGACAATATACAAGTGCCTTGTGATATACGTCCTGATACCTGACCTCTTTCAATTTTTCATAGTAGAATTTTTCATGTGCATCGCTGATAAAAATAATCGCTCTCTCTGCTCCTAACGCTGTACTGCTCAT
>CAJTOW010000263.1:220-798 GCA_910577655.1 uncultured Lachnospiraceae bacterium | reverse complement strand
GAGAGGGCGAAGGAGAAAGTGGTTGATAAACGGAATCGGATGAATTCAATATGTGGTTTTGAGGGTACATGAAAGAGCTTGAGAAGCCAGGAGGTCAGGGTGAGGCAGAAAAGAGAGAAAGCCAAGCCTTGAACAAAAGCCCGGGGTGTGGCTCAGCTTGGCTAGAGGGTTCGATTCCCATCACCCGCTTAAAAAATTTCAAAAAGCACTTGAAATTTTTCTGCAAATATGTTATTATAATTTTGTTGTTAAGATATGCGCGAGTGGCTCAGTTGGTGGAGTACGACCTTGCCAAGGTCGGGGTCGCGGGTTCGAGTCCCGTCTCGCGCTCTTATTTTTTGCCTAGGAAAATCAAGGGTTTCCGGAATTGTGGGGGACTCTTTTTTGTTTACATAAAAAAACTTTGCTAAAGTTTTTGCATTTCTATACGTTACTACCAGTTAATGCATTTGTTTACGGTTTCTGCAGTGTACATGGTTTTTATTTCATTGATGTAGCGTTGAATATGTACAGAGGAAACTTTGTTAATCGGGCGATCAGCGAAAACTTCTTGCAGGTAGTGCTTATAAAAGTATTGG
>CAJTOW010000263.1:0-210 GCA_910577655.1 uncultured Lachnospiraceae bacterium | reverse complement strand
TGGCTGTTATTTGTGGGATGGACACCTGGAATGCGATTGGGGCGTGTAGTTCAAAGGTAACGGAAAAAGGAAGCACAACGGAAAGCAAATTTTTGATAATACATCTGATGACGCACATATAGGATGATTAAAAAATTCTGTTTATTATCTGGCAAATTGAAATTCGTGAGGTATCAGCGATGAACTATAATAAAGTGATAATGTTAAAAA
>CAJTOW010000262.1 GCA_910577655.1 uncultured Lachnospiraceae bacterium | reverse complement strand
TTTTCTCAATGAAATTTTCCTTGTTGGTCTGGGTGGAAATCAGCTTGGTGTGGAAGTCGGCACGGTTGTTGACGTAGTTTTTCAGATTGTTCCGGTGACCGTTCTGGCCGTTGACAATGTTCACATCTGATTTCACGTAGGTGGATGTGCCCATATCGATCAGGTTGAAATCCCCCTGGACATTCTTCACCTGGGGAACATGGTCCTGGATCCGCTGCTTCACGATGTCCATGATCTCCTGGGCCTGGGCCGCGTCGTGGTGAATGACGGTGATGGTAAAAACATTGCCGCTCTGATAGGGGTTTATGATATCCCGCCAGTATTCTACATTCAGATCCCTGGACTCCTCAGGGAGACTCTCCTTCATGCCGCCGTCATTGATAAAGGTAATAAAGGAATTGTAAATATTTCCCACATTTCCCCCTGTCTGGAGGCCGTACTGGGTGCTGACCACCTGAACATTCTGGGGGTCGATCTGCATGTAAATGGAGTTGTCCACATATTCCTGGAGTTCTGCCACCTGCTTTTCGACTTCCTTCTGGCCTGCCGCAATATCAGCCAGCGCTTCGTCGTATTCCTTTATCTTGTCCTGGTATTCTGCGATCTCCTGCTGCTGTTCCTCAGAAAGGGTATGGGCTACACTGCCCTGACGGACGCCGAGAACGGCAAAAAGGGCGGCGCAGAGAAGAATAAAGATAGTAACAGGTTTCCTTTTGGCCAGAAGTTCTTCAGCAATGTTTCTTATATAGAGAGTTTTCAGTTTCAACACGTGCGGGTCCTCCTTAGGGGTGTTGGGTATATTATGGTAACAGTTCAGACGGGCGGCAAATCGGATAAGAAAGTGTGTTGCAAACACACTTTTGTTTGCATGAGCACTTTCTTATCCGATTTGACATCGGGCATCTGAACTGTTACATATTGTGGTTAAGTATAACATATTTTCCCCACAAATACCTTGACTAATTATTAATTTTCGCGAATTTTCTTTTTACAAGTGTTAGAGTGTGTCTGAAAATTCATTCCCGGCATCTCC
>CAJTOW010000261.1 GCA_910577655.1 uncultured Lachnospiraceae bacterium | reverse complement strand
GGGCATCTGCCCCATCGCGCAGCGATTTTCATGGGCAGATGCCGTAACAGTTCAAAGGGTATCTGAACTGTTACCGTGTAACAGTTCATTGGTGTATGCGGATAGCCAAACAACTGATGGAGGATAAAATCCCCATTACACGGATCATTTACGGCAGAAAAGCATTCGTCATTAAGATTTATCGTAAGAAAGAGACAGTAACATAAGCCTGCAACTTAATTTTGTAAAGTTTTAAAGTGAAACCCTTGTAATCAGAAAAAGTTTGTGCTAATATTAACCATCATTAAAAAAGCAACGGCTATGAAGGAGACTCTGGCCAGCAGGACTTCGACAGGAAGAGGGCGTCACCGACTGAGAGCGGCCTCAGGTTGGACTCGGCACACAGGGAACACTCCGGAGCTGGTATTTCGAACCGGTGAGTTATACCCCAGTAGGGATATCCGTAGGGCACACGTTACGTGTCAAGAGTGGGGAGTGTCTTTTACAGAAAAGCATTCCCAATGCGGGTGGTACCGCGGAACATGATAGAAGATGATTAGTTATGTCCCGTCCCGGAATATGTGACAGCATTCCGGGAGCGGGACTTTTTGTTGTCCGGCACACCAGACACGGTCTGGAGCGTGTTTTCCGGTTTCTGGGATGGCTGCACGGCACTGGCTTCCGCAAATCGCCGGACTGCTAAAAGATCATCAGGCAAATGCCCGGAAAGTGCACTTGCCAAAACGCAGCCGACGGTGTGCCTCCGGCATCCGGAAGTCCACTATCATTTCAGGTAAGGAGAGATCAGCATGGAATTTTTGACAGGTGTAAGGATGAAGGAAACCCTGGGCATCCAGCAGATACTGGAAGGGGATTATGACGGGAAGAAAGTGAAAGTAAATGGAGCCGTCCACAACGTGCGGGACATGGGTGATGTGGCATTTGTGATCCTTCGGAAGGCCGAAGGCCTGGTGCAGTGTGTCTTTGAGGAAGGGAAAACACAGTTTGACTTAAAGGCCTTGAAAGAAGAATCAGCCGTGGAGGTGACCGGTGTGGTGACCAGGGAGGAACGTGCTCCCCATGGCTTTGAGATCCGTCTTGAGACCATTCATGTCCTGTCAGAACCGGCGGAGACAATGCCCATCGCTATTAACAAATGGAAGATGAACACATCTCTGGAGACAAAGCTGTCCCTGCGGCCGGTATCTCTGCGGAACCTGCGGGAGCGGGCCAAGTTCAAGATCCAGGAAGGGATTGTCCGGGCTTTCCGGGAGTTCCTTTTCACCCAGGGCTTTACGGAGGTGCGTACCCCCAAGATCGTGTCCCGCGGCGCGGA
>CAJTOW010000260.1 GCA_910577655.1 uncultured Lachnospiraceae bacterium | reverse complement strand
CGGCCACTACGTTTTCATACGGTCAGCGCAGCGGGGGCGCAGACCTATCTGAACTGTTACAATGCCTGGACAGATACATGTTATTGTCTGCCTGATTATTATCATATGTAAGAGGCAGAGAAATGAAAAGTTACGCCACATTTTTGCATAACATGTGGCATAAACCCCGAACCACGGTGAAGTGGTGTTGTGGAAGAGGAAGATTAAAAATATAATATCTGCAGAAGCATGAAGGAACACAGATCCGAAAAGCATAATAAAGCAATCAGGAGGAAAACAAAATGAACCAGACTTATATCACATTAAATAACGGAACCAAAATCCCTCAGTTCGGAATGGGTGTATTCATGGTGCCGGAGGGGGAAGAAACAAAGAAGGCCTGCCTTGATGCGTTGAAAATGGGATACCGTCATATTGATACCGCCCATGCATACCAGAACGAGCGCAGCGTTGGCGCGGCTGTCCGGGAAAGCGGTATCCCGCGGGAGGAGATCTGGGTGACATCCAAGCTGTGGCCCAGTGAATACGGGGAAGGCAGGACAATGGACGGGATCGACAAGATGCTGAAGCGCCTGGACACCGGTTATATCGATCTGCTTCTGCTCCATCAGCAGGTGGGAGATTATATGGGCGCATGGCGGGATTGTGAAAAGGCTGTGGCCCAGGGAAAGGTACGGGCAATCGGCCTTTCTAATTTTGAATCGGAACGGCTGGAGGAAGTATGTGAGGCGGCAAAGGTCAAGCCGGCTGTGCTTCAGGTGGAATGCCATCCATATTACCAGCAGGATGCACTGAAGAGACGGCTTGCGCCCTATGGCACTGTTATTGAGTCCTGGTATCCTATCGGGCATGGGGATCCCGGACTGATCGGTGAACCGGTTTTCTCAGAACTGGCGGATAAATACGGCAAGACCAATGTACAGGTGATTCTCCGCTGGCATATCCAGGAGGGGAATATCATATTCCCGAAATCGACCAATCCGCAGCATATCAGGGACAATTTTGATATCTTTGATTTTGAGCTGACTGGGGATGAGATGAAACAGATTAAGGCGCTTGACAATGGAAAGCGGTTCTACACAGCAACACTGGAGGAACAGGAACGCAATTTCTCCGCATGGAGACCGGAGGATTAAGGTGGTTACTTTAGCAAAAGGCATGTCGGTTTGCATAGGCTGTGGAAAGTGTAGTGCAGTCTGTCCTGCCGGGATTGATGTTCTGGAGGCACTCCGGATTTATGGGCAATACCGCGCAGGCGGTCCGGATGTGCTGGACAGACTGAATAGGATGGAATCCGATGGGCAGCCAATAGACTGCATTGAATGTGGGGCCTGCTCCGCACATTGTCCCGGAAAAATGGAAGTGAAAAAGATGACACGGACACTTGCCATGATGCAGTTCAGATAGGTCTGCGCGTTCACCGCGCTGACCGTAAAAATACGTAGCGGTCGCGGGCATAC
>CAJTOW010000259.1 GCA_910577655.1 uncultured Lachnospiraceae bacterium | reverse complement strand
ATCATTCCCACCAGCTTGCATGCGGAGGGCCGGGCGGGAGAAAGATAACTGGTGATATCGATCAGGACTTCATCAATGGAATAGACATGGATATCCTCCGGCGCGATAAACTCCAGATATATCTGGTAGATCCGGGTGCTCCACTCCATATAGTGGGCCATACGCGGCGGTACCACCAGATAATCGATGGATAATGACGGATCCGTCCTGAGCTTCCGGTCATCAGTGGCTGAACCGCAGAACTGCCCGCCTGGTGCATCTCCCAGACGCAGGCGGTTGGCCTCCTTCACCTTCTGCACCACCTCAAAAAGTCTGGCCCGCCCCGGGATCCCATAGGCTTTGAGGGAGGGACTGACGGCCAGACAGATGGTCTTTTCTGTCCGGCTTTTGTCCGCCACCACCAGATTCGTGGTCAGGGGATCCAGATGACGCTCCACGCACTCTACGGAGGCGTAGAAGGATTTCAGGTCAATGGCAACATAGGTGCGGGGTTTGTCTGGCATCGCTCTCCCTCCTTACAGATTTCCCTCTGCAAAATGAATTTGGCATCCACGTTCTGGATAATCTATTTTTTATAACATTTTACCAGTTTTTTATGATACCAGACCATGAGTGGAATCGGAACCAGGACGCCTCCGCTCATGGGGGCCACGCTCCAGACCGTGTCCCCCATAAGACATCCGGCCCCAAAGGCCATGAGAATGACTGCCCCATAAACCACCCACATGATTCCATGCTTCCTGTTCCATGCAGCCACATCAGATAACTCATGTTGTGCCGGCGGCCGTTCCCCAGAATAGAAGCCCACCGGAGTTTTACTTCTCAGCTGGAAGATCCCGATGCCAGCCATAAAGGCTGCCACGATCAGGTAAATCACAAAACCGATAATTCTTCCCGCCATAGCCTTCAATCACCTCCATTTGCAAATATATTTGCATTTCATTATAATACATTTTCAGATAATACACAATCCACTGGGATTTTGAGAATCCTGGAATTTTTGTTATAGGGTAACAGTTCAGATAGGTCTGCGCACTCGCTGCGCTGACCGTACGAAAACATAGTGGCCGGAGGGCATCTGCCCCATCGCGTAGCGATTCTCATGGGCAGATGCTGTAACAGTTCAAGGGGTATCTGAACTGTTACATTATAGGGCAACAGTTCACAGGGCGGTTGTTTCGAGAGGCACGTTACAATTCATGATTAAGTTGTTTTTTTGAAGCTTCCAGAGCGTACCCTTGCGAACAACTCCCCCGTGAACTGTAATTTCTATTCGTGAAACCGAAGAAAAGGTTTACAAGTTTCTTTTTCCAAAGTATACTCGGATGTGTATCATTTTATGGTAATGTTTCAGCCAGGAATCTATGCGCACCGGCCTGATATCATGTAAAGCCCAGGATATAGGGTGCTCAAAAAAGGTTGTTTAACTAGTACTGCCTTGCGGAAATTCCAGTGAATTAAGCACCCGCTA
>CAJTOW010000258.1 GCA_910577655.1 uncultured Lachnospiraceae bacterium | reverse complement strand
CGAGCTTGACGTCTGTTTTCGTCCAGTTTTCCCCGCCCCGTGAACTGTAACCACACTTTCTTATCCTATTTGCCGCCCGTCAGAACTGTTACATAAATGTTTCTGTTCATGGGGTGTCTGAACGGTTACATTTGACGTGTAATAATGTATGTAATAATTACACATTAAGATTGAGATTTTGATTGAAATATGCTAAAATAGAAAGAACAAATGTTCTTATATTTTTAATTCTGAACTATTCGAAATAAAAGAAAGGAAACTGGCAAACGCATTGCTTTCTGCTTGATCCGGATCAGGGCATTATCTGCCAGGTCAGAGCACGTATTGAGAGGTTGTTGGATGATCCAGATGATTTTTTTAATACAAAAGTTTTTTCCGCCCTAAAAAATATGATGAGGAAAAACAAAAGATTCAATTTAGACCCTTGCATACAGCAGATATTATAGACCAGATTGCAATTTTGTCAATGCTAAATATATTTATCTATGAGCAGCCGGAAAGTGATTTGGGTTTAGAACTTTCAATTTGAGCAAACTGATTCCAAGTAAACCCCATATCAGCCTTGCAGATACCACCATGAATGAAAGAGGGTTTACTTTGAGCCTCCGGCGGATGCGCAGAAAATGGGAATGGAAGATGTCTCTTCGTGACCCCATTTTCGCGCAGTTCAGCGCCGGAGCGCTGAACTTTCAAAGTAACGCCAGAAATAAGGCCAGAGAAGATCTTATAGAATAATGGGTCCGAGAAAGATCTGATTGTAAAGGGATATTATGTGCTTTTTAACTGGAAGAAGGATTTGGATGAACAAATATCTTCCGTCAGATACATTTGCCTTACAATGACAGACGAGTACTAGAGCGTGTTTGAAAATTGCTTTCCGTCAGCTGTGCGTCACAGTTTGTGGTAGATTTGGACCAAATGAACGCGGCGTAGTGGGCTACGTTAAGTGAATTTGGGCCAAATATACCGCAAAGTGGGGCGTGCAGATGCCGGGAATGAATTTTCAAACACGCTCTAGGGACAAAAATCCGCATGTCTGAGCGCAGCGAGTTCGGATTTTTGCTCCTGTTTTTAGCAGATTTCTGGCAGCTTAGAGTTTCTGGCTCCGAAACCCGCAATCCGGGGGAACCTTTTTCCAGAGCGTACCCATCGGAACAACCACCCCCCCATGAACAGTAACAATTATTAATCACTATTCATAACCAAGTTATTTTTTAAGACCGGCAGATACCAGCTCTGGAACATCAACTCCCATGAACAGTGACATCTATTACTTTAATGTGAATAATTAATCAATTAATCATTGTACAACAATCAAAATTATATTATACTATAGGAAGAAAAGTAATCAGCTATAATTATAAATCAGCACCAAGAACTAATATCTGTAAACTGTTATACAAAACCATCTCACAAAACTAGTACTCCGTACTTGAAGTTCCTGTGTAAATTTTCGAGGATATTTTTTCGAGTGTGCAAGTTCAGAAACGGAGGCGTAG
>CAJTOW010000257.1 GCA_910577655.1 uncultured Lachnospiraceae bacterium | reverse complement strand
GGCTGTCTTTTACGCGACGCATTATATAATAGCAAATCCCATTCCAAAAGTCAACTACTTTTTTTACATTTTTTGCCAAGGTTTCCCGCGAGCAGCTCCGTCCGCGCAGACAGAACCGTAAACAGAAACAGAACCGTAAGAAAAAATAGAATCCAGAAGGCCCTCCGGGGAGCAGGCAGATGCCTGACCCCCGGAGGGCCTTTTGCTTTACAAGGCACACCCTGGTCCGGACAGACCGGGATTTACAGGGCCTTGATCTCCTCCCACACGGAATCATCCACAAAGATGCCATTGGCGTCGTGATCCTTGTTGAACTGTATATAGTCCTCGCCGGGAGCCATGATGCCGTTGCTGTGCTCCGCCAGCTCCGCGCTCTTTAAGTATTCGATGGCACGGCGGATGGTATCACTCATCTTCTGGCCGTCAATGATCTTCTCCGGGTCAATGACGATCATCACCTGGGAGCAGCCGCCGCAGGAACCCTTGGTGGCCGCATCCAGATCCACGGCGCCCACGCCGTCTGTCAGGATGGAACCCAGGATATCCAGCATGAAGGAGAAGCTGGAGCCCTTCCAGTAGCCGATGGGCATGATGCGCATGGACTCCTCGATGGCACCCGGATCGTCGGTAATGTTGCCGTCCTTGTCAAAGCCTCCCGGGAAGGGAAGCTTCTTCCCTGCCAGACGGGTCACCTGGAGCTTGCCGTAGGCGTACTGGCTGATGGCCATATCCAGCTGCATGGCCGGCCCGCCGTCAGGACCGGGACATGCCATCACGAAGGGGTTGTTGCCCAGGCGGCATTCCTTGGCTCCCCACGGCGGCATGCAGGCCTCTGTATTGGTCCACATGATACCTACATACCCTTTCCTTGCCACATACAGGCCATATGTACCGCCGCGCATCCAGTGAGTCGTGTTCTTTAAGCCTACCATGCCGATGCCGTACTTGTCAGCCATCTCCATGGCCTGGTCAGCGCTGTACAGGGCATTCAGAATACCAGGTCCCATGTTGCCATTGATGACCTTGATGGCGCCGCAATCCTTCTCGATAACAGGATCTGCATTGACATCCACCCAGCCCTTCTGGATATAGTCCACAAAGCGTGCCACACGGTTGGTGCCGTGGGAGTAGATGCCGTCATAGGTGGATTCTGTGTGAATCCTGGCACAGGTATCTGCCTTCTCTTCACTCAGGCCGTACTTCATAAATACACGCTTGATCTCGCTCTGGATCTCTTCAAAAGATAATCTCATAACAACCTCCTTAATTTTTGAAAGTACACAGCCACCGCAATCTCCCTTTGCCAGTGCCATACACCGGAGGCCCTTCCGTGGAATATCATGGTCTGGCAGGAGAGGTGTTTGCTGTCAGCACTTTTCTTTACTGACATAATAGCACGCTAGCATGTTAGAGTCAATATCGATAATTTGCATAAATTGTGCTGTGATTTTTTGTCTATATTTTCGTGTTGAAATCCCTTGTCATGTTTTTGGCAGGAAGATATGACTATCCGAACTGTTACATATTTAAAGTTACAGCTCACAAGACGGGGAAAACTGGACAAAAACAGACGTTAAGGAACTGTCTCAAAATAATCTGTGCAGATTGCGCAGGATTTATCTTCGAGAGTGCCGGACAAAAATC
>CAJTOW010000256.1 GCA_910577655.1 uncultured Lachnospiraceae bacterium | reverse complement strand
AAGCGAGCTTGACGTCTGTTTTTGTCCAGTTTTCCCCGCCCCGTGAACTGTAACACAAACCTTTGTAAGAAAATGTTCACTTGTAAAACCCTTCCGTTTCTGCTATGCTAGACCTTATCAAAATACAAAGGGGTCTTTTGCTATGCCACGTACTCAGAAAACAACCTACCAGTCTCTCCGGTATGACCGGCCCAACCGTGACGGAGGCTTTCTGCATTTATTATTATTTTATATTCTGCCCTTTATTGCTTTTAATGCCATCTTGTTCTACTGTATCACCTCCCGGCCCAACATATCCCTGGAGCTGGCTGATACCAATGACTATCTGACCACCCAGGCGACCCTGAGGATCAAATCCCACTTTCCGGTGAAATCCATGCAGGTAAATCTGGAGGGGGAGGAGATCGCTTTAGAGGATATGAAAGGGAAGACCTTTGTGATCCCCCTGACCAAGAACGGCGTTCTGGAGGTTCGTGTGGAGAATTTGAATGGTATGTCCACCACCCTCTTCGAGCATGTGAATATTCTGGATGACAATCCCCCCTCCATTGAGGATACCTCCATCAATGACGGTGTTGTGACCCTGACGGTCAAGGACAGCCAGTCCGGCGTGAATTTTGATTCCATCTATGCGGTCAATTCTGCCGGCGAACAGGTGGAGCCCCTGACCGTAGACCGGGCCACCTGCACCCTGTCCTACGAGATGGACCCTCAGGGACTCCATGTATTTGCCCAGGACAAAGCCCAGAACGAAGTCCAGGCCAACTTTACCTCCCACAAGGAAGGAGATACTGAGACGTTAGACGGCGGCGTCACCGACCCAGAAGGCGGGGCGGAAGGAGCCGAAGCCGTTTCCGGGGAAGTCGCCGCAGAAGGCGCCACGTAAACATCCTGAGGCCAAAAGCAGGTAAGAGTCACACCCTGGTTCACTCTTTTTCTGCGCTTTAGAGACAGATAACCAGGGCTTTCCAGGATATTTCCAGCGATTTCATACCCGATTTTGTGCAGAATTTAATTTTCAGAAACGCTCCAGGATAATCACCGGCAGCAGACGGTCTTCCTTGTAAAAACCGCCCAGAAATTCTCCCCTGCTGATCCGGCTCTTCTTCTGGGTAAGCTGGCCGGACAGATTTCCAGGCCCCCCGGTCCTTCCCGGAAGCTTCATCCGACTGTCCGGACAATACCTGGTGGTTCTGGTCCGGCTCAGCCGCATTTTCTGCTGAATACTTTCCTATTTAATATTCTTCAAAAAAAAGATTGAATTTTCCTAAAGAACGTGCTATAATACAACACATGCAGATGTAGTTCATTGGTAGAACATCAGCTTCCCAAGCTGAGGAGGCGGGTTCGATTCCCGTCATCTGCTTTTTTATCCTTGTTTAGCAAGGATTTTTTTATGCCCTAGAGCGTGTCTGAAAATTGCTTTCTGGCAGATGTGCGTCACAGTTTGTGGGAGATTGGGGCCAAATGAAGGGCGCATAGTGGGCTATGTAACCTGAATTTGGCCCAAATATACCGCAAAGTGGGGCGTACAGATGGCGGGAATGAATTTTCAGACACGCTCTAGAGTCTGTCTGAGTCTTCTGTTTGTATCAGTTTCCCAGAGCGTGTCTGAAAATTGCCGGATATTCGTCAATATGCCGAAAGCAGGCAAAAGCCATACCCTGGTTCACTCTTTTTCTGCGCTTTAGTGGCAGATAACC
>CAJTOW010000255.1 GCA_910577655.1 uncultured Lachnospiraceae bacterium | reverse complement strand
TTATTTCATCTAGGCTTTTTGTAAATTTATTTTGTTGCCAGAAAATTACATGCAAAATGATTGACACCAAATACGACACCACATATAATATAGATAGGAGCTTCCTGTATAATTCAAATGTAAGGAATTCCAAGAAGGGTGGTTGATAAAAAGATACCTCAGAGTAAAATAAGATTACTGACTTAGCGGGTTAGTAAAAATCTTATTGAACAGAGAGGTATCCAAGATGAATTGTAACACACAGAACGCAAAAATTGCATCCATTACTGAAAAAACTTTGATTGTCGGAATTGACGTGGGAAGTGAGACCCACTATGCCAGGGCATTTGACTGGCGCAACTACGAGTACACTAAGAAACCGTTGGAGTTCAGCAATACCGAAGCCGGTTTCCAAACATTCAAGGCGTGGATGGAGGGCATGGCGGAGAAGTATGGCAAAACCGCTGTAATCCCCGGTATGGAGCCGACGGGCCATTACTGGTTCGCATTGGGGAAATTCCTGCAGGATAACGGGATGAAGCCGGTGCATGTGAATCCCCACCATGTGAAGAAATCAAAAGAACTGGATGACAATAACCCCAACAAGAATGACCGCAAAGACCCGAAGACGATTGCTGCGCTTGTCAATGAGGGACGGTTCTCGTACCCATACATACCAACCGGTATCCATGCAGAGATCAGGGGCTTATCAAACCTGCGCTTCCAGACGCAGGAAGAGCTCACGAGGATAAAGAACCGCCTGGCCAGATGGTTCGCCATCTACTTCCCTGAATACAAAGACGTTTATAGGGATTTAAAGGCAGTCAGCGGGAGGATGGTGCTGAAAGTGGCGCCGCTGCCGGAGGACATCATAAAACTCGGTGCGGAAGGGGTAAACCAGATCTGGAGGGACGCGAAGCTGAGAGGCGCCGGAATGAAGAGGGCAAAGACCCTGGTATCGGCCGCAGAGCACAGCGTAGGGAGCAAAGAGGCATCGGAAGCCGCCCGGATCGAGCTGAAGAACCTGCTGAATGACATGGATGTATATGCGCCAAGACTGGAGGAACTGCTCCAGAGAATAGAAGAAAAGCTGAAGGAGGTCCCATATATCGATAACCTATTGGCGATCAAGGGGATTGGGATGGTGACGGTCAGCGGCTTTATAGCTGAAGTGGGGGATATTAGACGTTTCGACAACCCGAAACAGCTGCAGAAGCTGGCAGGCTATGCCATCGTGGCAAATGATTCAGGCAAGCATAACGGGGAAAGCCGGATCAGCTACCGCGGGCGGAAACGCCTGAGATATGTGCTGTATGAGGCGGCAATATCGCTGGTGGGGAAGAACGCAGAGTTCCGGGAGATACATGAATACTACCGGACGAGAAAGGAGAACCCGCTCAAAAAGATGCAGTCCGTAGTGGCGGTAGCCTGCAAGATACTAAGGATATTTTATGTGATCCTTACAAAAGGTGTGGAGTATGACCCGGAGAAGCTGCTGGGTGACATCAGGAGGCCACAGGTACAGGCAGCATAAGGGCGGGAAATAAAAACAGGCAATCCGCTGTCACGGTTGGGCCGAGTTTCCGGGAGGAGTTTCCGGGAACTGGCCCCAGCTGTGACAGGGAAGCTGGAAGATATGTGGAACAGACCGGGAAAACGTCCACCGCAAGGTGCCAGTCTGGGAAGCAAACAGGTCAGTAAGACTTATAACAAAGAATGAGCCGGTAGCCGGCAGGAATATTTTCCATAGGGCATGACCCTGTAAAGGAGCTAAGCTGGCACCCTGGTTATGGACAGGCGGAACGAAGGAAGTT
>CAJTOW010000254.1 GCA_910577655.1 uncultured Lachnospiraceae bacterium | reverse complement strand
CTAAGCTCACCGGTCGCCTCCGGCTCCGGTTCGCTAAGTGTTCATAGTACACCATGTCCACTAACCTCATGCGGCGCCTTCGGCTTGCATTCGCCAAGTGGCCAGGTGTGCATTCTCACTAAGCTCACCGGTCGCCTCCGGCTCCGGTTCGCTAAGTGTTCATAGTATATCACATTCTTTCCATATCATCTATCAGTTTTTCTAATTTATCTGTTTCACTTTCGCCAAATACCGCAATCCCATGTTTCCTTAGCAGCTCTGTCGTGACACCGTCGCCTGGAATCAGTGTTCTGGTGTGGGTGCCGTCGTAGATCTGGCCGCTGCCGCAGGAAGGGCTGCGTTCTTTTAAGATGGCTGCCGGACAGTGGTATAGCTGCGCCATATGCAGCGTCTCCCTGGCCCCCTTCTCATACTGGGCAGTGACATCTTCTCCCGTCTTCCCGATCACCCGGTTTCCGCTCCGTTCCGAAGGGATCCGGGGAGTGGGTAGTCCTCCATAGATTTCCGGACAGACCGGGATCGGATGGCACCGGGACATCAGTCCCTGCACGTCCTCGTGCAATTCCCCTTTCCCATTATAGCGGCACTTGCTGCCCAGCAGGCAGGCGCTTACTAAGATCGCAGGTTTCTCTGGTGTGTACATGATCTGCTCTCACTCCTTTCCAAATCCGCCATGGATATCCGTTCTCCAATATGACGGTAAAAGTTCAGACAAGCGTTTCCCATTTGTCATTGGCTTTATTATATATCCTTTTTTATAAAAATAAAATAACCAACAAAAAGGCTACTGTCTACTGATTCCCAGCAAACAGTAACCTTGACCACCAGTTTAAAACACCTGTTTACCCATTCTGCAGGTTATGTTTTTCCTCAATCATGGAATACAATTTCCCCAGGGCCTCCCGGATACCTCCCACCTCGTCAATCAGCCCTTCCTTCACATTCTCCTTCCCTACCAGTACAGTGCCCAGGTCACGGGTCAGCATCTTGGTATTGTGCATCAGGCGTTTCACCTGGTCATAGGCGATCCTGGAATGGGTGCTGATAAAAGTCAGGATCCGGTCCTGGATCATGTTAAAATATTCGTAGGTCTGGGAAGCCCCGATCACCATGCCGCTCATACGGACCGGGTGAACCATCATGGTGCCGGTGGGTACGATGAAGGAATAATCCGTGGACACTGCCAGAGGAACGCCGATGGAATGACTTCCTCCCAGCACCAGGGATACCGTGGGCATACTTAAGGACGCGATCATCTCCGCGATAGCAAGGCCCGCATCCACATCACCGCCAGAGGTGTTGAGAAGAACCAGAAGTCCGTCTACACTGTCATCGTCCTCCAGAGCTGCCAACTGGGGGAGTACGTGGTCATATTTGGTGGCTTTCGCATTTCCCGACAGATTCTCATGGCCCTCCACCTCGCCGATGATGGACAGCAGGTGGATCTTTTTCTTCCGCTCATTGTTCTCCAGGGTCATCTGGCCATATTCTTCCATCTTCTCATTCTCTGCTGCTTCCTGTTCCTGCTCTGCTTTCTTCCTCTCATCCTGATTCCGGCTCATATGTCACTCCTCCAATGGTTGTTTTACACCTTAGTGTGTTCCCGGATATCAGGATTTATACATTATATCCGTGATTTCTCCCGCCGTATCCTCATCAAGGTTCAGCCGTATCTCATGCCGGACGGAAAGTCCTCCGGGCATCCAGCCTCCCCATAGCTGATACAAGCATACACCGCCCTAGAGCGTGTTTGAAAATTGCTTTCTGGTAGCTGTGCGTTCCGCTTTGTGGGA
>CAJTOW010000253.1 GCA_910577655.1 uncultured Lachnospiraceae bacterium | reverse complement strand
ACAGACGTCAAGCTCGCTTGTAAGACTGTTTTTGTCCAGTTTTCCACATCGGGCGTGGTAAATGATTTTCCCTCTTTTTTTTGTGAGGCTTTCATGGTATATTTAAAAGTAGAAAGATTGCTGTGACAGTTCAGAGGAACATCGGAACTGTTGCGGATTGCTGTTTATGCAGGTCTGCACAATAGCATCATAATTATTCTCCGGACAGAATATACTATAGCAGTATAACAAGGGAGATGGATATTATGGACAGCTATGATGTGTATCAGGATATTAGGATGCGGACCGGCGGAGAGATTTATCTGGGTGTCGTAGGGCCGGTGCGGACCGGAAAGTCGACATTTATCAAACGGTTCGTGGAACAGATCGTACTTCCGGATATGACGGATGAGCCGGCAAAGCAGAGGACCACTGACGAGCTTCCCCAGAGCGCGGCCGGGAAGACAATCATGACCACAGAGCCTAAGTTTATTCCCAAGGATGCGGCTCATGTCCGGCTGGCAGACGGGATTGAGGCAGAGATCCGTCTGATTGACTGTGTGGGATTTATGGTGGAGGGTGCCAGCGGACATATAGAGAACGAACAGGAACGTATGGTGAAGACGCCCTGGTTCCAGACAGAGATCCCCTTTACCAAGGCGGCGGAGATCGGAACCAGGAAGGTGATCAAGGAGCATTCCACCATCGGGATCGTGGTGACTACCGATGGTTCCTTCGGGGAACTGAAACGGGATGCGTACATAGATGCGGAGGAGACATCAGTCAGGGAGCTGAAAGATATTGGTAAGCCCTTTGTCGTGCTCCTTAACTCCAGCCGTCCTTATTCGGAGGATACCCGCCGGCTGGCCGGGGATATGCAGGATGCATATGGGGTGACAGTCCTTCCGGTCAACTGTGAACAGCTGAAAAAGGAGGATATCAGCCGGATCCTGGAGCTGGTGCTTAAAGAATTTCCGGTGACTGAGGTGGATTTCTTCATACCCAGATGGATGGAGATGCTTCCGCCCAGCCACTGGATGAAAGAGCAGATCGTGAATGCCTGCCGCCATTTCATGGGGAATGTCAGGCGTATGAAGGATATTCCCACCTCCTGGAGAGAGGAGGAGTGTGAGGTTCTGGACCGGATTGATCTGGGAAAGATGAATCTTTCAGACGGAACCGTCACCGTCCAGGTGAACCCTGCGGAC
This sequence comes from uncultured Lachnospiraceae bacterium, assembly GCA_910577655.1. Lineage (GTDB taxonomy): Bacteria > Bacillota > Clostridia > Lachnospirales > Lachnospiraceae > Brotaphodocola. The sequence continues at coordinate 609 of CAJTOW010000253.1, read as the reverse complement.
GGATATTACTATCAGGTGCTCAGTGATTTCTCTGGACTGGACATTCAGGATGAATACCAGCTTATGCACCATTTAAAGGAGTTCTCTTCTATGCGTAAGGAGTACCAGAAGGTATTAAACGCCCTGGTGCAGGTACGTATGAAGGGCTATGGGGTAGTGACACCGGACCGCAGCGAGATCGTCCTTGATGAACCCACGGTGATCAGGCATGGAAACAAGTACGGCGTCAAGATGAGAGCCGAGGCCCCAAGCCTGAACCTGATCAAAGCTCACATACAGACCGAGATCGCACCGATCGTGGGCAGCGAACAGCAGGCCGAGGACCTGATCGCTTATATGAAAGAAAACGCAAGGAATAAGGAAGGGGGAATCTGGGAAACCAATATCTTTGGAAAGTCTATCGAGCAAATCGTAGAAGACGGAATCCAGGCCAAAGTAAACCAGATGACAGAAGACTGTCAGCTGAAGCTGCAGGATGCGCTGCAGAAGATCATCAACGACAGTAATGGGGGGATGATATGCATTATCATCTAGCCATGCAGCCAGCAGTGGACAAATTCTCCGTGCAAGCTGGCTTGCAAAGGAGAATTTGTCCACTGCTGGCTATAG
>CAJTOW010000252.1 GCA_910577655.1 uncultured Lachnospiraceae bacterium | reverse complement strand
TCTTACAAGCGAGCTTGACGTCTGTTTTCGTCCAGTTTTCCCCGCCCCGTGAACTATGAACCTTGTCGTGAAAGTATCTCTTAAAGCGTGGACTGTAAAATATTCCATCGGCCTGCCTTGCTTTTCCCGGCTTCGCTTTTCGGGGTTCCAATGGCTTTTGTATTGTTCTCGTTGCAAGTGGCGGTTTTTGTAACATGAATCACATTTTTCTTGTAGTCAATGTCGCTCCACGTCAGAGCAGCAGCTTCGCCAACTCGTACCAGTACAGAGAAGAAAAGCAACGAACTCATAGTAATGATCATTTCCCTTGTTCCGGTTTTTACGGTGAATGCTTCATGCCTTTAATATGATCTTGCTAAGCTTGTACTTCATTTTAGCGTCTCCCTTCGGTTAGTACTGGCCAGACCCATAAGCATCTTCTTGTCTATTGGTTTTGCTTTTGTCGCTCACTCACAAGTATATGACCTATGGTTTGTGGGGCTTTCGGCTCTCCCGGCTGGCTTAGAGCGTGTCTGAAAATTGCTTTCTGGCAGATGTGTGTCACAGTTTGTGGGACGCCTGCGGTGTACCGCAAAGTGGGGCGTACACACCGAAGGCGTCCCTTGTGGAGATGTCGGGAATGAATTTTCAGACACACTCTAGAGTTCTCTCTGTTGATGATACAAATATACCATAGCGCACTATTGTAGTTTGTGGTATACTATTGCTATAATGTAAGAGGTGTCTTTATTTTTAAGCACCCGTTACCAGGAAAGGAGATTCCCTTGAGTAAATATACCGAAAAAAGCAAAGAATACACTATGCAATACATGAAAGACAATCTTGAAGAAATCAGATTTCGTGTCAAAAAAGGTGAAAAGGACAAATACAAAGAAGCTGCCGAAAATGCCGGAATGAGTATGGCTAAATTTTTCACAGCAGCTGCAAACGAAAAAATAGAAAGGGATTCAGCAGCAGGCACGGAACCCGATAATGCATAACTCCCACCAGTTCATACACACTATCCAGGAAAGGAGCATCACCATGTCAGAAGCATTAGCACAAACCATCCTTTACACCGAAGAAGACTACTACAACCTGCCGGAGAATGTCCGGGCGGAACTGATCGACGGCCAGTTTTATTACATGTCAGCCCCCAGCAGGATGCACCAGGAAATCCTCATGTTTTTATCGAAAACCATTGCTAATTACATCGATTCCCAAAAAGGCCCTTGCAAAGTCTACCCGGCCCCCTTTGCTGTCAAGCTTTTCAAAGATGACGAGACTATAGTAGAACCGGATATCAGTGTAATCTGTGATCCCAACAAACTGACCGACCGGGGCTGCACCGGGGCGCCGGACTGGATTGTGGAGATCATCTCACCCAGCACCTCCAGCCATGACTATATACGCAAGCTGAATCTGTATGCAAAGGCCGGAGTAAAAGAGTACTGGATTATTGATCCACGCACTGGAAAGGTTTTTGTATACTATCTGGATCAGGCGGATGTCAATGTAGACTCATATACTTTCCAAGACAAGATTAAGGTCAACATCTACGACGATCTGTGGATTGACTTTAAAGAAATTGGCTTATAGGAACCTGAAAAGGATTAAGGCTACAATCCCGGCCCTGCCAGATGGCTGTACAAATCTGTTCCATCGCTTCCGCAAAAATGCGGAAATACCGGATAAGATCATCATGCCCACAAGTAGGCATGTATCTATAGGTCACAAGTTTACCGGCCCGTGGTGGTGGATTTCCGCTCCATTGGGGCCAAGGAAGCCGTAAATACTGCGTAACAGTTCAGATACCCCTTGAAATGTTACGGCA
>CAJTOW010000251.1 GCA_910577655.1 uncultured Lachnospiraceae bacterium | reverse complement strand
ATACCGCAAAGTGGGGCGTACAGATGGCGGGAATGAATTTTCAGACACGCTCTAGTACTCCATCCGGCACACAAGCCAGCATTCCGGCCGGATCTTCCTCACGTCCAGCCAGATATGCATCATACAGCCGAACCGCAGGAAGCCTCACCGCAGCAATGTGGGAAAGCCCCTTTCGTCCTGCCGACGCCAGCATGGCAAGCTCCACCCGTCCCAGGTATTCCGCCTCTTCCCCACAGCCCGGAAAGAGAAATGCATTCTGCACCCGGTCATATCCCATATCCTGGATAAAATCCTCATAGGCCAGCTGGTACAGATACTGCTTTGTGATATCACCGATCCCCGGCTGGCCGGATACCCGCCCCCGTTCCAGACGGATCCGGTAGTATTTTGCATCAAGAATTGCAAAACAACGTTCTCCCTCCTGATGGTAAATGGTAATGAGATCCGGCACCAGCCTGCCCTTTCCTCTGGTCACACTCCCGGTATGTTTGTAGCGCCACAAGGGTCTTTCAATCAGATCCAGCAGGGTCTGCTCCTTGTTATAAGAACCGTGCTCCCTCTCCAGAAACATCCCCAGGGGCTTTTTCAGACAGTTTCCAAGCGTCTGCGCACACACTGCCTCCCACACCTGCTCAAAATGGTTCGTCCCAAAGAGATACAGCCCGCTTCCGGTTTCCGGCATATGCCTATGGGCGATATACGTATCCATCAGCCCCAGTATCATACTCCTGCGGTCATCAAACTGAACCCCCAGCTCCCGCCGGATCCGGTAAAGTATATACGTCTCATCCCCCAGCTCCTTTAGCTGTTCATCTGTCTCATACAGCTGTTCCAGCTCCAGAAGCTCTGTCAGGCCTGCATCCTCCAGGGCCTGGGAACATTCGGTTACGATACATTTGTGAAGCCGGCGGAAATAATCATTCTCGTCGCTATTGCTCCCCTCTGTCAGAAGCTCCGGGTAAAACGGACGTCCCCCTACCATCAGGGCAACCGTCTCATTGATCGTCGGATCCCACAGGACCTCTCCGCCGCCATTGACCTCGGTCACCGGATGCCAGTTGGTATAGACACCATGTTCCAGATAATCCTCCACCAGATACAGCATCACCGCAAGCCGGTTGTAAACCTCCTCCCGGCCCCCAGGCTCATAGATGGAGACTGTCTGCCTCCTGGCATGATACCGGCGCAGCACCTTGAGGATCTGCTTCATTTCCCGGACAGGCTCCTCTTCTTCTATATACTTGGGACTACATTTAAGAACCCGGTTCCCGGCCTGCAGGATCCCCACAAAAGTAAATACATACCGCCTGCTGTCCCTTATCTGCCCTCTGTAAAATATCCCCGCGCCAGATCCTCCCAGACCGGAAGGCAACTCCCTTCCCGGCTCTGTCCATGCAGAAAACACTCCCGGCTCCTGACCTGTCTCTTCCCATCCGGCAAATGCTCCCGGTTCCTGCCCCGTCTCTTCCCATCCGGCAAATGCTCCCGGCTCCTGCCTTGTCTCTTCCCATCCGGCAAACACTCCCGGCTCCTGGCCCGCCTCTTCCCATTCAGAAAATGCTTCCGGCTCCCACTCTGTCTGTCCGTCAACGCCATCTGCTCCGGATGCAGAAACGATCTTCAAAAGCCCGCAGGCCCTAAGCCGCTCCGTAAAAGGCAGGAAACTGCTCTCTCCCAGTTCCAGAAACTTCTGCAGTTCTTCCCTCGTGTATGGCCTCTGCTCCTTCACATAGACAGAAAGCAATTTTCCCACCTTCTTTCTGTTACTAATATTCATTACAGTTCACGGGGCGGGGAAAACTGGACGGAAACAGAC
>CAJTOW010000250.1 GCA_910577655.1 uncultured Lachnospiraceae bacterium | reverse complement strand
GCGAAGTGGGGCGTGCACACCGAAGGCGTCCCTTGTGGAGATGCCGGGAATGAATATTCAGACACGCTCTAACCTGAATAAACCAGAGAAGCATGGCGTGTCAGCATCAGAGTCTGTGTAACAGTTCACGATGCTTCTTATCTGGCGTAGCCGGATAGGAAGATGCCCCCATGGACAGTAACGCATCTGTTTCCTCCTTCCCCACCAGATTCACCATGAAGGAAGTCAGAAGGATCATCAGCAGACTGTGCCATATCCCGTCTGTCCCACTCCAGACCAGCTGGGCCAGAAAGATCATAACGTCCAGCACCAGCATGGAGGTTCCCACCGGTATCCCTCTCAGCTTTTTCAGGATACAGGGCGGGATATCCATACCTCCGGTAGACCCGCCTGCCCGGATCACCATCCCGATCCCGGTACCGCAAAGGATGCCGCCCAGGGCCGCTGCCATCCAGGGATTCCCCAGGGAAATCTGCACCGGCAGGCTCTCCAGGACTGCCAGAATCGCCGGATACACCAGTGTAGAACACAAGGATGTCATAGCAAACCTTCTGCCCAGAAACACCAGCCCAGTCAAAAACAAGGTACCGTTTACCAGAACAGAGATAACCGAAAAACGAAACGGCAGCCAGTGCCCAAGGATCAGCACGATCCCCGTAGATCCGCCTGACAGAAACCGGTTTGGCACGATCAGCCCACAGACAGCAAAAGCCAGCAGAAGATTTCCTGCCAGAACATAAAGCAGCATCATTCCATTCTTTTTCATCTTTGCCCTCCTCATTGCCCGGATATACTCCTGAATTTCACCATACCTAATATTTAACAGGTTCTGATGGATTCATTATAAGCCATGAAAAGGGATGAGAATGTCGTGTATACGACACTCTCTCTTTATTGTTCCTTCTGTTCCTCCACAAATTCAGCCAGAGCCGGACGATCCAGCACCTTCACATACTTGTAGCCGCTCTGCAGCCAGCCCTCTGCCTCGAAGCGTTTCAGCACCATAGTCACTGTAGTCCTGCTGAGCCCCAGGGAATCTGCCAGATTCTCATGGGTGTAGGGCAGCACCCCACCCATGGTCCCTTTCTCCTCTGAATCCGAAGAGGTCACATCCAGAATAAAGTTGGCCACCTTGCCATACCTGTCCAGAAGGCACTGGTCATGAAGCCGCTGGGTCAGACGATCCATAGTATCCGAGCAGAGCTTCAGAAGATACAAGGCAAACTGCGGCTCCCTCTGGAAATGGGGCAGCAGATCCCGCACACGGCAGGACACCAGCTGTACCTGGTTGACTGCCTGAACGCATGTCGGACGGGTCCGTCCGCCCCCAAAGGCCGACTCCCCCAGGATATGTCCGGACTCCACCACATCAATGGTTACTTCCCGACCGGAAGAAATATTCTGGAACACCCGCACTCTTCCCTTCCGTATGTAATAGATCCGGTCCGCCGGATCCCCCTCCATATAGATCATCTGTCCCTGCCGGAAGGTCATTCCGATTCCGGTCTGGTCCAGAAGCTCTGCCATCTGCCTGTCCATCTTGTCATCTACCATCCATTTTCTCAATTCTGCAGGTATGCCTTTTATTCTTCACATCATAGTTGATACCAACCAGGAGAATATCCCCTCCATATTCCCGGAACACCTGGGGATAATGATTCTTTTTGATCTGGGCAATGGCGCCGTCCTCTGTTTTATTCCAACAGACTGTCCGAATACTTAATTAGTTTTGCAACCGCTTTATGTCTGCTCGCTTAATTTGCAAAAATTTTTCAAAAAAAAAAGCCTCTGAAAACAGAGACTTCCGCAAATATAAAAAGAGCGCGAGACGGGACTCGAACCCGCGGCCCCGACCTTGGCAAGGTCGTACTCCACCAACTGAGCCACTCGCGCAT
>CAJTOW010000249.1 GCA_910577655.1 uncultured Lachnospiraceae bacterium | reverse complement strand
CATCATAAAGGGCAGCAGGGCATACACCATGCCGATGAGTACCGCCGGATAACTATAGAGGATTTTTAAGGGTTCCTCCACCAGCCCCAGCTTTAAGAGTGCCGTGTTGAAAATGCCTTTGGCCTGCAGGATAATCAGCCATCCGTAAAGCCGGATCAGGGAGCTGGTCCAGAAAGGCACCATAATCAGGAACAGGAGAACCTTCTTTCCCTTAGCCGAAAGTCTCCCCATAAAATAACCAAAGGGATACCCGATCAGTACCGCCGCCGCCGTGGTGGTAAAGGCCAGCTGGAAGGACTGGTAAAAACACTGCAGATACACCGGATCCAGCATCCGCCGGAAATTCTCCAGGGTGAATATCCACTGGAAGCCATACCCGCTGTCCCGGTTGGTGGCAAAGCTGACCGCCACCATATAGAGGGCCGGCCCTAAAACGAACACCAGGGTAAACACATAGAGAGGGGCTACGCACATCCACCAGCCATTCTTTTTCATTGCCTGCCCTCCTTGTCCATGTGGCCGCTACTGCCCCACTTTCCTGGCTGTCCTTCCTCCCTGTCTACCAGAACCGCCGCAGTCTGGTCCCATTCCAGCCGGACCTCTTGTCCCGCGTCATAGTCAAAGTTAATTCCGTGGCGGCTCACGGTCATCTCCGTACCGTCTCCAAGGACCACGGTGATCCGCAGCATGCCGCCCACAAAGCTTTTCTCGGTAATGATTCCTGCCAGACCATAGTCCTGGTGCTTCTGCGGCCAGATCCGGATGGTCTCCCCCCGCACAGCTACCGTTGCCTGCTCTCCCTCTTTGACAGGACGCCCGCTGGTCCGGAAACCGGCCCGTCCGGATACATGCTCCAGAACACCCTCCTGGTTTCTGACCGACAGAACCTTCCCGGTAAGAATATTGGCAGAGCCTACAAACCGGGCCACATAGCTGGTCCGGGGATCGTCATAGATCCGGGCCGGAGTACCTGCCTGCTCCACCAGCCCCTCCCGGATCACCACGATCTTGTCGGACATATTGATGGCCTCCTCCTGGTCGTGGGTAATGTAGATAAAGGTGATGCCCAGCTTCTTCTGCAAACGTTTCAGCTCCAGCTGCATCTGCCGCCTCAGCTGCAGATCCAGGGCTCCTAAGGGCTCATCCAGCAAAAGGACCCTGGGATTGTTGACCAGAGCCCTGGCGATGGCCACCCTCTGCCGCTGTCCGCCGCTCATCTGTGAGGGCATACGTTTCTCGAAGCCCTCCAGCTGCACCAGAGTCAGCATATCCGTCACCCTCCGGCGGATCTCCTCCCTGGCCACCTTCCTGATCTTCAGGCCGTAAGCAATATTCTGAAACACATTCATATGGGGAAACAGGGCATAATTCTGAAACACGGTATTGACATTCCGTTTTTCCGGCCCCCAGCCCCTCATATCCCTGCCTTCCAGAAGCACCTGCCCCCCATCCGGCTCCTCCAGACCTGCAATGATCCGCAGGGTAGTGGTCTTACCGCAGCCCGAGGAGCCAAGCAGTGTCACAAACTCCCCCTCCCCTACGGTCAGGTCAATCCCCTTTAAGACCCTGGTATCTCCAAAGGATTTCTCAATCTGCCTCAATTCCAGCAGAGCCGGCCTTTCTTCCTTCTTTAATTCATTTGTTTGTCCGGTAATCTGTTCTGTCGGATTCATCATTCTCCATTCATGTACATACTGGTGGACATACCGGAACTCTCCGGGGAATTACTCCAAAACCCTGTCCACGATATTATTTCTATATGAAACTGTCCGGGATACCAGTAACCAGAACCCCAGTCACTGGCAGCCTCTGGCATACATGGCAATAAAATACGATCCCACTCTACGAAATTGTAGTGCGAAATCGTACGTTTGTCAACATAAGAAACTTAAGAGTTCCAGTAAAACGTTACTAAATGGTAACAGTTCAAATAGGTTTGCGCACTCGCTGCGCTGACCGTACGAAAACGTAGTGGCCGAAGGGCATCTGCCC
>CAJTOW010000248.1 GCA_910577655.1 uncultured Lachnospiraceae bacterium | reverse complement strand
CATCCGAAACCCGCAATTCGGGGAAAACTTTTTCCAGAGCGTACCTCCCGGAACATCCCCCCGTGAACAGTAAATTGTTATCTTCTGTTACCAGGTATACACACCCGCCGTCCGGATGAAAGGATATACTCTTCTACCCAAACTTCCCCTTCCAGTATTCCCTGCAGAGCTCCAGATACCCGGTCATAGCTGCCCCCAGATAAGCTCCTCTCCGGCTGCACATATGGATCTGCCACTGTGGATGTCCCGGCAGACGAAAATAGACGATCCCCTCATCCGGCAGGGCGAAGACCGCTGGCAGCAGGGCACAGCCCACCCCTGCACGCACCATGCGGAATTTGCTGATATTGCTGCTGGTGGAGAAAAGAACCCTGGGCTCAAAGCCCGCCTGGTCAAACAGTTCTCTGGTCAGCTGGTACATGGTAGAAGCCTGGAAAATCAGGATAAATGCCTCCTCCCGGAACATTTCCAGCGGAATCTCCGGCGCCTGCTCCGGCATCCGGCAGCCTTGTCCGGCCAGTGGGTGCCCTGCCGGGACCGCCAGAAAGATCTCCTCATCCGCCATATGGTGGTAGACATTGCCATCCTTCTGGCACTCCGTCAGGGTGATGAGTCCTAAGTCGATTTCCCCGTCAGAGATCAGCTTCTGCATGGCCCGCACATTGCACTCCTGGGGCTCCAGGATCACTTCCGGAAACCGCCGGTGGAACTGTGGATAGATAGCAGTGAACATATCGACTCCCCGTTCCGGAATCAGCCCCACCCGATACTGCCGGCTGGCCAGGTCCCCCAGCTCCGCGATCCGCTGGCAGGCTGTTTCGCGGATATTCAGAATCTCCCTGGCCGCCTCCACATATACCTCTCCCGCTGGTGTCAGCTGCCAGTCTGATCTGTTTCGTATAAAAAGCGCCGTCCCCAGCTCCCCCTCCAGCTTCTGCAGCTGTTGATTCAAAGCCGAGGAAGTAACAAATAATTTCTCTGCCGCCCGTGTGATGCTGCGCTCCCGGGCAATGTAGAGAATATAATCCAAATGGGCAAGATCCATGCATATTCCTCCCTTCCGCCCTGACCCGGACAAACCGGAAAAGCCCCATGCAAAATTCGTTACAGTTCGCGGGGCGGGGAAAACAGGACAAGAAGATGCACCCCGTGAAGCATAACCAAAACTCTGCTGGTAAGCACCTGAAAGTTTAGCAAATCTAAATGATAATTAATATATATAAATTTGACTAACCTACCATTTATTTATACAATATACCCATAAGAAACTCAACAACATTTTCAAAGCAATAGACGGCCCGCGCAGCCATTCAGGAAAGATCTGAACGGGTACCGGACCGTTGCGTGTTACTGTTCACCCAGGTCTGTGTACCTGACATTGGCTTAACACCAGACCTATTGCATTATCAGGAGAAGAAAGGGGAACATCATGCAGGCATATGATGTAATCGTGATCGGCGCCGGGGTAGTGGGAAGCGCAGTGGCCAGGGAGCTGTCCCGCTACCGGCTGCACACCGCGGTGCTGGAGAAGGAGCTGGATGTGGCATGTGGCAACAGCAGCCGCAACACCGGCATGCTCCACGCAGGCTTTACCTATAAGCCCGGAAGTCTCAAGGCCCAATGCGCCGTGGAAGGCAACCGGGAATTCGACCAGGTGGCCAGAGAGCTGGGGGTACCCTTTAAGCGCACCGGCAAGCTGGTGGTAGGCTTTACAGACCATGACCGGGAAAACATACTCAAATACAAGGCCATAGGAGAGCAGAACGGCGTCCAGGGCATGCGCATGATTGACAAGGAGGAAATCAGCCGCATTGACCCCAACGCAGGAGGCGAGTTTGCCATGCATGTACCTTCCTCCGGCATCCTGGATCCCATGCAGTATACCATCGCCCTGGCAGAAAATGCCTGCAGAAACGGTGTGAGATTCCATTTCGGCCAGGAAGTCACTGGCATAACCCGCCGCCACCAGGGCAGCGCTGTCACTTATGAGGTGGAGACGAAGACGGAGAC
>CAJTOW010000247.1 GCA_910577655.1 uncultured Lachnospiraceae bacterium | reverse complement strand
TTACGTATTCTTACGGTCAGCGCGGTGAACGCGCAGACCTGTCTGAACTGTTACAATACTGCCCCTGCGGACGCGGATAGAAACTTACGGCGGCGTTTACAAGGTAAATTTGCCGTGTTATAATCAAGCAGATAAATCGTTAAGGAAAGAATCGAAGGTGGTGTAAACGAAAAAGCAGTCCTGGCACCTTCCTGTAACTGCCCTTTCATTTGCATCAATTTCGATTCTTTCCTGGTTGAACAAAGCGCGTCCGGGCAGCCTTTTAGAGAAGAGTATCTCATAGGGACACTTGACAAGGAAATTTGGAGCTCTGTGCTATGTTTGTGACACCAGTGGTAATAGGGTATTTGATTATCTGTGTGGAGCCAGGTATGGAGCAGGCAGCTAAAGCGTATGCTCTCCTTTGAGGGGACTGTATTATGCGGTGGGGACGATTCTCACATCGGCTGATCTTGGCCTTCTGTGGTAATCGTAAGGGGAATTTCCAGCGGGATCTGGTTCTTCACCTATCGCTTTGTCATGTGGCCCATGCTGGTGATTTACCCGTTTCTGATTCTCCTGACTGTGGCAATACCAGCGCTGCTGTACTGGCGAATTGCCAAAGACAGTATTATAGAGCGGCGGCGGCAGTGATAAAAAAGCCGGTTTCTAAAAAAGGTCCCTGCAAAGATTATAACCATCTTCCATAGCCTTCTGGATTTACTCGGGAGGTTTTTCTTTCGGCATAGTCACAAAAAAGGCTTTTGTTTTCCAGGCCAGATGTCATCTCTGGAAAAAGGTTCCCCCCGGAACAGCCACCCCATAAACAGCAGCTTTCCACCAAATTCAAATTTTCTCTCAATATAAATGGTAATAATGCATAAAATACACCCCGTTTATTTGTATATTATATGGATATTGACGATTTTATATTCTTATGTTATTATAAAACCAGAACAAGCAAACGTTTGCCTATACGCGGCGGCAGGAGAAAAGAGGTGAGGTATGAGCGGCCAGTATGCAACATTGAAAGATGTGGCAGAACGGGCGGGTACCACTGCAGCTACCGTATCCTACGTGTTGAATGGTTCCAAGAAGCGTTATATCAGCGAGGACATGCGCCGCAGAGTGGAGGAGGCGGCCAAAGAGCTGAACTACGTGAAGAGTAGTGCAGCCAGCAGCCTCAAGGGCAAGAAGCGCAAGATCATCGCGGTCCTGGTCCCACAGTTCGAGAACCAGTTCTTTACCCAGCTGGTTCTGGGAGTGGAGAGGGTGGCAGACCAGTACGGCTACATCTTGTCCATCTGCAATACCTTTGATGATCCGCAGCGGGAGCTGGAGATTATCAACCGGATGCAGGCACAGCGGGTGGATGGATATATCATCACACCCAGCAGGGAGGGCGGCAGAAACACCCGCCAGATCCGCAAGATCGGAGTTCCCATGGTGGTGGTAGACCGTTCTATTGACATCAGGACTCCCTACTTTTTTGTGTCGGTCCAGAACTATGAGAGTACCCATATGGCAGTAGAATACCTGTTGAAAAAGGGTCACAGACGCATCGCCTTTATTGGCTGGAAGGCAGATTTCGGCGGGTTGGAGCTGCGCGAGCAGGCCTACAGAAAGCTCCTTAGCCAGTATGGGATCCCGGAGAAAGAGCAGATCGTCTACAATGGGGAATTCACAGAGAAGAGTGGGGAGGACCTGACCAGACAGGCACTGGAGGAGCATCCGGATGCGACGGCTGTTCTGTATGCTTACAATGTCCAGGCCAGAGGCGGTGTTGATTATCTGGCCCGCCAGGGGATACAGATCGGCAGGGAGCTGTCCGTGTTTGTGATCGGCGCACCGGACTGGGTGAATACAGGGAACAATCATTTCGCCTGTGTGGATCTCAACGGCAGGGGGCTTGGAACCATAGCAGCAGAGACGCTGTTTGATATCATTGACCACGATGGGGCGGTGGTGCCTTATCAAAAGCATCAGGTTTCCACACTGCTGGAAGGGGATTCCGTCTGCCAGATATAGCTAGAGCGTGTTTGAAAATTAAATTCTGCACAAAATCTGGTATGAAATCGCTGGA
>CAJTOW010000246.1 GCA_910577655.1 uncultured Lachnospiraceae bacterium | reverse complement strand
CAAGCGAGCTTGACGTCTGTTTTTGTCCAGTTTTCCCCGCCCTGTGAACTGTAACTCATATAAGTTACAATCAAATATACTTCATGGAGAACCCCTATGGACATCCGTCAGCTACGCTACTTCACCACCATCGTACAAGAAGGCAATATTTCCAATGCAGCCAAAGCCCTCAACATGTCCCAGCCCCCCTTAAGCACCCAGATCCGGCTGCTGGAGGAGGAGCTTGGCTGTGGGCTCTTTGACCGGAATACCCGCCATATCCGGCTCACCGGAGCTGGAGAGATCCTCTATGAGCGGGCCAATGCTATCCTGGATCTTTTGTCCGACACCCGGACAGAGCTGAATGATTACAAGAAAGGACTCAGCGGTACGATCCGGATCGGGATCGTCTCCTCTGTGGGCAGTACCGATTTCACCCGCTGGATCATGGATTTCCATGGCCGGTACCCGGATATCCGTTACGCCCTGACGGAAGGCAATACCTACGACCTGGTAGGGCGGACCCGCTCCAGCCAGATCGATCTGGCTCTGGTCAGAACACCTTTTTCCGCACCGGATCTGGCCTTCGTTCCCCTGAAGGAGGAAACTCTGGTAGCCATAGGCCGGGACAGCTTTTACCGGCCCCCATTCTCTCCGGAGATATCCCTCCAGGAACTGGCCCATGCTCCGCTAATTACCTACCGCCGCTGGGAGACGATTTTAAGAAATGCTTTCCAGACCGAAGGTGTTTCCCCGGATTTTATCTGCATCAACGATGACGCCCGCACCACAGTCTATCTGGCCGGAGCAGGACTGGGCGTCGGAATCGTACCTGCCTCCGTGGTTCCTCTGGCGTTTCCGGCACCAGTTACCATCAGACCTGTAAGCAATACTTCCCTGGCCACCGGGATTTCCATGATCTACCGGAAAGAGGCCTACCTCCCTGCTGTTGCCAGACTGTTCATTGATTTTACGGCCAGCCGGAACGGCACATAACAACAACACAAAATTCCGGGCTGTCCCTTTGCTTCCCATCAGGCAAAGGAACAACCCGGATACTGCATTTTATATTGTAACTCTTCAGATCTCTCCGGACAGCTACTCCATTTTAACAATAACCCCTTAATTCGCCGCAACCACCTCCAGGGCCACTGTCTCTGCTTCCTCTTTGGAGAAACATCCGCAGGCTTCCATTCTGCGGATCACCTGCATCTGGCGCTGCTTTGCCAGCTCCGGATTCTTCGTGGGGGCATAGCGGGAAGGCGCATTGGGAACTCCGGCCAGGAGTGTACTCTCATACTGGGTCATCTCCTCCGGAAGCTTTCCGAAATAGCCTGCGCATGCTGTGCCTATATTGTAATATCCGTCTCCATAATAGATGCTGTTGACATACAGCTCCAGGATCTCATCCTTGCTGTAGTTCCTCTCCAGATCCAGCGCCAGGAATACCTCTGCCACCTTCCGGGTCAGTTCCTTCTCCTGACTGAAATAGAGATTCTTCGCCAGCTGCTGGGTGATGGTGCTGCCGCCCTCCACAAACCGGCGGGCCCTCACATCATTCACAACAGCCCGCACAACCGCGATCAGGTCCACTCCGAAATGCTGATAGAACCTGTGATCCTCCACAGATATCACCGCATCCAGATAGACCGCGGGCAGAGCCGCCAGTTCTGTATACCCCTTCTTTCCACGGATCTCTGCAACCTTTGCCTCCAGGCTCTGGCCTTCCAGAGCCTCCTGGTACATGGCATAACCCTTTCCCGCAACGGTGAATCCCATACACACAAATCCACACACCATTACCACTACCAGAAGACCAATCAGTCTGTATATCCTCATGAATCACCGCCCCTTTCTCATACGTGCTTTTCAAATGTTTCACTTATGTAATCATTTTAGCACAAAAAAGGCCAGAAGACTTTACCGTTTCCTTAGTGATTCTGACGAAATACTTACAAAACCGTATTTTTATTTATTTTTGAGAAGCTTTTTGTAACAGTTTAAGAGATATCTGAGCTGCAGCGCTTTTTTCTATACCGTTCTCTGCCAGAAAAACTCTTACTTTGAAAGTTCAGCGTTCCGGCGCTGAACTGCGCGAAAATGGGGTCACGAAGTGACATCTTCCATTCCCAT
>CAJTOW010000245.1 GCA_910577655.1 uncultured Lachnospiraceae bacterium | reverse complement strand
ATAAATCTAAATAAAACTATGTGAAGCACTGTTATGACATAAGGCTTATTATGTCCTGGATACCTGGAAATGGTAGGGAATAGAAGCTGTCTGCTTGTATTTGGAAGCAGCAGACGGCAATTGATCCATGTAAAGAACGTTTTCCAAACGTTTTTTAGATACAGGAAATCTTGCAGTGGGATTTCCAGGAATCTTGAAAGAAGGAGAGAGGATTATGTTAAGAAAGCTTCGCAAGAACTACAGACGCCTGGTAGCATTCATGCTTACCGCTGCCATGACATTCACGAACATAGGAATGAATCTGAATGTGGCGTTTGCAGCCGGTGAAGAGCAGGAAGCTCTATTTCTGGTTGATGGCACAGATCTTAGGGAAGCGATCGACTCTGCCGTGGACAGCGGTGAGACCTTCAGATTCAGTTCTCTGGAGCTGAAGGCGAAGACCAAAAGCCTGAAGACTTCCTACGAGAAACTGATAGGAGGTAAGGACGGTAAAGTCTACCAGCTGGACGTAGATGTAGATGGACGCCATGCACCCGCAGACACTGATGTGGAAATATTCTACAATGCGGGTACGGAAGAGGTTATCTTCCTGTTCATCAACGAGAGCGACATGGTCGTCAGCTTCCGCGCCAACGTGGATGGTTATGAGACCGGCAGGGTGGTCATCAATCCTAACACAGCCAATGTGGATGATGCCGAAGCCTCCTACACGGAAGACTACAGCAATACCACCATGTTGGACGACATGTCCCATACTCTGGGTGCAGAGGTCTTAAACCCCACTACCGGTGCAGCGGATGCCAGCGAAGGAACGGAGGCAGACGCAGGGGAGAGCTCCGAAGCCGTGGAAGGAACCGAAGGCGAGGAGACGACGGCAGCGGACGAGACAAGTGCGGAGGAAAGTTCCGGGGCCGGAGAAGCAGCAGAGTCTACCAGTGCTGTTGATCCCGAAGAAACCACAGCCGAGGAAACTACTGAGGCTGTTGTGCCGGAAGAAACTACAGCCGATGAGCCTGCTGGGACGGTTGCGCCGGAAGAAACTACAGCCGGGGAACCTGCTGAGGATGCTGATCCGGAAGAGACCACCGAAGCAGCCGGACCGGAAGCCACTGAAGCTGACGGGCCGGGAGTAACCACAGAAGAAGAGACTGAAGCAGAGGCAGGCAGGGACGCAGCCGAAGCAGACGAAACAGAAGCAGAAGAATCAGAAGTTCAGCCAGAAGCAGCCGAGCCGGAGGCAGAGGATGCTGATGGAGAAGACGTTTCCACAGAAGGTACTGCAGTTGCCAGTATCTCCATACGGAAGCTTCAGCAGGTAGCATCTGGAGTGCAGATCAGTGAAGACGAGATCAGCGCCCCTGAGGATGAGCCAGAGGAACTGGTCACCGAAGCCGAAGCTGATCAGATTGAAGCTGACGAGACCGATACAGACGAGGAAGAGACCGGAAACGAAGCAGGCGAAGTCGATGAGACGGATGCCGATCAAGCTGACGGAACCGAAGCCAGTGAAACAGAAGAAAACAAGGCCGATGAGACTGATGAGACCGGCGAGGCCGATGAAACCAGCGAGACTGATGAGACCAGGGCTGATGAAGTCGAGGAGAGCAGCGCAGCCACGGAAGGAAGCGCGGCTGATGAGACTAGTGAGTCAGGGGATGAGAACGGTACGGCTGATGAAAGCAGCGCCGCAGACATTATAATAGAAGAAAGTACTGCAGCCAATGAGACGGATGATGCCACAACTCCGGCAGAGGAAGAGACTCCCGCCGAAACTGAGGCACCCGAAGGTGGCAGCGCATCTGACGCTCCGGACTTTTCCGAAGGCCAGGAGCTTGAGGATGATATCAACGGTACACTCCAGCAGGAGGGTACTCTGGACGGAAAAGCCTACAATACCGTAACTATCTGGGGTTCTGCCAATGCCAGAGCCTATAGGGTAGCAGTCGAGGATCTGGCACTCAGGAAAGCAGACCAGGAAATGACCTATCCGGAATTCAGTCCGGCCCCGGTGGAAATGGACGGTGTCACCATCACCGTACACGCTGAGGAAGGCATCATCCCGGAAGGCACTGAGCTTGAAGTGACCGAGGTCACCAGCCAGCTCAAGGACGCTATTCTGGAGAAGCTGGAAGACGAAGGCGATGCCATGGTTCA
>CAJTOW010000244.1 GCA_910577655.1 uncultured Lachnospiraceae bacterium | reverse complement strand
CGATGCTTCTTGTCTGGCGTAGCCGGACAAGAAGATGCGTCCCGTGAACAGTAACATAGTTAAAGTCATGTCTTGCTGAGGCGTTGACAAATATTTGGCCAAAGGATATAATGTGTGTAAGGAGAGAAGGTAATGGGATGTGAGGATGTAAGTATTTTAGAGCAGGAGAGGGAAAATGGCGGCAGTACGATTTTCGATGATGTATTTCGGACAATTGCGCAGAAGATGCCGTTTTTGCTGATTCCTCTGATTAACGAAGTTTTTGGAACAGAGTATTCGGATGAACAGGGATTTGAACAGTTGAGGAACGAGCATTATGAAAAATTCGGTAAGGTGATTACAGATTCCATTATACGGATTGAGGGTCATATCTATCATATTGAGTGTCAGTCGGAAAAGGATGGCAATATGGCGGTCAGGATGATGGAATATGATTTTGCAATTGCCCTGGAACATTTTTCTTTGACAGACGGAAATATTACGGAGATAGATTTTCCTGAATCTTGTGTGCTGTATATACGCAACCATAGGAATATGCCGCCATATCATGAAGTCAGAGTACATTTTGCAGACGGACAGTCTGTGATGTACCGGGTTCCTGTGATCATGGCTAAAGATTATACAGTGAGCAGTATATTTGAAAAACAGCTCTTGTTATTGCTGCCATACCATATATTAAGGTATGAACACTTTCTGAAATCGAATCGTGCCAACCAGGAAAAAATGGAACAGATGTTAGATGATTACCGAGAGATTAATAATCAGTTGTCAAAATTACATGACACTGGCAGTAAAGCACAGCTTTATGTTGATTTGATTGAGTTGATTAACCGGATTGCAGATTATGTAATACCCAAAGACAACCCGTCAAGGGAAAGGATTGGTGATGTTATGGGCGGACAGATTTTAAAATTGAGATCAGAGAAACTCAGGGAAGAAGGCAGAGAGGAAGGCAGGGAACAAGGCAGGGAACAAGGCAGGACTTTTGAGATATATTCTATGGTTCAGGATGGAGATACGTCTCCGGAGCGTGCAGCAAGGAGACTGGGAATTACGGTACCGGTTCTGAAAAGCAGAATGATTGTTTCCGGATATCAATATCCGGAGATATAATAACTATTGGTACAAAGAGAATGGACAGAACAGAAGGGATTCCGGCACATTGGGTGTTGCTGGAATCCCTTCTGTTATTGTGGGCTGCAACTGTGTGAATACACTTAGAGGATTGACAGTAGCCCCGTAAACATTAACGAAATGACCGCCTACACAGAATGTCTGTTCGATTCTCCTTGCGGGAAGGGATTGAATATGATATGATCAATAATAGGAAATGCGTCCCTTGTGCATTTTTATGTATACTGGAGTAACTGTCAGACACACTCTGGCAGGATGACAGTAAGCTTCAGAAGAGAAAGGAGTCAGGGCCTTGTTTTCATATATTAAAGGAACTTTGACAGAGCTATATGATGATGTGGCAGTGGTGGAGTGCGGACAGATCGGCTGGAATATCCATGTGCCTGTCCGGGTTATGGAGATGCTTCCGGGAATCGGGAAAGATGTGAAGCTCTATACCTCCTTCCAGGTACGGGAGGATGCCATGACCTTGTATGGATTTTTAAGCAGGCCGGAGCTTGGTATGTTCCGGATGCTTCTGACGGTCAATGGGATCGGGGCAAGGGCTGCCCTTTCCATTTTGTCCAGTTTAAGCCTTGAGGATCTGCAGATGGCCATTCTGGCAGAGGATGGAAAGGCGATAGCCAAAGCACCGGGGATCGGGCCCAAGACGGCCAAACGGGTGATCCTGGATCTGAAGGACAAGATCAGGGCAGAGGATGTTCTGTCGGGCACTCTGGAAGCAGCAGGGGCTGTTCCGGCTGCGGCGGCGCAGGGGACTCTGGCGGGAGACGGGGCGGTCCGGGAGGCGGCGGAGGCCCTGGTAGCTTTGGGCTATTCCTCTACGGAAGCCATGAAGGCGGTGCGCCAGGTGCCGGTGACGGAGAACATGACATCGGAAGATGTACTGAAAGCATCTTTAAAATATCTGGCATTTTGATTTTTTGCATTTGTTACGCTTTTGCGTTTTTTGCGGGAGGAAGATGAAATCAGATTTGGCTAGAGTGGTCTGAAAATTGCTTTCTGGCAGATGTGCGTCACAGTTTGTGGGAGATTTGGGCC
>CAJTOW010000243.1 GCA_910577655.1 uncultured Lachnospiraceae bacterium | reverse complement strand
TGGTAGAGACCAGCCCTACCAGGGAGCTGTTCGACCAGCCGCTGCACCCATATACCAAAGCCCTTCTTTCGGCGATTCCTACTACGGATATCCTGCATCCCAGAGAGCGGATCGTGCTGAAGGGGGAGATCACCTCTCCCATTGATCCAGAGCCGGGGTGCCGGTTCGCAGACCGGTGTATCCATGCTGCAGAAGCCTGCCGCAGGCCCCAGCAGCTGGAGGAGGTGCTGCCGAATCATTTCGTATCCTGCTGCCGGGTGCGGGAACTGAACCAGATGTAGTGCGGAAAATGTTCAAAAGAAGACCGGGATGTCTATATACCAGAGCCGGAGGAAAGAGTGGGCGACTCCACGTTGTAGAGAGATGCCATTCTGTAAGAGAGGAGAACTTTGATGAAAAAATATGAGAGTTATCATTTCAGTCCCATGAATAACCGTTCGATCCTGATGCCCCGGATTCCCAAGGGGGCGCCTTATGTGCCGGCATCCAGGAGTCTGGCGGGGCGCTATCCTTTCCCGCCGGTAGAGGAAGAGCGGCTGGATCCGGGGAGGCCCTATGTCCAGATAAATACAGGGCTTCACAAGAAGAAAGTACAAATGGAAGCCGGGATCCGGCTTTATAGTGTCTATGTGCCGGATGGCATGCATTCCAAGGGAGCGGCCATGCTGGTGTTTGCACCTGGCGGCATGGACGGGGAGACATTTATAAAGTGGGAGAACTGGAAGGAACTGGCAGATACCACACGTACAGCCTGCCTGATCCTGGAAAGTCCGGACTGGCAGAAGGAGGATCTGGATCAGATCTTTGATTATGCCAATGAGGTGGTGAACCGGGAATTCAGCCAGCGGCTGACCGTGGATATCTGCGAATCCTATATCTATCCCATAGGCCTGGGCAGCGGTGCACAGGCAGCGGTGGCTTATGCCCTGACCTACAGCGCTACTTATGCGGCATTTGCGGCAGACGGGGACTGCTATGTGGACCCGGAGCTTTTGAAGGTACTGGAAATGCTCCCGTCCGACGGGATGGATACCAGGAAAAAAACAGAGATCCCCCTGCCGGGATTTCTTATCGACCGGGGCGGGAGAGCCGGTGAGACATTTTCTTATATGAAGAAAATCATCAATGCCCGGGAGGAAGGGCTTAGTAACCAGTATGGCCGGGTATATCTGGAAGCTTCTCGTCCCGGAGCATTTTATGTAAACGAACAGCCTGTATCCCAGGTATGGCTCTGCAATGTGAAGTCCGTGGGCAGTGCGGAAAGAAAAGAGCTGAACCGGGCTATGGTAGAGTTCGTATCCCGTTATGGCAGATGGGGCGGATTCCATAACAATCATCTGCGCCTTCGCAGGACTCTCGCAGAGACCGGGGTGGTACGGGTAGAGCAGGAGATCGGAGGCTTGTCCCGGTATTGGGATGTGTATGTTCCCTCCTGCTATGAGCCGGGAAAGGAAGTCCGGTATCCCCTGGTGGTTGCCATACATGGAATGTCATGTAATTCGGAATACTTCCAGGAGACCAGTGACTGGCAGCGGGTTGCTGAGGAGCGCGGCTTCTTTGTGGCCTTTGCCTGCGGATATCCCTCTAATGACGGGATTGCACGCTTTCCAGTGCCTCACTGGATCACGGAAACCAGGGGCGAAAGAGAGGAACTGTATTTTAAAGAACTGCTGGATTATATGGAAAATACATATCCCATAGACCAGAAACGGATCTATGCAGTAGGCCATTCTAACGGATCCAGGATGACACAGCTTCTGATGCAGGCCATGCCGGAGCGTTTTGCTGCCTTTGGTCCCACCGGGGCGCTGGGCGGATGGAGACCCGAAGAGGTAAAGCCTCTGGATATCCAGGTTCCGGCTCCTGTGTGGTTTATGATGGGCGAGTATGACCTTTCTGACGTGGCAGTCACCGAAGGCAGTCTGGCTGAGAGGACTCTGAAAGCCTGCTGTGCGGTCAACCAGGTGGAGTTTCAGACGGACAACTGGTATGATAATGGGAACTACCATACTCTGGTTCTGTATGATGGAAAGCACGTACCTATGGTTCAGTACACCATCATGCGGGGGTGTCCACATACCTACACAGCCGAGATGGCGCTGATGACCTGGGATATGTTCTTATGTCACTTTGAGCGGGAACCGGACGGGAGCGTGGGGTACCGGGGATAGTGGATGCTGTTGTGGTTCAGATGGAGAGTCCTTTTGCCCCTGAAAGACGTTGGGACAAGAAGTTTTGAATGTCAGAGCGTGTCTGAAAATTCATTCCCGGCATCTCCACAAGGGACGCCTGCGGTGTC
>CAJTOW010000242.1 GCA_910577655.1 uncultured Lachnospiraceae bacterium | reverse complement strand
CATCTGCCCCATCGCGCAGCGATTTTCATGGGCAGATGCCGTAACAGTTCAAGGGATATCTGAACTGTTACGTATAACTGTTACGAATGGTTATACTGAAAATGAACACGAATGGAATATCTGGCAGAAGGATCCTGATATGGCCTGCTGGAGATTCCAGGAAAGAGAGGATGTCAATGAACATGTTAGTGGACCTTTTTCTCACCTTTGCCAGGGTGGGGGTCATGACCTTCGGCGGGGGCTATGCTATGCTTCCGATCCTGGAGCGGGAAGTGTGTGACAACAAGAAATGGGCAGAACCGGCGGAGCTGATGGATTATTATGCCATCGGTCAGTGCACGCCTGGGGTTATAGCAGTCAATGTGGCGACCTTTTTAGGGAGCAAGATAAGGGGGACCATAGGGGCAGTAGTGGCTACCGCCGGGATGGTGTTCCCATCCCTGGTGATTATTACAGTCATTGCGGCGCTGATCAGCAATTTTTCTGATCTTATGTGGGTGCAGAACGCGTTTGCCGGAATCCGGGTATGCGTGTGCGTGCTGATCTTCAATGCGGTGGTGAAGCTGTGGAAGGCGGCTGTGGTGGATGCCAGGGCTTTTGTGATTTTCGCGGTGGTGCTTCTGGGATCAGTATTCCTTAATCTGTCACCGGTAGTCTATGTGCTCCTGGCAGGAGTGGCCGGGATTGGGCTTCAGATTAAGAAGATACCAGATAAAAAATCTTGAAATATGAAGCTTGGAAAGAGAAAAAGGAGACATCAGAATGGTCTATTTGCAATTGTTTTATGAATTTTTCAAAACAGGTCTTTTCAGTGTAGGCGGCGGCATGGCTACAGTGCCATTTCTCCAGAATATGGTAAGCAAGACCGGCTGGTTCACCTTTGGGGAGCTGGCGGATATGATCGCGGTGGCGGAGAGTACACCTGGACCTTTGGGAGTCAATATGGCTACTTATGTGGGCTACACAGTGGGGCTGCAGTATCATGGAGTGGCCGGCGGTATCCTGGGGGCGGTCGATGCCACGGTGGGGCTGGTGCTCCCGTCTGTGATCGTGATCCTGATCATTGCCAGGATCCTGCAGAAATTCCGGGAAAGCAAATATGTGGAGGCGGCTTTCTACGGTTTGCGTCCGGCGTCTGCGGGACTGATCGGGGCAGCCGGGATCAGTATTATCCTGATCGCATTTTTCCGTGTGGAAAATATCTATCAGCTTTTTTCCGCCGGGAAATTCAATATCGGGCAGGTGATCCTTGCCGCAGTACTTCTGTACCTGACCCGGTACTGTAAGAAGACGAAGAAGCTTCATCCCATTTACTTTATCCTGCTGTCAGCAGTGATAGGCGTGATATGTCAGTTTGGGGCAGTGGCGTAAGAGAATGCAAAAACCGGATAATGATGAGCCTGACAGGCGGCGCTTTTATGCTGCCTGTCAGGCTCTTATTGCTTTAAAGTCAATTTCTGTTTTGCCTGGGCGGTATGGAGATACCTGGCGGCGGACCCATTCCTGGGAATGAGCAGAGCATGATATAGGAGGCATCGTGCCTACTTGCTGGAGTAGCTTTTGGGAATCTGCATTTCCAGGGAAACCTTTTCCACGGTTCCATCATCACCTATGGAGAAGGAATAGCCATACTTGCCGTCCTTATAATACAGATAAGTTTCAGAATCGCTGTTGAGCTTGTAGTTCGCCATGGCTGTCTTCACTCCCTCTGCATCCATTCCGTAGAAATTGATTCCATTGATGAGAATCGAATCATCGGACCAGAAACTGGTATCGTCTTTGTCCATATTTAAGTCAATTTTGTAGACTGTGGCGCCTATATAAGGAACCTCCTCCTTCTTTGGATTGTAAATATACAGATAAGCGTAGCTATGGTGATCCTTCGTGGCTGTGAGAAAACCGGACATCCAGCTATTGCCCGGCATATTGCCGATGGGCAGCCCGCCGCCGGGAACGCCGATTTCGAAGTCTTCGGTGCTAAGGGTTGAGGGACGGAAGTCTCCCAGAGTAAGCTCGCTGCTTCCTACGGTGATAACCGGTGCAGTACCACTGTCTGAGGAGCACGCGGCGGTCATCAGAAGAATGGCCAGAATTAAAAGGTTTACAAGCATATGTTTTTTCATGATTTTCACTCCTTTTTATGTTGATGACTTCAAACGCGTATAGTCATTGCGCAGATATTATAGCACTCTGATATTTGCATGGCAAGTGAAAATAAGGTTAATTGTTATAAATTTTATTGCAATTATTCCGTCCATATGCTATACTCCAACCATCTTGTAAATCAGAGCTTCCGGTGGACTCCCACCGCATGTTCCAGATCC
>CAJTOW010000241.1 GCA_910577655.1 uncultured Lachnospiraceae bacterium | reverse complement strand
GATTGGAGTTTTTCACTCCACGGCGCCAGTTCCGCCAGCTGTTCATCGGCCATATCTTTACTTGGCCGATGCTCCAGCAGAAATTTGAGATATTCGTAAATATTCAGGCCGTTCGCTTTTGCCATCTCAACCATTGTATAAACTACCGCACTGGCATTCGCCCCTTCTACGGAACTGCTGAACAGCCAGTTCTTCCGGCCTACTGCGAATGGACGGATTGCATTCTCGCTGAGATTATTAGTAAAGCTGCAGCGTCCGTCTTCCAGATAGGTCTCCGCTGTATCTCGTCGATTGAGAACATAATTAACCGCTTTATCCATCCGGGTGTTCCGGACTGGCTTCTGCTGATCCAGCCACGACCAGAAGGCCTCCAGAACAGGTTTTTCCTTCTCGAGACGCATCTGCTTCCGCTTTTCATAATCACCGGGATACTTTTTGTTAATGGAGTCCTCAATGGCGAATAACCGGTTGCAGTACTGGACTCCCTGCACTCCCGGCTGGCTGTAATCATACTGCTTTCCTTTGGGAACAGCATCGATAAAGTATCGGCGGATATGTGCCCAGCAGGAGCAGCGCCGGATCCCCGGCAGATTGTTATAACCCTGATAGCCGTCCGTTTCCAGATATCCGCTGTAGCCTTCCAGAAACTTTTTTGCATGGCTGCCACTCCTGGTCGGAGAATAGCCATACAGGATGATCACCGGAAGCCCATCCTCACCGCTTCGGAACAGCCACATGAACGACTGGGTCTGCGCTCTGCGGCCTTCCTCATTCAACACCTGGACCCGGGTCTCATCTGCCATTGCAAAACTGCGTTTCAGTAACTCCCGGTGAAAGTAATCATACATCGGCTGAAAATAGTTCTGCGAACAGTAGATGAGCCAGTTGGCAAGGGTAGTGCGGCTGTTCTGGGCCCCATACTGTTTCCAGTCCTTCTCCTGTCGGTAAAGGGGAAGCCCATTAGCATACTTCTGATACATCGTCCATGCAACAGTGGATGCTGAGGCAGGACCCTTCCCAACCAGAGCCGCCGGAACCTGAGACTTTTTGATCACGGGTTTTTCCGTATCGCCGAGTCCTTCCTTGCAGGATGGGCATCCGTAACTCTGGCTGTAGTATTCGATCACTTTACAGGTGGCAGGAATGAATTCCAGTTCCCGGCGGACATACTCCTCGCCGATCAGGACCATCTGCGTACCGCAGACCGGGCAGATCCGGTCTTCTTCCGGAAGAGGGATCACTACTTTTTCAACCTTCAAGCCTTTGAAAAGCTCCTCATGAGCTGCCTTCTTTTTACGGGTATGCTCCCGGATCACAGTATCTTCTTCCGGCAAGGAGGGATCCTGTTCCATTTCCGCTTCATCAAAGAGATTCTGTTGTCCCGGAATGTCATCGGATCTTCTTTCACTGGATGAGCCGAAAAGCTTTTTGGTCAGATAATCTACCTGTTCCTGAAGCGCTTTCTCGTGACTGGATTTTTCATCAATCATAAGACGGAGAGAACTGATCAGTTCAGTCTGTTCAGATACCATTGTTTTCAGTTGTGATACTGTATCTTTCAGTTCTCTGAGCTGGATATCTTTTGCACTGGAAGCCATCGTTTCTCTCCTTGGATTTGATACCTTTATTATATCAGAAACGGGGCTTTTACTAAAGAAAAATGACTCCTGAAAAATGCCGAATTTACAAGGGATTTCCAGATTCTTCTGTGCAGGATTTCTGTTGAAACCCAGATACTTTTTACTCTGCTTTCAGGGCTTTTGGCTGGTCAATATCAATCCCCGACATCAGCCAGTCAAACTCCCGCCAGGAAAGATTCCGGACCTCTGACTGCTTCCTGGGCCATTGATAGCCGCCGCGGACAGATAACCGCTTATAGATTAGAACGAAGCCGTCCGGTTCCCGGAACAAGGCTTTGATCCTGTCCCGTCTTCTTCCGCAGAAAAGGAAGAGAGTACTGGACGACGGATCCATCTTAAGCTGGTCTTC
Source organism: uncultured Lachnospiraceae bacterium (assembly GCA_910577655.1). Lineage (GTDB taxonomy): Bacteria > Bacillota > Clostridia > Lachnospirales > Lachnospiraceae > Brotaphodocola. The sequence goes on along the minus strand of CAJTOW010000241.1, from coordinate 397 downwards.
GATAACGGCGCAGAGTCCATCAATGGATTTTCGCATATCGGTATAGCCGCAGACAATGTAGATCTTTTTAAGTCCGGAGATGTCGCCTAACATGAGAGTTCCTCAAGCAGGCGGAATGTCCTGGTAAGCAGGGCCGGATCCGCATCATTGCTAATACGGATTGTGATATCCTTCATAGCAACTTCAATCGTATGTAAATTGTCAAGGTACGGGTTCTGCATCTGTGATGCAGTATGTTGTTCCGAAATGTGATCCGGCACAATGTCAATGGGGACCACGTCCTGTTTCGGGCGGGGAACCTCAAGATGACCGTAATTCGCTGCTGGGATCTGATCCGCTGCTGTTTTCCGACAGCGGCTGACCCAGTTGTAAAAAGTGCTTACTGCAATGTCGTTTT
>CAJTOW010000240.1 GCA_910577655.1 uncultured Lachnospiraceae bacterium | reverse complement strand
CCGCAAAGTGGGGCGTGCAGATGCCGGGAATGAATTTTCAAACACGCTCTAGGGATGCTTTTGATGAGGTAAAAGCACATGGAGCAAGGCACAGGATTTAGACTTTATGGTTTGTATACAAGAGGGCAGATATATGAGTTTTTATTTATCAAAAGAAGTAATGCCAAATGATACTTTGAGAACAGCTTTTAACGCTCTCGCGGTTAAAACATTTGGATTTTCATTTGAAGACTGGTATCAGAAGGGATACTGGAGTAATTTTAATTTGCCGTATACCCTGTTTCAGGGGAATGAGGCAGTCGCAAATATCTCGGTAAACAAGCTGGAGGTTCTCATCAGGGGAGAAATCCATAACAGCATCCAGTTAGGCACAGTGATGACAGAGAAGGCGTATCGCAATCAGGGACTTTCCCGTGAGATTATGGAAGAAATAAAACACGATTGGGAGGATAAATGCGATTTCATGTTTCTTTTTGCCAATAAGAGTGTTTTGGATTTTTATCCCAGATTTGGGTTTGAAAAGAAACAGCAGTATCAGTTTGAAACAAAGGCTGGAAAAGCATCCGGAGCATGCCGGAAATTAAATATGGATCTGTCGTGTGACAGGCAGATGTTAAGGGATTATTATGTAAAGACCAATCCTTTTTCGAAAATTCAGGTGATTCATAATGATTCTCTGTTAATGTTCTATTGTACTTCTATTATGAAGGACTGGATTTACTACACTCCGGAATACGACGCGGTGGTAATTGCAGAGCAGAATCATGGGCGATTAAGATGCATGGATGTTTACTGTGATCAGGGAAAGAATCTGCTGGATATTCTTGCTTCTGTAGCAGATGCAGACGCGAAAACGGTCAGTTTGAAATTTACACCTTGTGATGACTGCGGTTGGGATGTATCTCTGATCCAGGACGATGAGGATACACTGTTTGTGCTGTCAAAGGGGGAAACGGTTCTGGATAATGGGAGACTGCTGTTTCCGGCAATTTCGCATACATGATTTTGTCTGTTATAGTCAGATAATACATCTGCCAACGAGGTTTTTGGAAACTCTATGAATGCCTATGACAGAAAGGGGAACACCATGGTCATTCTCATTACCGGGGCTACCCACACGGGAAAGACAAAGCTGGCCCAGAGGCTCCTGGAAAAATACAAATACCCATATCTTTCTATGAATCATTTAAAGATGGGGCTGATCCGGAGCGGGAATCCGGTCACAATCATTGACGGTGATTATGAGGGTGTAACGGGAAACCTGGTTTGTGTTATGAATGTTTAGAGGTTTTGAATATGCAGGAATTTTACAGAGAAGTAAAGAAGCTTGATCCGGCCAGCCGGAATATGGCCCTGACCGTTCTGGACGGAAAGTTTGCCGGAGAAAAAGCGCTGGTGTCAGACGGGAGGATTCTGTGGCGGTCCATGGAGGGCGGATTGCTTGCCGGGAGGCCGCAGCTGGAGGAGTTTCATGGCAGCCATGGTCTGGGGGATGTCCAGAACAGCGGCATTTACTCCATAGGCGGCAGTACAGTTTTTTGTGATCTGTTTGCCAGGGAGAAGAAGATCGTCATCTGTGGCGGCGGTCATGTGTCTATTCCGATTATCAAGATCAGCCGGATGATGGGGATGGAGGTGCATGTCCTGGAGGACCGGCCTGTGTTTGCGGATCATGCCAGACGGGCCGGGGCCAGCATGGTGGTCTGCAGGCCCTTTGACCAGGGGCTTGCCGGGATTCAGGGAGACCTGGATACATTTTTTGTCATTGTCACCAGGGGACACCGCTATGACCAGATCTGTCTGGAGACCATTGCCCGGAAGCCTCATGCCTATATCGGCATGATCGGCAGCAGGCGGCGGGTGGGCCTGGTGAAAGAAGCGGCCATCACAGGCGGTGCCAGTCCGGAGGTAATCCGCCGGGTCTACACACCCATCGGCCTGGATATCGGCGCAGAGACTCCTGAGGAGATCGCAGTGGCGGTGATGGCGGAGATTATTCAGGTGAAGAACAAGGAGAGGCGCAGCGGCGGGTATACCAGGGAGATCCTGGACGGGATTCTGGGGACGACAGATGGAAAATGGCCGGATAAGGTACGGCATAACAGAACAGAGCTGGATGGAACACAGCCAGACAGAGCAGGACGGGTTGAAGCGGAGCCGGACGGGGCGCGCCGGGATGAATCGTGGCAGCAGGAAATGATACCGGACAGCGCACAGTCGGACTGTCCAGAGGATAGTGATGTGCTCCAGATGGTTCTGGCTACCATTATTGTCCGCCGTGGTTCAGCCCCCCGCCAGACCGGTACCAAGATGCTGGTACGGTCAGACGGAACCTGTGTGGGGACAATTGGCGGCGGATGCGTGGAAGCAGAGCTGGCTCGCGGCGCCCTTTCCATGATCCGGTCCGGGGCTCCGGCGTTTCAGGTCTGTCATGTGGACATGACCGGCCAGGATGCGGAGGATCTGGGGATGGCTTGCGGAGGAACCATGGAGGTGATGCTGGAGCTGGTGTCTGCCGTCTGCCGGAGGGACTAGTACTGCATTGCGGAAATTCCAGTGAATTAAGCACCCGCTATCCACGCCATC
>CAJTOW010000239.1 GCA_910577655.1 uncultured Lachnospiraceae bacterium | reverse complement strand
ACTGCCGCACAGCCACAGCCGCTGCCGCCAGAATGGGTATCCTGCTTTGCGTTGTCATAGATCATAAGTCCGCAGTCCCCGTGTTTTTCCTCCAGGTCATGGCCTTTTTGTTTCATAAAATCCAGAAGGATCTTTCTTCCGACCTCGCCCAGGTCCCCGGTGATGATCTTGTCATACCAGGACTCATCCACACCGAAATCCTCAAAGTTCTGCATGATGGTATCCCATGCTGCCGGTGCCATAACTGCCCCCATATTCATGGAATCCTTGACTCCCATATCTACCATCCTGCCGGTTGTGATACCTGCGATACGGACCTGGGTATCCTTCCCTTTGGCAGACAAGATGACAGACCCGCAGCCTGTCACTGTCCAGGTTGTGCTCTGGGGACGCTGGTTGCCGTATCCTAAAGGGAAACGGAACTGCTTCTCCGCTGTGGCATAATGACTGGATGCCATAGCCATCACATGATCCGCATAGCCTCCGTCCACACAGACCGCTCCCAGACTCATGGCCTCCGCCATGGTGGAGCAGGCGCCATAGAGACCAAACAATGGGATCTGAAGATCCACCGTACCGAAGGAGGTAGCGATCAGCTGTCCCAGAAGATCCCCCGCAAAGAGATACCGGATATCCCTCCGATGGATGTCCGTCTTCTCCAGAACCAGATCTGCTGTCTGCTTCTGCAGTGCACTCTCCGCCTTCTCCCAGGTGTCTGCCCCGAACATGGGATCCAGTTCCACTACATCTATCCTGCTTCCCAGGGGGCCTTCCCCCTCTTTCTTCCCGGCAATCGAAGCCATGCCTGAGATATAGACATCCCGCTCAAAGAGGATGCTCGCCTTTCCTTTCTGCATAAATGCCTCCATATATATATTGTTGTAAATACTTTGTCCAGTTTGGAAGTTTTCTATGCATACCAGACAGAAGGTGAATCATCGAAACCCTTCAAAGGGTATCTCAACTGTTGCGCATTTTAAAAAGAACGGTAAATCCTGAAAAATTATACTGCACAATGAAGGACGGACATCAATTCCTGCTGAACTGATATCCGTCCTTACTTTTCCTCATCCATTGGACTATACCTCTATTCTTTTGATTTACGGAACTCTCATCCGCTTTGATAACATCCCCTGATTATCAAATTCTATATTTTCTCTTCTATCTGTCTGGGAGATACTTTCCTGATTGCTTCCGTGGGGGGAATTCCTGATACTTTCTCGTCATACCAGAAATTATTGACTCCAAATGGTAATCTGTCTGTACTCTCTTATCTTCTCTCCGATAGAAGATTTCCTGGGGATCGCCAGCTTAGTACTTTGGACCGTACCTCCTTTTCTTAGATTTTTGATACTTGGTGCTGTTTGTTTTTGATGATTTTATTATACATAATGGAGTCAATTTTGTCAATACTATTTTTAATTTTTTTACCTTGATTTTGTTATTTTGTAAATTCACTCAAAAAATTCAAATTATTTATTCTATTCCGAATATTTATCTGGTAACATTGGTTCTCGTAACTGGAATATGTCTGAAAATTCATTCCCACCATCCCCCATGGGACACTTGTAGTTCGCCTGCCATTTCACGGCGCACCATATGCTTTCCATGGGATGGTTCATTTTGGCATATGGAAACATACAAAAAGATCACATGCCAGAAACTGTTCAAAACAGTACCTGAAACATATGATCCCTCTGATTGCCAGACGAAAGCTGTTCCAATCCCCTGACAGTTGTGTAAGACTGATATCTTCTGACCCCACTAATACCCCAAAGTGTATCTGAAGCTGTACGCCCCACTTCGCGGTACACCACAGGCGTCCCACAAAGCAGAACGCACAGCTACCGGAAAGCAATTTTCAAACACGCTTTAGAATTTCAGGCTCCGGATATCCTGAAGAATCTCCCCATAGGGTCTTCCTTTTCCGAATAGCAGTGTAGTTCCCAGCACAAATCCCTTCACCCCTTTGGGAGCGTATTCCAGGATCTTGTCCGCACTGCAGGCACCATCCCAGTACAGCTCAAAATCCATATCCTCCTTCATGGCCAGAAGCTTGGTGATCTTCTTCCCCACATAAGGCAGAAACATCTGTCCCGCATTTCCCGGATTGACAGACATCACCAGCACCTTCCGGATAATCCGCAGCATCTCCATCACATTCTCCACACTGGTTCCCGGATTGATGGCAATACCGGGAACCATCCCCGCATCAATGATAGACTGCAGGGTGGCTGACGGATGATACTCTGCCTCAGGATGGATATAAACCGTATCCCCTGGTCTAAGGCTCTCCAGGAACAGATCAATACGGGTATTGGGGTGTTCAATCATCAGATGCACATCCAGCGGCTTTTCCGTAGCCATGGCAATATAGCGCATATCATTGAGAGACATGGCAAAATTGGACACATACCGCCCATCCATAATATCAATATGGAAGGAATCGATCCCGCCTTCTTCCAGGCTCCTGACTTCCCTCTCCAGATTGCCGAAATCGGCACACATCATTGATGCTGTTAACTCAAATTTCATGATATTCTCTGCTCCGGTCTATTATTAGTATTAATCTTGTAACAGTTCAGATACCCCCTGAACTGTTACGGCATCTGCCCATGAGAATCGC
>CAJTOW010000238.1 GCA_910577655.1 uncultured Lachnospiraceae bacterium | reverse complement strand
ACCATGGCCTGTACCTCCTTGAAGCCGCCGATACCGCTTTCATTGAGACTGATGATTTCCACCTTCCAGCGCTGTGCCTCAGCGTAGTTCACATACATGCGGTACAGCTCCGCCGCGAAAAGGGCCGCCTCGTCCCCGCCTGCCCCGGCCCGGATCTCCAGGATAATGTTCTTGTCATCATTGGGATCCTTGGGCAGAAGCAGGATCTTCAGCTGCTGCTCCAGTTCCTCCACCCGCTTCCGGGCATCGGACAGCTCTTCCTTTGCCAGCTCCCGCATCTCCTCGTCGCTTTCTTCTTCCAAAAGAGCCAGACTGTCCTCAATGTCCTGCTTCGCCTGCTTGTAGGCCTTGTAAGCATCCACAATGGGAGACAGGTCTGCCTGCTCCTTCATCAGCTTGCGGAAACGGTTCTGGTCCTCTGTCACACCTGGCTCATTAAGCGCCTGCATGACTTCTTCGTAATGAATCAATATATCGTCCAAACGGTCAAACATGAGGTTCCTCCTATGTGAATGGATGTTGTGTGATTGGGTTATATGTGATTGGGTTATGTGTAATTGTATTGCGTGATTGTATTGCGTGATTGTGTCACTCGATTATGTCGTCTGGTTGTATCGCTGGAATAGACTTCCCCACAGCAGACTGCGGGGTATCCGCCCCAGCTCCGCTTAGTTTGTTCGTAGCAAGCTGGGGGGAATGAAATCCTCTTTATTTATAAAATTTCATATAGCAACAAAAAATGATTACTTGTTGTATGATGATGATACGGCCGCAGAGACCACCCGGTCATTCCCTGCCAGATCCTTTATGACACGGATATGCTGGTATCCCTGATCCCGCAGGATTTCACTGACCTGCGTACCCTGGTCGTGGCCGATCTCTACATAGATCCTGCCCCGGTCTGTCAGATAGGCTCCTGCCGCCTGGGCAATCCTCCTATAATAATACACCCCGTCCCTGGTTCCGTCCAGTGCCAGTACCGGCTCGTGATCCCGCACCTCCGGCTCCAGCGTAGGGATAATATCCGTAGGGATGTAGGGAGGGTTGGCAGTGATAATGTCATATCTGGGGGTATCCCCGGAAGCTGTCCTGGGAAGCGCCTCGAACAGATCACCCTGGCAGAGACAAAATACCAGGCCTTCTTTCTCCGGCTCTTCCCTTTCCTGGCCTATTATTCCCGGCTCTGCTGCTTCTGATGCCACTTTCCCCGCCTTTACTGCCCCCAGAAGTTTTTCCGCATTCCGCTTCGCCACCTCCAGCGCTTCTCCGGAAATATCCGTGGCCGTCACGGAGGTGAACTGCCCTTTCAATGCCAGACTGATGGCGATACAGCCAGATCCGGTACACAGATCCAGAAGGGAATCTCCCGCCCGGTGCTCCTTTAGCACCAGCTCCACCAGCGTCTCTGTGTCCTGCCTGGGGATCAGCACATGCCGGTTTACATAAAACTCCAGCCCCATGAACTCCTGGACACCCAGGATCTGCTGCAGGGGTATCCGGCTGCGCCGCTGCTCAATCATCTCCTGGTACAGCCTGATGGCTGACCGGGTCCTGCCACTGTCTGGCAGTGGCTGCATACGGTCCAGCAGAAAATGGGTCATATCCAGATGAAATGCCGCCATAAGAAGCTGGCGGGCGTCATTTCCGGCATCCGGGCTGCCGGATTCTTCAAGTCGGCGGGCGCCTTCTGCCGCAAGCTGAAACAAGGTCATCTGTATCATAGCTCTGTCTCCGGAAAATTCTCCCGCAGATATCCGCGCCAGTCAAATACAGCCTCCACCGCGGCAATGGCCACCTCGATCATGCTGTCATCCGGCTCGCTGGTGGTCAGATTCTGCATCCACATACCTGGTTTGCTTAAGAGGTTGACCAGAGCCGAATCGCTGCGTCCCGCCAGCCGCAGAAACTCATAGGACACCCCGGCAATCACTGGTACCAGAAGCACACGGCTGACCATCCGCATCCAGATATTGTCCACCCGGATCACCATAAAGAACAGGATACTGATGAGCATCACAATGATCAGAAAGCTGGTCCCGCAACGCTTGTGCTGCTTGGAGCTCTCCCGCACGTGGGCGACAGTCAGGGTCTTCCCATGCTCAATACAGTTGATGCATTTGTGCTCCGCGCCGTGATACATGAATGTCCGCCTGATATCCTCCATCCGGGAGATCAGTTTGATGTATGTGATGAAAATGCCGATCCGGATACAGCCCTCCAGAACTGCCATCACCGTTTCCGAATGGATGAACAGCCGGAAACCGCTGGCGATCACCAGCGGCAGGATCATAAAAATCGCCACAGCCATGACCACGGAGAACACCATGACAAAGCCCATAAGCACCTTCTCCACCTGTTCCCCAAATACCTTGTTGAGCCACAGTTCAAACTTCCCCGGCTCTGATCCCTCGTCGTCCTCAAAAAACCCCGCCGAAAAGCTCAGTGTCCGCATCCCTAAGACCATGGAATCTATAAAGCTGAACACACCCCGCACAAAGGGAAGTGCAAAGAACGGAACCTTCTCCGTCATACTCACATACTGGTCCTTCTGAACCACGATCTCCCCGTCCGGCTTGCGCACTGCAGTGGCATACTCCTGTTTATTTTTCATCATAATTCCTTCGATGACGGCCTGACCGCCGATTCCGGAATATTTCATGA
>CAJTOW010000237.1 GCA_910577655.1 uncultured Lachnospiraceae bacterium | reverse complement strand
AAGTAAACCCTCTTTCATTCATGGTGGTATCTGCAAGGCTGATATGGGGGTTTACAATGCGACAATGCAATCCATCCAGCACCACTCTTAGGCCTTCAACACCAAGTACCTTAAGCCACTGACCTTTCAGTGTTAATGTCGGTGTTGCTTTATAGCTGCTGCCGCTTTGACTGATAACTTTAATGCTTCTGTTCTTTGCCATAGTCAAAATCTCCTTTTCATAATTTGTCAATGATTGTCTGCTGCATTGTCACTTCTCCATCCAGTCCAATGGCACTACCTCCCTTAAGTACAACCAGAAATAAATCCCTGGTTTGCCGCGGCATTCGTTAAGTATCTGTCCATGCAGGAATGGTATCCACTTTCCTGATTTCTCGCGCCAAAAATAAGCCACCAGTGCTTTCGCATCAGCAGCTTACCGCTTTCAGTCCGGTGTTCTGTTTTCTGTTTTGATTCTGCATTTACCCAATCTTTTCAATAATCTGCATATTGATTTCTGTTTCAAAACCTGCCTGTAGGCTTCCCCAGCCCGGAATATTCCCATCCTTTTGGAAGTGTCTGCCTGATGGCTTTAAGCGGCTACTAAAAGACCGCAGAATGTGATTGCTTCACTTATCAGCATTACAGAAAACATTTTAACACACACAAGATTAGCATCTGCTGTTCCTTCAGGATGTGTTCCCGTATCTTGAAAAATATCTTGTGACGGACTATCTGCCAAAACTTGTAGAACAGATAGAATATATAATGAAACAATACTGCGGTAGGATACAAAATTACCCCAGCCCTTTGCGAGTTGGGGTAATTCACTATAATTCACATGCGATTTTTGATAGATTGAAGTTTTTCACTCCATGGTGTCAGTTCTGCGAGCTGCTGAACACATGCCATGGGTGATTACGTAGATACATTTAAAGCCCATGGAAAAAGCAGTTCCGAAGCGGCGTGCTCCATATGGATGAATTTCGCATCCATCATAGGAAGGAGAGGGAAAAGACCGATAGTCAGCTTTCCCCGCCCCATGAACCGCAACTCCAAATTTAAATTTTCTACGGATTCTTTTCAAAAAATCCATCCACCCTGGCCTTGATTTCCGCATGGCCCAGGGTCTTTAACAGATATCCCGACGGCTTTAAGGACAACACCCCTTTGACACTGTCCGCATCGTCCCTGGCAGTCAGAAAAATAACCGGAATATCCTCCGAATGAGTTTCCGAACGAAGCAGTTCCAGGGTTTGCTTCCCGTTGCAGATAGGCATATCATAATCCAGCAGGATCAGGTCCGGCCGGTTGAGGGTGACGGTGCGGATTGCAGCCAGACCGTTGTCAACCGTGGAAACCTCATAATCCCAGCCCAGCAGATTCTTAAGCCCCTGCCGCATGGTGGCAGAATCATCTACCACTAGAACTTTCTTCTTCGGAGGCTGGGCCTCCAGCTCCTGCCGCTCCTTGAGATAATGGGCCACTTCATCCAGGGCATTCTCCGGGCTGATGGGGATCCCCGGGGACTCGCTGATCTGGTCCGGTGTCAGAATACAGCAGGCAAAATATCCCTCCCCAGTATCAAACAGCAGACTTGCCACACGCTTGCGCTCCTGAAATACCTTCTGGAACTGATCGTAGGAAAGAAGGTTCTCCTCTTTTAGCGTGGGGTTATCCCCTTTCAGGAAGACTTTAATAACCCGCCCCGCAAACCGCTGCATGGTATATCTGGCATTATGAAGCAGTGCCGTGCTCAGCTTGCCGGACTTGTTCCCCATCACCTCACCGATGGTCTGGAGCAGAAGCTTTTCCTCAAAGGCCAGCAGCATCTCCTGGGTCTTCCCGTTCTCCACTGTTTCATAGACCAGACGATAATAGATCCCGGTTCCGAACTTCTCTCCATTGTAAGCGTCGCTGATCATCTCCGGTTTCACCAGAAAGATCTGGTACATAACCTGGGTGATGGCCCGCTTCACAGAGTTAAGCTCTCCCTCCTCCAGAAGATCCACCCACATACTGCTCTGCCTGCCGGTAATGGCCTGGTCCTCCATGGTGGTATGTCCGATCAGCCATCCGGCACAGACTCCCAGGAAATGGTCAATAGCTTCCGGCGAATAATCTGCCTGCTCCAGCTCCCGTTCCAGGGCCGGAAGGGTCTTCTCCCGAAATCCCTTATGGATACGGCTGTGCTGCTCCAGCCCACCGTAATCAATGGAGGCCATATAGAGCTCTTCATCTGCAAAATGTTTCAGTGCATGCTGCTTGAATAACTCAATCCCCTTCCGGCAGGCCTTCCGGCTGTTCTTTCCGCCAATCCAGCCGCTTTTTTTCTGTGTCAGAAGAAAAAGACTGTTGATCCCCTCAAAAAGTTGCTGATGCTCTTTGTCAATGTTGTCTACTCCGATATTAAACTCTTCTTTCCACGTAAATTGAGTACTCATGTGGTCTTCTGCCGCCAGGAATACGGATAAGCACTCCTGCAGTGCCATCGTCCCATTCCCCTTTTTGTGATGCTATGTCCGGCAGGCTCTCCTTTCTTGTTTTTTGAACATTTTCCCAACGATTGTATCACTCTGTTTCTGGAATATGCAGGAATCTTTGTAATTATATAACACTTTTTCAAATGATTCAAGATGTTATCCCGGTAGATTCCCGGCAAATGGTGCGTGTGACGTAACAGTTCAGATAGGTCTGCGCACTCGCTGCGTTGATTGTACGAAAATGTAGTGGCCGGAGGGCATCTGCC
>CAJTOW010000236.1 GCA_910577655.1 uncultured Lachnospiraceae bacterium | reverse complement strand
AGTTTGCAGAAAAAGCTTTTCAGGAGCTGTGAAAGTGACAGCTTTCTGCTGTCTGGATGGTTACGAAGCAGTTGAAGGGGAACAGGGGCGGTTATACGTGCGCGTTTAACCGCTATTTGTAAAAGAATGTCTGTTTGTATCTGGTTTTCATTTAAATGCGGATGAAGGAAACGGTTGATGCTATCATCCGCAGAAGATCATTGATCTGTGCCGTATCTGGGCATAAGCCATTTATTATTTTGCGTGGGAAGGAATTCTATGGTTTAAATATCTTTAAAGATGTATCACAGGTTGTGATATAGATTACCAAAGAACGATCATAACAGGTTGCTGTTTTGGATGGCAGTAAATAATATGAAAGAGGAGGGCCGCAAGTGCGCAGACCTATCTGAACTGTTGTCACCACAGCAGTAACTGACAGAAAAATATCCAAATAAATACTTGTTTTTACTGCCCTTTTTATATATACTGATGGTTAGGGAAAATATTACAGCATTACCGTTTTGTCCCGTCTCAGGCCTTCTGCAATTTTGCTCAGGTATCCGAAAACGCTGGTGGCGTGATTTCTGTATGATTCAGTATGCAGGAGGCGTCCGTGATGCTTTTTTGTATGCTGATGCATGATGCCTGGAGGCGGGACAGTGATATATTGTAATTGGAAAAGAGGTACAGCAAATGATAAGAATTATAATGGTAGCAGTGATCCTGATCGGTTTTCTGGTTGTCAGCTATCCGCTTCTTTTACTGGAGAAGAAGGCAGCCAGAGAGGATCCTCACAAGCAGATGGAGCACAGCCAGGAGATCGTGAAGAAGGTCTTTACGCTGCTGCTGAAGGTATCCGGGGTAAAGGTCACGGTAAAGGGGCTGGAGAATATACCAGAGGGAGCCGTTCTTTATGTGGGGAACCACCAGAGCTACTACGATATTTTGCTGGGTTATACCACTGTGCCGGGACTCGTGGGCTTTGTGGCCAAGAAGGAGATGCTCCGGTGGCCGCTTCTGTCTGACTGGATGGTGCTGGTCAACTGTCTCTTCCTGGACCGTGAGAATCTAAAGGAGGGGCTTAAGACCATCCTCCAGGGGATCGACAAGATCAAAGACGGCATTTCCATGTGGATATTCCCGGAAGGCACCCGCAATGAAAATGAGAATCCCTTAGAGCTGATGCAGTTCAGGGAAGGGAGCCTGAAGATCGCGGAAAAGTCGGGCTGCCCGGTGGTGCCGGTGGCGATCAGCGGGACGCCGGATGTTTTCGAGGCCCATATCCCATTTGTCCGTCCGGCAGAAGTGACCATTGAGTATGGAAAGCCCTTCTATGTGAAGGAGCTGCCCCTGGAGGCACGCAAACGTTCCGGTGCCTATACCCGTGACCTGATCATAAAGATGCTGGAAAAGGAGCAGGCATACAAAAAGCTGCCGGAAGAGGAACAGACATACAAAAAGGCATGACCGACAGCATTTTTGCATTGCAAATATACAATATGGAGGACAGGAACATTGGATTTATCAGATTATAGAGATCAGCTGGACGAGATCGACCACAAGATGGTGGATTTGTTCGAGGAGCGTCTGGAGGTCTGCCGTCAGGCGGCGGCCAGCAAGCTCCAGGATGTCAGGCCAGTCCATGACGGGGAGGGGGAGGAAGGGCGGCTGGACGTCCTGGAGTCCCTGGTGGCAAATGCCAGAGACAAGAAGGCGATGCGGGAGCTGTTCACCCAGATCCTGGCTATCAGCCGTCGTATCCAGTATGAAGTATTCGCGGAATATGGACGGCGGTATGACCAGGGCTTCCAGAAGGTGGATGTTCTTCCTCTGCCGGACGGCCAGCTGCGGGTAGTATACCCGGGCGTGGAAGGTTCCTACAGCCATGGGGCGGCTCTCCAGTATTTTGGAGACGGGGCCAAGATCTATCCGGTGCTGACCTTTGAGAATGCCATGCGGGAGGTGCAGGAGGGCTGGGCTGACTATGGACTGCTCCCCATCGAGAATTCCTCTGCAGGTACCGTGGTGGACAACTATGATCTGCTTTTGAAATACCATAACTACATCGTTGCGGAAACATTTCTCCCGGTCAGCCATGCTCTGCTGGCTGTCCAGGATGCAAAACTGGAGGGGATACAGACCGTGTTCTCCCATCCCCAGGGACTGATGCAAAGCTCGGATTTCCTCAATGCCCACAAGGAGTGGCGGCAGGTAAGTCTGGTGAATACAGCAGTAGCGGCCAAGAAAGTGCTGGAGGACGGGGATCCAACCCAGGCGGCGGTGGCCAGCGAGATCGCGGGAAAGCTTTATGGACTGAAGGTTTTAAAGTCCTCCATCCAGAACAACCAGAACAATACCACCCGGTTTGTGATCTTGTCCAGCAGACCGGTATACCGGGAAGATGCCAATAAGGTCAGCATCTGCTTTGAACTGCCGCACCGCAGCGGGTCTCTGTATAATATGCTGGGGCATTTTATCTTCAACGGGGTCAATATGGTGCGGATCGAGTCCCGGCCTATTCCGGGCAGGAACTGGGAATACCGTTTCTTCATCGACCTGGAGGGCAGCCTGCAGGATGCGGGCCTTCGCAATGCCCTGGACGGGATTTCGGCGGAGGCGGGGAATTTCTGGATATTTGGGAATTACTAAAGATGCCTGGGGCGTCTCACAAAGCGCAGGGCACAAATGCAAGAAAACAATTTTCGTTACAGTTTACGGGGCGGGGAAAACTGGACAAAAACAGACGTCAAGCCCGCTTGTAA
>CAJTOW010000235.1 GCA_910577655.1 uncultured Lachnospiraceae bacterium | reverse complement strand
CAGGCGTCTGTAGTTCTTGCGAAGCTTTCTTAACATAATCCCTCTCTCCTTCTTTTAAGATTATCTATGTTAAATGTGATTTCCGGGATACCTGGATAATGATTCCAGCTACCCCTCTGACTATTATTATACCAGACAGGGTATCTCGCAAAGTGTCTCGCGAAGGCCAAAAAAACGACTTTTTACATTTTTTTCTTGTAACTTTTTAAATATCCGATGTTTTGTAACTTTTTCGAAGGGTGAAAAAGTTGTAATTTTGGTTATATTTTTCAAAAAAAGTGCGGATTCGCGAGGGTTTTCACGAGTTCCGCACATGGGGAAAATCATTGTTTTCAGTTTTATTTTTAAATTTTTATTAATTTTCAGAATTTTTTGATGGTGATTTTTGGAAAAGTTACAAGTTTTTGAGATTTTTGGCACTTATCTTTTCACTCGGAAGCTTTTTCAGGGCCTTGTCACCGGATATGGCTATGTCTGGAGATTGTGACCGGGTGATGACTGTCTGGAAATCACGGCCGGATAAGGCCGCTCCCGCCGGGGGATGACCGGGGATAACGGGAGCATTTGCCTGTCCTATCCCTGTCTCTGGCCTTCCCAGATTCCGGTCTGGATGCCTACGTCCTGGGGGCGCAGGGACTCGCAGCGGATCTCACCGGTGCTGTCGGGCTGCTGCTTGTAGGTGTCGGTGATCCGTTTGCAGATCCGGCGGCAGGAGCGTTTGTTGGTGTCTACCACCATCAGTATGTAGTGACGGCTGCCGTACCGGGTGAAGGCGTCGCCGCAGCGGACGCAGGATGTGATCACTTCCTTGAGAATGACCATCTGGGTGTCCAGTTCTTCCATGTCGGCCTTGCCTTTGCCGCGTTCCCGGCGGCTGCTGGATTCCAGAGCCACGAACACCAGCACCATATCCCGGTTCCGCCGTTCCATGGAGCGCATCAGCACGCGGCAGTAATCCACAAAGCTGGAATAGCTGCAATAGTAGGCGCCCCGGAAGCGGCCTCCGAATATTTCCCTGGCTATGGTTCCTTCCGGCCCCAGATCGCTGGGAGCAGGCCCGCCCTGGTCTTCCAGGCGTTCGTTGATCTGGAGCTTCTGGATATAGGAATGCTCACGGCGTTTCAGATATTCAAAGCACTGCCTCATTTCCGGGGTGGGCGGCATGCCCAGCTCGTTTTCGTAGAGATTCCGGGTCTCGTTGTAGCATTGTCTGGCTTCTTCAAAGCGGCTGCCGTCCACGTAGGTGCGGATCAGCTCGGGCTGCCAGTTGTCAAAGGGATAGATGGTGGCGGCCCGACCGTAGAGATCCACCAGCTCTTTGTAGCTGCCATACCGGCGGTAGGTGCGTTCCAGGATACGGATGGTCTTCACGTAGAGTTCTTTATAGTAGATACTTTTCTCGTAAAACCACATATCCGCCAGATTGGCGGGAAGCAGCTCGCCCAGGTACAGCTCATTGGCCCGCTGGTAGAGGGTGGTCTGCTCGTAACCGATGGCGTGCTGTGCTTTTTCGTAGAGCTTCACGAAGTCACGGGTGTCTACTTCAAGGGGAATCTGATCATTCCAGTAGCAGGTGGCGTCCCGGATCACGATGAGTGACTCGTCCGGGAGTCCGGCGGCGGTCATCTGCTTGCGGAGACGGTAGATCAGGTTGTTCATATTGCGGTTGCGGCTAATGGTCTCGCCTGGATCGGTCCATTCATAAAGGGTATCAATGAGTTCCTGCTTGGGGATGCCTTCGTCGCCGGCCAGCAGCACCATCTGGAGCATCCGGACAGTCTTGGCGGAGCCCTGCTTCTTTAAAGCCACGGGTGTATTTCCATAGTGCATGACGAATTTGCCGAACATCTGCACGTGGAGTGTCTCATATTCCATGGGTGCTTCCCTCCTTATCAGATTCTGTGAGTTCTGTGAGCAGGCGCATTAAGTCCAGCGCGCTCCGGAAGGGTAAGTACCTGCCGCCGGTGAGGCCGCCCCGCAGCTTGCCCTGGAGGGTGGCATGATCCCGGTGCTCTACTGATATGGTGAAAATGCCGGCATACGGGGAGAGGCTACCCGGGAGCGTGGTGATGGCAGCGCTGGTGCCAGATGTTCTTGCATGGCTTTGGGGATTCTCTGCGGGTTCGCAGAGGGTGTCCAGTTGGAGTATGAGCTCTCCCAGGTCATGGAAGGGAACCGGCTCTTCCTGACAGGAAGAGTGGAGGGTTCCGCAAAAGGTGGGGGCGGCAGAGCTGGTGGGGCTGACGCCTTTTTCCAGGCATACCAGTATGGTTTGCGTGGGTGCTGCTGTATATGTGTTCTGGCTTTCCTGGCTGCTTATGCAATCGCATAATCCCATATGTCTCTCCCCCATTCTCCGGCTGCTGCGGGACGCAGGAGCCGGGGTGTTTTGTGACTTTTATTTGAGTTGTGGGGCGGGCTGTTGTGTGTGGTGCGGGTGAGTTTACAACAGAATGCCCCTTTTGTTGTAAAGTGCTGTAAAAACATATGAAACAATTATACTACATTAGAATTTTAATTTCCAGATAAAGTGTGCGAAAAACAGGAAATGGTGTAACAGTTCATGGGGGGTGTTCTAAAGGGTACGCTCTGGAAAAAGTTTCTCCCAGCTTGCCAGGTTTCGGAGCCAGAAACTCTAAGCTTGCAGAAATCTGCTAAAAGCAGGAACAAAAATACAGAACTCGCTGCGCTCAGACAGCTGTATTTTTGTTCCTAACGCAGATTCCTGCGAGCTAAGAGTTTCTAAGTCTCCT
>CAJTOW010000234.1 GCA_910577655.1 uncultured Lachnospiraceae bacterium | reverse complement strand
TAAACCCCCATATCAGCCTTGCAGATACCACCATGAATGAAAGAGGGTTTACTTTAAGCCACCGGCGGAACTGGCGCCCCATGCCCTATGAGTCCTTTTGCCCACTCTTTTATACTGTCAGGGCAGCAATGTTACACGACCGCCTCAACCAGTATCCTGCCTCCCATTACAATCTCCCTGACACCTGTTTCTTTCTTTTTATTGAAATTGAAACTGAGCATATATCCGGTCTTCAGACGATACGCATCCAGATACTCCAGGAGCTGTTCCTCGCCGCGTCTGTGGTACGCTTCCCCCCGCCACAGCTTCATCTCAATCACGAATTGCTCCCCGCCGTAATCCACCACTACATCCGTCCGCTCCAGATTCCGGGTGCGTGCCTCGATGTAATAATTTCCCGCTCCATTGATAATGGGCCTCAGATACAAGAGGAAATATCTCCGGCCATCCTCTTCATAAAATCTCTGCCCCTGATCTCCATACAAATCCGAAAAATATTCCACAAACTTCTCCAGAACCAGCTTCATATTCAACCGCCCCTTCTGGACAAACATGGGTTTATTCCGAAATGCTTCCTCTGCCATATCACTGTAAACTGCCTCCTCGCTGAGGAACATATTGTAAAGAACCATTTCAAAAATACGATTTGCAATCACACACATTCCATTTTCATTTTTAAAAAAACCATACATTTCTGCTATTTCCACAGGCAGGCTTACGGGACTATAAATCAGCGTCTTTCCCTGGAAAATAACTCCATGCAGCACATTCCGCAAATCCTGGTCATTCTGAATCTTGCCCACCAGAGAATCAAACAGCGTATTCCGCTCGCCCATCAAAAGCCTGATGGCCTCCAGAAAACCTGCCTTTGTCCAGACCTGGCACTTCCTGGGATATTCTCCACCTCCGCCTACCCGTTCATCCATCAGTTTGCATAACCGGGATACCAGATATGGGTAACCGGAAGTATAGTCATAGATTCTTTGAGCCATAGCCATTATGTCCATCCCTGTACCATGGTCCTGCTCGTATTCTTCCAGCATTCCGGCGATATCCTCTGCTGAGAAGCTCATGTCCACCAGAAAGTCAGCAGCGATATTCCATGGACTATTTACCTTGTGCTCCTCCTCGGTACGAAGCTTCCGCCGGATATTTTTCACATCATGTACTCCTGCCAGAATCACCGACTGAAATGTGGCCGTCTCATCCCGGTCAATATAGTATCCCCGCAGCTGGGCCAGGAAATCCAGGAAGACCTGACTGTTGGCAGCACTGTCCACCTCGTCGATCATCAGTACGAGCGGTTTCGAAGAAGTGCTGCAGACTACGCTCAAATACCGAAATAATTCTACCAGATCCATTTCGCCCCGGCCATTGTGCATTTCCTTTTTCAATTCTTCGACAGCCACTCCAAAGGCTCCGTCAATATGCTCACTGCTATTTTCTATTTTCAATAAAAATGCCTTTGCAAATGCAAGGGAAAACGTGTTCTCATCACTGAATTTAGCCGCGCTCATTTCTTTCTGAAAATCCAGGCTTACAACAAGATAATCCTTTTCCAGATAACGCCCCAGCGCCCGTATGGTAGTGGTCTTCCCATACTGTCTGGCCCGGTTAATGGTAAAATACTGCCCCGCATCCACCATGGCCCGGATCTGCCTGAGCCGGGCTGTGATATCTACCATATAATGAAGTTCCGGCTTGCATGCAGCACTTACATTAAAATATTTTCCCACTACACAAAACTCCTTTTTCTAAATTTCACCGCTATGCCATTCGTTCCCGCAGCACCTCTACCTTGCATGTATGCCGTTTGCCAGGGTCCTTCCGGTTGTACGCAATCCCTACAGCAAGGATTCTTCCGGTACATTTGGGTTCTTCACCCAGCTTTCCATGGAAGCTCTGCGCGTACCTGCGGTCTTTGATCTGCTGAATTGCGCTGTCCACTGTGCCATCAACTTTCAGCTCAACAATTCATATCTGGTTAAATGACAGTGCCCCCACCACAAAATGGGTATTATACAAGCGCCTGCCAGATGCGGTCTGATAGCCGTCATACCAGAGTTCCCGCCCCGCCCGGGTTACCTTCGGCTCTGTCTGACATTCAATATATTTCTGGTGAAGCACGTCCACTTCTTCGTCCGTAAAGTCAAAGTATTCGCTGTACTTTGCCATAGTTGCCATGGAAAACTCAAAAAACATATTGAATTCCGAACCGCTGGAATACCTTGTAATCGGAAGAATCCTGGTCATATAAGCCATCTCCACATAAGCCTTATCCTTTAAAAGATTGCTGAGGAATTTTGTAAAGGCTTGTTTCTCCTCATCGGATGCAAAGTCCTGATGATATATAAAATCCCATTCATCAAAAATGAAAATAAACCGTTCTCTGTCGCAATACTCATATATCTTCCTTAAAGCATCCCATACAGCCTCATCCTCCCGGAGCCGCACATGTGGATACATCATCTGTAAATCATCCATCAGAAGACTCTGTATCCGGCTCAAATACGAATCATAGAATTTGCAGTTCTGCGGCATCTCGTTGAACATAATATGAATCACATTGTGCTGGTTCAAATGCTTCCGGTACCACGGATATCCGGACACCTTCAGCGTATTAAACTCCCTGCTTCTGTCCACTCCCTTTCCAAAATAAGAAGCGACCATATTGGCCATTACTGTCTTTCCAAAATGGTGGGGCCTGGTAATGCACACATACTTGGGAGATTTCCCCTGACTGGTTCCAGACTCCTCTGCCACATCCTGGTTCTACTCCACAAGCGGTACAAGATCACACAGAATCTCCCTCTTGTCCACAAAACA
>CAJTOW010000233.1 GCA_910577655.1 uncultured Lachnospiraceae bacterium | reverse complement strand
CGGGAACTGGAAGAAAAGGTCAAGACAGACCAGCAGGAAGTCGATACATACGAACAGAACAAGAGCGACTTTGACAGCTTCGCCGCGATTATCCGCAAATATGTGGGGATAAAGGAACTTACCCCCGCAATCGTCAATGAATTTATCAAGAAAATCATAGTCCATGCGCCGGAAAAAGTGGACGGGAAACGGGTACAGAAAGTGGATATTGTTTTCAACTTTGTGGGTGAAATCAATTTCCTTTCTGTCACACAACCGAAACGGCAAGGCGCATAGGAAATCGAAAAGACGGTACAGCCCTTGTAATTGGGGCTATACCGCCTAATCTGAAATTACTTCCCTCTAACCGCAAACCTTTGATTTTCCGGGCTTTTTGAGCCATTTTGATAAAATTTAACGCTTGCTGAACTGCGGAGCGCGACGAGCCGCTTTGAGGCCGTACTTCTTTCTCTCTTTCATTCTCGGATCTCTGGTCAGGAATCCTGCTTTCTTCAGAATCGGACGATAGTCAGCGTCTGCCTGGAGCAGGGCTCTGGAAATGCCATGACGGATTGCGCCTGCCTGTCCGCTGAAGCCGCCGCCGCGTACATTCACCAGTACATCGAACTTGTCAACTGTCTCGGTGGCCACCAAGGGCTGGCGAACGATCAGCTTTAAGGTCTCCAGACCCAGATAGTCATCAATGTTTCTCTTGTTGATGGTAATGTTACCGGTACCGGGTACCAGATATACTCTTGCGATGGATTTTTTTCTTCTGCCTGTTCCGTAATATTTATTTGCCATGATAACTTCCTCCTTTCACTGACCTTTCTTAAAATTTGAATTCCAGGGCTTCCGGCTTCTGGGCTGCCTGCTCGTGATCCGGGCCTGCATACACATGAAGCTTGGTGTACATACTTCTTCCTAAAGGTCCTTTGGGAAGCATCCCCTTCACTGCCAGCTCCACCACGCGCTCCGGCTTCTTGGCCATCATCTCCCGCAGGGTGGTCTCCTTCATACCGCCTACATACTCAGAATGTCTGTAGTAGATCTTCTGATCCAGCTTCTTACCGGTAACCTTAACCTTGGATGCGTTCACGATGATCACATAATCGCCGCAGTCCATATGGGGGGTGAAGATCGGTTTGTTCTTTCCTCTCAAAATCTTTGCCACTTCTGAAGCCAAACGTCCTAATGTATATCCGGTAGCGTCTACTACATACCATTTTCTCTCAATCGTCGCTGGACTAGCCATAAAACTCTTCATTGGTCAACCTCCTGTTAAATTAGGGTTTCTTAAACGGCGCATGGCGCCACTTCACTCTACAATGGTAGGAAAACGCCTATTCCGGGGCTATGGCTTCAGCTGGTTTTCCTAACGTCACACAGTTTAATATTATATTACACGCGTTCTCGTGTGTCAACCATTTTTTCTCAAAGCAGCAAAGGTTTTGTAAGAGTCCGGTAACAGTTCAGGGGGTATCTGAACTGTTATTTATTGGTTACTATACACAGAGTAGTTGTCCCAAAGGGCACGCTCTGGAAAAAGGTTCCCCCAGCTTGCCGGAGTCCGGAGCCAGAAACTCTAAGCTTGCAGAAATCTGCTAAAAACAGGAACCAGCATCACAAGCGCAAAACCATCCGCCGTCCTGAAAGTTTTCAATCGTTTTCAGATGCTTGTCAAAGGTTCTGATCACCGCGCATTCTTCCTGGGTAAAGTCTGGTGTCTGGACATCTGACCCGACTGGCTGCGGAGTGCCCCTGTCCATGTCCCTGTTCCCGGACTCGGCCCCGGACCGTGATAAGAGAGCGGGCTCTGTGCCGTCCGGAAGGAGACATGCAAGCTTATAATAGCCGTAAGTATCTCCGGCTTTCAGGCGACTGGCCTCTAAGTCTCTGATCCAGACCTTTCTGGCACCGTTTTGGAAGGCGTGGTGAATGTTCCGGCGCAAAAGCCGGTCCCACTCCTCATCCGGACAGTGCTCGATCCAGAAGTATGCGGTCTGCTCCGTATGGATACGGGACTGGAGGATATGGTAGCTCCATTCCGGAACCCGGACATGGCACCAGACAGGCAGTTCCTTCTCATATTCCATACTGACCAGGGTCAGCCCCCGGGCAAGGGCGGTCTGGCCTGCCTGCTTCCGGTCACGGGCGGCAAGAATCTCTGCCACGTGCTCCGGCGGATAGATGCCAATGCCCACCTTCAGAAGGGTCCCTGCAATGATTCTTACCATATTATATAAGAAACCGCTGCCGCTGATCCGGATGGTGATCATCTCGCCTTCCCTGGTCACATCCAGGCTGTAGATGGTTCGTACCGTATCCCTGGCCTGCCCCCGGGCCGAACTGAAGCTCTGGAAGTCATGCTCACCAACAAGGTATGCCGCTGCCTGCTGCATTTTCCCCACATCCAGGGGATAGTAACAGAAATAGGCATACAATCGCTCCAGAGGCATGGCTACCTTCCGGTTCATGATTCTGTACTCATAGGTCTTGACACAGTTGGCCTTTCTGGGGTGCCAGTCCGGGGCCACCTCCTCCGACTCCAGGATCCGGATATCTTCCGGCAGACGCTGGTTTAGGGCCAGACAGATCTTGTCGGCTGCCATCCTGTTCTCTGTGTCG
Source organism: uncultured Lachnospiraceae bacterium (assembly GCA_910577655.1). GTDB lineage: Bacteria > Bacillota > Clostridia > Lachnospirales > Lachnospiraceae > Brotaphodocola. Next base: position 305 of record CAJTOW010000233.1, on the reverse strand, counting down.
AAGACGGCAATATTCTCCCGTGCGTGGACACCTGCATCGGTGCGGCTGGCGCCGGTCACTGCTATAGGCTCTTTCAAAAGTGCGGTCAGCTCCCGGTTCAGCACCTCCTCAATGGTAAGGCCATTGGGCTGGAACTGCCAGCCGCAGTAGCTGGTTCCGTCATAAGCTACAGTCATTCTGACTCGTTTCATAGTTGTCCTCTCATACCAGTGTCCCATCCACCCAGTAATCAGACTTTCAGTACTGCCTGTTTTGCCGTCTGCCGTGTTGTCGTCAGTCAACGATGCCACCGCACCGTCTCCTTC
>CAJTOW010000232.1 GCA_910577655.1 uncultured Lachnospiraceae bacterium | reverse complement strand
GGCGTCTGCCCGATGTGGAAAACCGGACAAAAACAGTCTTACAAGCGAGCTTGACGTCTGTTTTGTCCAGTTTTCCCGGCCCCGTGAACTGTAACTGAATTGTTACCGTGAAAACAGGAATATGTCAATTTGTAATTGCGCGCCACTCATAATAATGTTATAATAATGACATGTTTGAAAAGACATGTTTGCATGAACGTTCTCGACTTTGCATGAGCACAGCAGTACCAGACAATCAGGAGGAGGAATAAGCAATGGCAAAATTTGTAACTGCCGCAGAGGCGGCAAAACTGATTCCCGACGGAGCGACGGTTGGTGTTGCAGGTATGGGGTTATCCGGCTGGGCGGAGGAGATCGCCTGCGCGATCCGTGACAATTTCCGGGAGACCGGACATCCCTGCAATCTGAATCTGAAGCAGGGCAGTGCCATGGGAGACTGGGGGTATGGCAACCAGTTCATAGGATGGGACCGGAATCCCCTTCCGGAGCCGGACAAGGATCATGGCGCCCGTGGGGTGACCCGCCTGGGCGAAGCCGGCCCTGGACTGGTGACCAAGTGGTCCAGCGCCCACATCGGCAGTGCGTTTACCCTCTGTGACCAGGCACGCCAGAACCAGATCGAGACCCACTGTCTGCCCCAGGGGGTTATCATCAATCTGTGGAGAGAGGTTGCCGCAGGACGTCCGGGCCTGATTACCAAGACCGGTCTGGGTACCTTCGTGGATCCCCGGGTAGAGGGCGGCCGCATGAATGAATGCGCCAAAGATGAGCTGGTGAAGGTCATTGAGATCAACGGGGAGGAGTATCTGTTCTACCCCAGCTTCAAGTGTGATGTGGCCCTGCTGCGTGGAACCATTGCCGATGAGAACGGCAATATCTCTTTTGACCATGAGAGCGTGATGAATGAAGGCTTTTCCGTGGCAACAGCAACAAAGAATTCCGGCGGAACCGTCATCGTCCAGGTAGAGTATCTGGCCAAGAAAGAGACCTTGAATCCCAAGGATATCAAGATTCCGGGCAAGCTGGTGGATTATGTGGTGGTGGCGAGGGATCCCAAGTCCTGCTGGCAGGCAGAGGGTACCTACTGGGAGCCGTCCTATTCAGGACATATCCGTATCCCCTTAGACAGCATTGAGCCTCTGCCCTTTGACGAGCGGAAGGTGGTATGCCGCCGCTGCGCCATGGAACTGAAAAAAGGCAATCTGATCAATCTTGGCGTGGGCATGCCCGCGGATATGGCCAAGGTGGTTGCAGAGGAAGGCTTTATCGATGAGGTCACCATGAGCACTGAGAGCGGCATGGTGGGTGGTGTTCCCTCGGCTCTGCCAAGCTTTGGAAGCGCCTACAACCCGGAGTGTATCCTGACGCCCAATGAGATGTTTGACTTAATCAGCGGCGGCGGTCTGGATATGACGGTCTTAGGCATCGGCGAGGTAGACGGCGACGGCAATAACAACGTGAGCCGTATGGGCAAGCGTCTTACGGGCCCCGGCGGATTCATTGATATCACCCGGGCTACCAAGAAGGTAATCTTTGCCGGTACTCTTATGGGCAAAGCGAAGCTGAAGGTGGGAGACGGGAAGCTGGAGATCCTGGAGGAAGGCACCATCCAGAAGTTCGTGGAAAAGGTGGGACAGATCACCTTTGCAGGCCAGTACGCACCCGGGGACCAGGAGGTCTTCTATGTGACCGAGCGCGCCGTCTTCAAGCTGATTGATCATAAAATGACTCTGATCGAGATCGCTCCCGGCATTGACCTGCAAAAGGATGTCCTGGACAGACTGGGCTTTAAGCCAGAGATTTCCCCGGATTTAAAGCTGATGGATGCGGAGATATTTAAGGAGAACTGGGGCGGACTTGGGAAGTATATCGGCTAGAACGTGTTTGAAAACTGCTTTCCGGCATCGATGGAACAGATAGGAGGAATCATATGAACGGGATGGAACTGGCCGAGCGCTATTATGAAACCTATGGCCGGCCTATGCTTCATGAAAAATACCCTGAGTATGAAACGCGGATTGCCGTGGGTCTTGTGGGGGAAGGGTCCGAATGTTTCGGCTTTGATGACCGGATTTCCCGCGACCACGATTTTGGTCCGGCCTTCTGTCTGTGGCTTGAAAAGAAAGATTATCAGGAGATCGGAAGCCGCCTGCAGAAGGATTACGAGGAGCTTCCGGCCGTGATGGCCGGCCTGCCCGTCCGGCGGGACAATGCCATGACCGGACACCGGACAGGGGTGTGGGAGACAGGGGATTTCTACAGGCATTTTCTGGGAAGGCCAGATGTGCCGGAGAGTCCTGCAGACTGGCTTGGTATTCCGGACAGCTATCTGGCGGTGGCGACTAATGGGAAGGTGTTCCGGGATGATGCCGGCACCTTCAGCCGGATCCGGGATATCCTGCGGCAGGGATACCCGGAGAGCGTACGCATCAAGAAGCTGGTAGCCCGGGCAGCGGTCATGTCCCAGTCAGGCCAGTACAACTATCCCCGCTGTGTGAACCGGGGAGAGATGGTGGCGGCTTCCCTGGCTCTGGCAGAATTTATGCGGCACGCCATGGAGATGGTCTATCTTCTGAACAACCGCTATGCCCCTTTTTACAAATGGATGCACAGAGGCCTGGGAGATCTGGAGAGACTTGGAGAATTGCAGCAGCTTTTTACAGTGCTGGCGGATACAAAGAACCCGGAGATTATCGAGGAGATCTGTGGCGCTGTGGCAGTGGAACTGAATCGTCAGGGTCTGACCAGGGGAACCGATCCATTCCTTCAGGTACATTTAAATGAAATAATGAGCCGGATTCCCGAGCCAGAGATCCGGGGGCTCCACTGGCTGGCAGGGTGAGGAGCTGTGGGATTTGGCTGGCTCCTTCCCTCAATGCCTGCTAGAGCGTGTCTGAAAATTCATTCCCGGCATCTCCACAAGGG
>CAJTOW010000231.1 GCA_910577655.1 uncultured Lachnospiraceae bacterium | reverse complement strand
TGTTTTTTATCCATGTCATTTTCCTCCTCGCAATTACAAAATTATAAACAATTGCTAGAGTGTGTCTGAAAATTGCTTTCTGGCAGATGTGCGTCACAGTTTGTGGGACGCCTGCGGTGTACCGCGAAGTGGGGCGTGCAGATGCCGGGAATGAATTTTCAGACACGCTCTAATATTCAGATAAGTCTACCATAATTATCTGAATTTCTCAAGCTCCCTGGCCTGCCGGTCAGCGTAATGATCAGCCGGGGCCTGGAACATCATCAGCCGGAGCACTGTCCACCCGCGGCACACTTTCCAGCCAGTAAGTCCTATCCTCCTCCACCACCATAGCCGTCAGCCGGTATCCGAACACGCATCCGGTATCCAGACAGATCATCCCCTGCTCCGGCAGACTCATCCGGACACGCTCTGTCAGCACAGCCCGCGTCTTTTTATCCCCGGCGCACCAGGCCGGACCGGAGAGAGGGGTATGGCCCACGATGGTCAGCTTCCCGCTGTAGTCATTGTCCGTTAGCCGCTTCCTGTCCCACAGAAGGGTCTCCTTATCGCTCTGGGCGATATCTCCGTCCTGAACCCCCGCATGGGTGCACTGGAACCGTACGTCCTCATAATAGGGCACCGTATTCTTCCGGAACCATCCTGCATGACGGTACACATGATCCTGGTGGCGGTAGAAGGACCGGATCGTCTTTCCGCCGCCATTCTGTTTCCACAGGATCCGGGCAAAAGGATTGATGGAGGCGTCCAGCATCATCTGTTCATGGTTCCCCCGGATAATGACGCACTCCTCTCCCATCTCTGTCTTCAGATAGCGGAAGAGATCAAATACCTCATAGGACTCCCTGCCCCGGTCCATCAGATCTCCCAGACTCACCAGCCGGTCCTGCCCCCTGTCAAACTGCACCTTTGCCAGGAGCGCTACAAGTTCCTGACAGCAGCCATGAATATCTCCGATTATGACTGTTTTCATAATTAATTTTTCACAACCCCTTCACCTTTTCATCTATATCAGGTTTCGTTGTTATCCTGTTCATGCTTCTGCCTACATTTTATTATTTTATTTGAGTTAATGCAATGGAATTTTGTGAATTATTGATTTTTTTAGCAACAGTTGTTACGGTATTCATGCCATTGTTTATACAGTGTATTGACATCTTTTTTTTTTAGTGTATACTAAAAGTCAGAAAGGGGTTGACAATATGGCTACAGCGAATGTTACAATGAGAATGGATGAAGAATTAAAAAGTCAATTACAAGAACTTGTTTCCAATTTAGGCATGGACCTGACCACCTTTTTTACCATAACAGCGAAACAGGCTGTGAGAGAACAAAGGATTCCCTTCAATATTTCCATGGAGATTCCCAATGCAGAAACAAAAGCAGCCATAGAGGAAGTGGGCCAAATGAAAAAAAATCCGTCTATGGGAAAATCCTATACAGATATTGACCAGATGATGGAGGAACTGCTTCAGTGAAATATACTGTAAAACCAACCAGCAGGTTTCGACAAGATTTGAAACGGATACATAGACGGGGTTATGACCTTTCATTATTAACGGCTGTCATCAAAAAAATCGCAAATGGGGAACCATTGCCAGAGAAGAACAGAGACCATGCTTTAAGTGGCAATTATGCCGGGACAAGGGAATGCCATATCACACCTGACTGGTTATTAATTTACGAAATCTCCAATGATGAGTTGATCCTATACCTTACCAGAACCGGAACTCATAGTGATTTATTTTAACAAAGAACATAAGTGTCTCAAAAGATTGCAATGATCTGCTATATTGACACTATCATTGTAACAGTTCAGACGGGGCATCTTCTTGCCCCCCGTCTAAACTGTTACCTAAATAGTGACTGCCGGGGAGTTCTGTCAGAATTTCCCTTGATCTTCCTTCGATAATACTCTTAACTTTTTCGAAATGCTTCAGGTTCTTTATTATAGGCAGAGTTCAAATTCTATATTATAAAACTTCAGTCAGATGGACTCTATTATCAAAATAAGTGTGGTAATCCGAAGGCGTCTGGGGACGAACGGCATATGCGATATACATATCATATTTTTTGACTAATTCATTTGTAAGATCCACTATATAAGTAAATACCCCTCCTCCCGTTTCCTGTGGATCATCAGGGTTCTGTTATAATCAGACAACTCTAATTGCAGCAGCTCACTGATATTAATCCCATGATAGAACAGAAGCTTCATCATCACCTGGTCTCTGAGACAGATGCGTCTGCGGAAATCACTGTCCAGATCCTCATACTCCTTGTCAATAGCCTGGAAGAATGTTTCCACTTCTTTTTTGTCAGCAACGTATCGGTATCCGCTTTTTCAGGGGGACTCATCTGCTTCAATGGACGGTGGTTCTCCAAAACTCCCCTGGACACCAGATAAGAAAGATAGTATTCAAACACCTTTTGTTTTCTGAAAAGAGTGGAGTACCTGAGCCCTCTTTCCCTGGAAAGATATTCCAGATAGGCTTCCATCCTCTCTTCCCAGGCCGATCCATCCGGCATCCTTGACGTTTCTGGCCATAGATAGAATTTTTCCAGATCCATCCGGTAGGCAGCGGCGGTCCGCTCATCCAGTCCCCGGCTGATCACCTGGGTATTGATGAATTCTTTTCTACCATATCCAGACACTTCTCGTTTTCTGCCATCCACGTTTCCTCCAATTCACTGGTTATGTACCCCTGGTTTCTCGCAAAATCAGGTACTGTGAGGTTCTGGTGTACATTGGTGTGCTGCTTCAAAATAATAAAATAGGATATCCTATTTAAAGTTATTTTATCTTTAAATTTTCGCAGATTTAAGGAATCTATGTAATGGTGAACACGCAGACCTATCTGAACTGTTGCCCATTGCCGTAACAGTTCAGATACCCCTTGAACTGTTACGGCATCTGCCCATGAAAATCGC
>CAJTOW010000230.1 GCA_910577655.1 uncultured Lachnospiraceae bacterium | reverse complement strand
CCTTTTCGATAAGAATTGTCATATCTGAATTCTTACCAAAAAGGAGCCATTTTTTCCAAAGACACAAACTATTTTACACTACCGCGCCGACGCCACAACTGCCGCAATGGTAATAATCCTCCGCACCATTGGATTCCGTTTGTATCTGGCTAACATAAACCAAAGCCTTCTTTCTCTGGGAAAACGCTGTCCAGAAGCTGTTTTACCAGCTCTGCCGACACTACGTCATAGCACAGCTCATGCTCTCCGGATGCAATACTGTAAGATACCTTCCCTCCCACTGTGGTAGGATCGGTCTTCCAGTCTTTGCAGGAGCTGTGGACCTGGGTAACCCCGGTCAGCTCCATAAGCTTCCTGGCGTTGGAGACATTGACTCCGCTGCCTGCAAGGATTTCGATTTCGCTTCCATAGCATTCCTGAAGGTCTTTTAAAAGCTCCCAGCCGTCTATGGCCCTGGGCTGCAGTCCGCTGGTCAGAACCCGGGTTACTCCCAGGGCAATCAGCCTCTCCATGGCCTTAAAGGGATCCGGCGTGCAGTCAAAGGCACGGTGGAATACGGCTTCCTTTCCCCCTCCCCTGATGATCTCCAGCATAGACTTTATCCTTTCTTCATCCAGAGACCCATCCTCCCTCAGGCATCCAAAAGCAATGCCGTCAGCGCCATGTTCCACAAGGGTCCTGCATTCTGCTTTCATAACCTGAAAGTCCTCTTCACAATAGCAGAAGCCTGCTCCTCTGGGCCGCACCATGGCGATTACCTTCAAAGGAAACGACTCCTTCACCAGCTTTAAGGTGGCCAGGGTAGGGGTCAGGCCGCCCAGCGTCAGGCCGCTGTTCAGCTCGATCCTCCCGGCTCCGCCTATTGCCGCCTGTTTCGCGTCGTAATAGCTTCCACAGCATATTTCTACCATTTTTTCCATAAATTTATTCCTTCTTACTCTGAACATGTTGAGCCTCTTACGATAGAGCTACTCCCTGGATAACCAGTCTGCTATATCGTAAACCTCTATACCTTCGTATGTGTATTTGGGATGCTTTGTCCGGGCAATGATCATTTTGGGATAAGCATCCCGAATTTGTAATAACGGAGCACATTCTCTCTCAAATGTTTCCCGGCCTGAGATGTCATCATTGACCTGAGTATAACATTTCTCGCCTCCTTTTTGTACTATAAAATCGATTTCCTTCTGATACGGCGTCTGGTAAAAAGAGTGGCCAGATCCATAAAGTCGATGAAGATGATATTGGTATCTTCAAAATGACTTTTCAGATATCCGATATATGCCTGCATTAATTTCGATTTGCACCACTGCTGTTTTTTATCTCCCTCTTATGTATACAATTTTATGTGTTTTCTTAATCTTTATAGTAGACCTTGCTACCTTTACAAGCTCCTGATTTCCAATCATTTCTTGAATTGTACAAATTTATCTCTAATTTATCCGCCTCCCCATTTAATGTATTATGAAAATTTCTTACCTCATCAACCATACTCTCTATATCATATTCTTCTCTATTTACTATAACATGGATTGATGTATCATCATATCCACCAGACACGAAACTATACCCTTGACATATATCAAATTTGTGTTCTGACCTCCTATCACTTATGTGCAAGCGTATAAATCCTATAAACATACCTATAATAAAAGCACATACACATAGACCTACCATCTTAAAAATTCTTTTGTACCTTTGAATCACCCCCATAGCCCATTCTAACATATTCCCAAATATTTGGGAATATCCGACATTTAAAAATACTTGTACACTTTATCGTGAGGTGATGCTTGTGATAACTTTTGACCCTTTGTGGGAGACTCTAAAAGATAAAGGGATTACTCAATACAATCTCATAGAGGATTATTAAGATGAGTAGGGGTATGCTTGATAATCTCAAACACAATAGAAGTATCACTCTCAATACCCTGAATGACCTTTGTAACATGCTCGATTGTGACATAAAAGACGTTATTGAATATACCAAAGATTAAGACCTATTTACAGTGAATCTCCTGAGCTTACACCGGCAATGGAAAAGGCATTTCGCCTGGCGGCAAAAAACCGCAACACACAAAGAAAAATGAATATATCCTGAAATCTGGCCCAATCCGGCAGTAAAACCTTTATCAGCACAGCCGCCAGTATTGCCTCTGATGAAGAGCTGCTGGATATTGAAGACAGATTGCTGGTTTTTGCTTTCTTAGCATCCGGGCAATTATAGAATGAGAAAAAGCAATTTCATTCCCAAATAGAAATAAATCTGGAAATTCTGTCCATACTATACCCAGAAGCCCATATTCCTATGGGCCTGCAATCTAACTTCAAGGAGGGATTTCCTATGTCCAAATACGCCGGAACAAAGACGGAACAGAATCTGTGGGAGGCATTTTCCGGAGAGTGCAAGGCCAGAACCCGGTACGCCTTCTATGCGGACGCGGCGAAGAATGCCGGATATGAGCAGATGGCTGCCTTGTACCTGGAGACCGCGGAGCAGGAGAAGGCTCATGCCCGTATGTGGTTCAATGAATTAAACTGTATGAGCTCTACTGAGGAGAATCTGGTCAGCGCTGCTGACGGAGAAAACATGGAATGGACAGATATGTACGCCCGCATGGCCAGAGAGGCCAGAGAGGAAGGCTTCCCGGAGCTGGCGAAGAAATTCGAGCTGGTGGGAAGCGTGGAAGCGGTTCATGAGAAACGCTACCGCAGACTGGTAGAACATCTAAAGAGCAACGGAACCTTCCGGGGCGACGTGCCCCTGGGCTGGAAATGCCGCAACTGCGGATATATCCACGAAGGGGATGAGGCGCCGCAGATCTGCCCGGTATGCTCCTATCCCAAGGCGTACTTTGAGAGGAATGCGCAGAATTACTAGAGCGTGTCTGAAAATTGCTTTCTGGTAGCTGTGCATTCCGCTTTGTGGAAGATTTGGGCCAAATGAAGGGCGCATAGTGGGCTATGTAACCTGAATTTGGCCCA
>CAJTOW010000229.1 GCA_910577655.1 uncultured Lachnospiraceae bacterium | reverse complement strand
CAGATTGCCCAGGATCGTAATATAAGCTTCCATAGGAAGATTCATCGGTTCCTCTTTGCAATTGCAGTCGGGCTTCAGCAGCAGATGAATGCCCAGTTCGCTGGCGCGTATCAGTTTGCCGATCAGAAGGGCGGCGATGCCGGGAACCATGATCTTACTGGTGACTTCACTTACCGCATCACTGGAGACAAGACTGTTATGGAGGATCAGATCCCGCACCTTCTCAGTCTCCCCAATTTCAATATAGCCAAGAATTACATGAAGCTTGTTTTTAAATTCATGATTAAAGACCCGGAGGGTGTCCACCATACAGCGGGTGCCGGTCAGAGTCTCAGCCAGTCTGGTAACCTCCGTTTTGTCGCGGAGAATGGATATGGCACCGATGGCAAGGCCTTGTTTTATGATCGGGATATGGTTGGCCAGAATGTGGTTTCCATGGATCAGGAGGTTTTCATTGTAGACCGGAACAGCAGTCTTTAAAATATCCGGAAGCCGTGTCTCTGGGTAGAGCTCTGTCAGTCTGGTGGTGGGAGAGGGAAGGGTATCAAACCCAAAGATACTCCTGGCAGATTCATTGAACAGGATCAGTTCGCCCTCTGTGTTTATGGCTACAATCCCTTCCTCCAAAGCATCGATTACCTCTTTCTCCTCAATATGAATCTTGCGGAAATCCTCCGGACGGTATCCGAAGAGAAGATTTTTCAGGCGCAGATAGACTAAGTGGGACAGGAAGATACCGATGCAGCTGAGTACAACAGCAGCCAGCAGGAAGGATTTGAGGATATCCTTTGTCAGCTGGGATATACTGGCAGTCAGGATGCCCGCCATGACAAAACCGATAATCTCCTGATTCTCATTTTTTACCGGGTAGAAGGCACGGCGCTGCATGCCCAGGGTTCCTTCTGCCTGGGTAATATAAGGGGAATTGCCCTCCAGGATGAGGGATTCGTCATTGCCTACAAAGGTGCCGCCGATCTTATGTTTATCATTGTGATAGTAACGGATACTGCTGGTATCACAGATCGTGATCACATCAATATAGTCCATATCCTGGATGAGAGAATCCAGCTTTTTATTGAAGGAATCAGAAGGCGTGCGGGAGGACAACAGCTGCTGTACCTCTGCGGATTCGGACAGAAGGAGCCCGACATTGCTGATGTTCTGATCCAAAAAGGCCTGCTTGTTGGTCAGATTGTAGTAGAGGGAAATGGCAAAGGATGTAAGAATCGCCAGGATGATTCCAGCAATCTGGGATATATGGATCTGATATTCTAAAGGCTTTCTGCTCATATAAATCCTTTCGCAACATATCTGGTATGGTAAAAACGTACATGTTCCATCTGGGATGCCGGCGTGGTTCAGGCAAAAACCGGGGGGCAGCAGAGTTTTGCCCCCTGGTCTGCTACAATAAAATATATCATGGAATAGCTGTAAATTCTATAGGTCAATCGTTTTCTTTACTTTCAAAAGTACTGCAATAGATTCAAAATATTTCTATTTTTGGAATCCCATGTTAGGATGAAGCCAGCAAACAGTTTGGAGTAAAATGTAAGGAGGAATTATGTTATGGGAAAAGCATTGGATATGGAGATCATGGGAATCCAGCTGCCGCTTTATCTATTGATTACAGCAGTAACCGCGGCTGCCATGGCGGTCAGATGGCTTCCGTCCGGTATGCTGGGAGCGCTGCTGGTCATGATGGTGTTCGGAGGACTGTTCAATGTGGTGGGGAATAATCTCCCGATTGTGAAAACCTATCTGGGAGGCGGCGCCATTGTCTGCATCTTTGCATCAGCGGCCCTGGTGTATGCAGGCCTGATCCCGGAGGAAGTGGTGGAGAATATCAATGGTTTCATGAACACCACGGGATTTTTGAATTTTTACATTGCAGCGCTGATTACAGGAAGTATCCTGGGAATGGACCGGTCCCTGCTTTTGCGGGCCTCGGTCCGCTTCCTGCCGGTGGCAGTCTGTGCCATGACCATGGCAATCTTTTGTGTCGGCATCGTGGGTTCTGTGGTGGGATACGGATTTGTGGATGCGGTCATGTATGTGGCGATTCCCATGATGGGAGGCGGCATGGGAGCGGGGGTTGTGCCTTTGTCAGGCATGTATGCGCAGGCCCTGGGAACAGATGCCTCCATGGTGATCTCCCGCATGATACCGGCATCCACCCTGGGAAATGTGATGGCCATCGTGGGGGCCGGCCTGCTGGCAAAACTGGGGGAGATAAAGCCTGGGCTGACAGGCAGGGGAAAGCTGATGAAGGGCCACAGCGCTGACATGACGGAAACAGACAGCTCAAGCCTTTCACTGGAAACTCTGGGGATCGGACTGATCACCGCCATGTTTTTCTTCCAGCTTGGAACCATTATAGGAAAGCTTGTGCCGGCTGTACACGCATATGCCTGGATGATCATCCTGGTAGCATTTAGTAAGGCCTGCGGGATCGTGCCGAAGAAATTTGAGGAGTCTGCCCGCCAGTGGTCCCAGTTTGTCATGAAGAACTGGACCAGCGCCCTGTTAGTGGGCATCGGTATCTCCATGATCGATCTGGGAGCAGTGGTGGATGCCTTATCTCCCATGTATTTGCTGTTGGTATTTGTGGTAGTGGGCAGTGTGGCACTGGGTGCAGGCGTGGGAGGCCATCTGGTGGGCTTTTATCCCATTGAGGCCGGAATTACGGCAGGGCTCTGTACAACCAATATGGGCGGTACGGGGGATATTGCGGTTCTGTCTGCTGCCGGCAGGATGGAATTACTGCCATTTGCGCAGATTGCAACCAGAATCTGTGGCGCCCTGGTTCTGATCGTGGCGAGTCTGTTAACACAGGTGCTGTTCTGACGGGACTGGTTACTGTGTTTGATGAAAAATTAGACAATATGCTGGGCAGTGCAACATAGGAAATAGCAAAAAAGGGCAACGCTCCCCGTCCCCTGAACTGTTACACCCAATAAGGTTACAGTTCACGGGGCGGGGAAAACTGGACAAA
>CAJTOW010000228.1 GCA_910577655.1 uncultured Lachnospiraceae bacterium | reverse complement strand
GATGCTTCTTGTCTGGCGTAGCCGGACAAGAAGATGCGCCCCGTGAACAGTAACAAGCTTATATCTGTCCAGGGGAGTGTCTGGACTTTTACCAAAGCTTCATTGCTGAGTGCCTAAGTCTGTGTCGCCTTTCTGAACTTACCAAATCCCACTATAACACCAATGATATAGTATTTATAGAAAAATAAGTATTTGATTATACTGATCCTGGTTCTTATAATGAGGGCAGAAACATTCAAATGTCTCTGACAGAAGGGAGAATATTTATGAACAAGGGAAATTCTGATTATAGGATTGAGCAGGATTCTATCGGTACCAAGGATGTGCCGGAGGACGTATATTATGGGGTCCAGTCCCTGCGTGCTGCTGAAAATTTCCACATCACCGGACTGACCATGCACCCGGAGATCATCAACAGTCTGGCTTATATCAAGAAGGCGGCAGCCATCACCAACTGTGAAATCGGCCTTCTGGACAAGCGGATCGCCCAGGCTATTGTACATGCCTGCGACGAGATCCTGGCCGGGAAATTCCGGAAAGACTTTATTGTGGATCCCATCCAGGGCGGCGCCGGAACCTCTCTGAATATGAATGCCAACGAGGTCATCGCAAACCGTGCCATCGAATGCCTGGGCGGACAGAAAGGGGACTATTCCATCGTCAATCCCAACGACCACGTCAACTGCAGCCAGTCAACCAATGACGTGATCCCCACTGCCGGAAAGATGACCTCTCTCCGCCTTCTCCAGCATCTCAAGGCAGAGCTTCTCCGCTTACATACCGCACTCTGCCAGAAGGCAGAGGAATTCGACCATGTGATCAAGATGGGACGTACCCAGATGCAGGACGCGGTCCCCATCCGTCTTGGCCAGGAATTCCACGCGTACTCCGTGGCAATCCAGCGTGATATCAAGCGGATGGACAAAGCCATGGACGAGATGCGCACCCTGAACATGGGCGGAACTGCCGTAGGTACCGGGATCAATGCAGACGAAGCCTATTTAAGGCGCATCGTCCCCAACCTGGTGGAGGTCTCCGACATGGAATTCGTCCAGGCCTTTGACCTTATCGATGCCACCCAGAACCTGGATTCCTTCGTGGCTGTATCCGGCGCCATCAAGGCCTGCGCAGTGACCCTGTCAAAGATTGCCAATGACCTGCGGCTCATGTCCTCCGGCCCCAGGGCCGGCTTCAATGAGATCAACCTTCCTGCCAAGCAGAACGGCTCCTCCATCATGCCCGGCAAGGTCAATCCCGTGATCCCGGAGGTGGTCAACCAGGTGGCCTTCTATGTCATCGGCAATGACGTGACGATCACCATGGCAGCAGAAGCCGGACAGCTGGAGCTCAATGCCTTTGAGCCCATCGTCTTCTACTGCATGTTCCATTCCATTGATACCCTGGCTTATGCGGTCCAGACCTTTGTGGACAACTGCGTCTCCGGCATCACAGCCAATGAAGAACGGTGCAGGTTCCTGGTTGAAAACAGCGTGGGCATCATCACTGCCATCAGCCCCCATGTAGGCTACCAGAAAGCCGCCGAGATCGCCAAGAAAGCCATCGCCACCGGCGAATCCATCCGTAACCTGATCCTCCAGGAAAAGCTCCTCAGCGAGGAGGATTTGAACCGTATTCTGGATCCGGTCCATATGACGGAGCCTGGTATATCGGCAAAGGATCTTCTGTTGAAAAAGCAGGGTATGGAGGAAACCAGGACGGCTCTGTGAGACTATAGCGGATCTTAATATCTCCTGAAACCAGTATGGGGATAGTATCTAAACAAAAGAATCAGACCCTCCTTGAACTGTTACAATTTTATTTTATAAGGCGCAAAAACCTTATTTTATTTTGGGAAATGAAGTGCTATAATAAATCTGTTTGCTGAGATTGCTGATCTCTTTATGAATTTGGATGTAGACAATGTTATTGATAATAGGCAACTACCCATTTAGTCGTTTTTACAATGGGAAAATTTTATGGCGTTTGTCAACACGAAAGGTTAAAGGGATCAAAAAATAAGAATGGCATGATGATTTCGTGTCAACAAAAATATAACAGGAGATGATTTTTATGTTTGGATTCGGAAAAAAAGAAGTGAAAGCCCCAGAGGAGCGGCTTGCTGAGCTCCAGAAAAAAAAGGACTGGGCCGGGGTATCCAGGACCTATTACGAGCTGGGCGTGACCGCTATGGATGCAGGCGATTTACATAAGGCCCAGCTGTGGCTCCACCGGGCGGACACCATTTACAGCGCTGACGACAATATCTATGATAAGGTGGGAGAGAAACTTATGGATGATTGCTCCGACCGCATTGGGCAGCTGGAGGATGAGGACGGACTGTTCTACAACGCCGTTCCCGCCGAAATTGAGGCCAGGGCGGAGGTACTGAGCGATCCCCAGGTCCGGGTGTGGGGCCTGCTGTCCATTGCCCGACTGGTGCGGCTGGGGGAACGGCTGGCCAGACTTCCAGGCTGTGAGGTGCTGGGCCAACTGGACTGGGCGGTGGATCTGATGTTTCACTCTCTCCAGACCTTACCCTCGCAAGAGGCCTACCAGCGCCTGATGGATATGTGCAATGCGCTCTATGAGCTCAACGGTAAGCCGGTCTATTACAGCGGCGAGATCGAGGTTCCAGGCAGGGTCCCCTTTCAGTTGTTCGACCTGAACGGTCTGTTTGGAGTGGAACAGGAGTTGAACGGCTATACCGACAACCATCTGCGTCTACTGGCTGCTCTGAGCCAGGGTGTGGAGGAACTGCCCCGGGCCGAGAGCAGCATCGTGGGCTGTGCCCTGCTGCCCGATTACTACGTCCGCTCTGGCGCGGAAAGGCTGGAGGATGTCCCTCAGATCAAAGCGGAGCTCCAGCGCATCTGGAGCGACTATGATTTTGTCCGCAGCCATCTCACCTTGGAGGAGGCCGGGAAACGAATCGCAGATTATAAACGGTTGGATATTCTAGAGTGTGTCTGAAAATATATTACTTTCCGGTAGCTGTGCGCTCCACTTTGTGGGACACCGCAGGCGCCCCTTGGGATATTTGGGCCAAATTCAGGTTACATAGCCCA
>CAJTOW010000227.1 GCA_910577655.1 uncultured Lachnospiraceae bacterium | reverse complement strand
TTTGTCCAGTTTTCCACATCGGGCGAACGCCCGATGCTTCTTGTCTGGCGTAGCCAGACAAGAAGATGCGCCCCGTGAACAGTAACCACTTTCACTATCATAGCAGGAAATGGATGGATTGGCAACCTTGAATTACCTCGCCATATTTGGTATAATGGAGAATGGGTTTTTTCATTCTGACCCTGAAAGGAGGAGATCCTATGAACTACAGTAAGATCGCGACAGAGAAAAAGATCGCTGCGGCCAATTCAAACCGCAGGAAATATACGACCCGCATCGTTCTGACCTTTTTTAAGACCCTTTTTGTTATGATGCTTTTCAGCTGTCTGGTAGTTGCCAGCGTCGGGATCGGTATGGTCAAAGGTATCATTGACAGTGCACCGGAGGTCAATGTAGACAGCATTGTCCCCACTGGATATGCCACCACGGTCTACGACAGCGCAGGAAACCTTACGGACACCCTGGTCACGGCAGGCTCCAACCGGGAGGAGGCCACCTTTGACGAGCTTCCTGAGGATCTGGTCAATGCATTTGTCGCCATAGAGGATTCCCGTTTCTGGAAACACAACGGCATTGATCTGCGTTCTATCTCCAGAGCTGCCGTGGGTATTCTGACCGGTGACTACAGCGGCGGAGGAAGTACCATCACCCAGCAGCTGATCAAGAACAATGTATTTAACGGAGGCATGGAAACCAGCTTTGGCGCCAAACTGGAGCGAAAGCTTCAGGAGCAGTACCTGGCCGTCCAGCTGACCAAATCCATGGACCGGAAGCTGATCCTGACCAACTATCTGAACACTATCAACCTGGGAAGGAACACCCTGGGGGTCAAGGTAGCTGCCAAGCGGTATTTTGACAAGGATGTTTCTGACCTGACCCTGTCAGAAGCCACGGTCATCGCAGGCATCACCCAGAGCCCGGAACGCTTAAATCCCATCACCGGAAAAGAACGCAATGAGGAGAAGCGCAAGATCATCCTGCAGTATATGTTCGAACAGGGCTATATAACCAAAGAGGAGCAGGAGGAAGCCCTGGCCGATGATGTGTACGCCAGAATCCAGAACGTGGATCTGGTCTCCAAGGAGAATTCCACTCCCTACAGCTATTTTACGGACGAGCTGACCCAGCAGGTGAAGGATACCCTGGTGGAGAAGCTTGGCTACACAGACACCCAGGCCCACAACCTGCTCTACAGCGGCGGCCTCCAGATCATCACCACCCAGGATCCTGTGATCCAGGCTATCGTAGATTCGGAGGTCAACAATCCGGACAACTATTCCGTCACCCGCTATTCCCTGGAATACCGTCTCTCGGTACAGCATGCGGACGGGGAAACAAAGCACTATTCGGAGGAATCAGTCAAGGCATGGCACAAGAATGTACTCCACGACAGCCATGACGGACTATATAACACAGAGGAAGCGGTTCAGAATGATGTGGATGCCTACAAGGCATATCTGCTGACCGAGGGCGACACCATCCTGGGCGAAAGCGTCTCCAAGAAGCTCCAGCCCCAGGTATCCTTCGTCATCATGGACCAGGCCACCGGCCAGGTCAAGGCCATCAGCGGCGGACGTGGTCCCAAGACTGCCAGCCTGACCCTGAACCGTGCCACCAATGCCAAGCGTCAGCCCGGTTCCACCTTCAAGGTTATCACGGCCTTTGCGCCTGCCATTGATACCTGCGGCGCCACCCTGGGAACCGTCTACTATGACGCCCCCTACACCATCGGAACCAAGACCTTCCGCAACTGGTACAGCCAGGGATATCTGGGTTATTCCAGCATCCGGGACGGCATCATCTACTCCATGAATATCGTGGCAGTGCGCTGTATGATGGAGACCGTATCCCCGCAGCTGGGGGTGGAATATGCAGAGAATTTCGGTATCACCACCCTGACAGACACGGATCTGAATCCTGCCACAGCCCTGGGCGGCATCACGGTAGGTGTTACCAATCTGGAGCTGACGGCTGCATTTGCCTCCATCGCCAACGGCGGGGTGTACACCAGGCCCATATTCTTCACACGGATCCTGGATCATGACGGCAAGATCCTCATTGATAATGAGCCGGAGACCCACCGGGTACTGAAGGATTCGACGGCATTTCTCCTGACCGATGCCCTGGAGGCTTCCATGGAGAGCAACCGCAAGTTTGCCCGGTCTGGTGTCAGCGTCAATTCCACCAGCACCCGTGCCAATATCCCAGGCATGTCCAATGCCGGCAAGAGCGGTACCACTACCAGCAACAATGATATCTGGTTCGTGGGCTTCACCCCCCACTACACCGCCGGAATCTGGGGCGGCTGTGACAACAACCAGAAGCTGACCAGTCAGAATGGCGGCACCTCCTTCCACAAGGATATATGGAAGAAGATCATGACACGTGTCCATGAGAATCTTCCGGATCCCGGGTTCCCGGTTCCGGACAGCGTGGTACCGGCAGAGATCTGCCGCAAGTCCGGCAAGCTGGCCATTCCCGGTGTCTGTAGCGCTGATCCCCGTGGCAATGCCGTGTACACGGAATATTTTGCCAAGGGAACCGTCCCCACGGAGGTATGTGATGTCCATGTGCTGGTGACCATCTGCGAGGCCACCGGTATGCTGCCGGAGGCTTCCTGCCCCCAGGCTACAGCTGTGCGTATCGCCCTTCCCTCAGATGCTACAGACTCCACGGATGATTCGGCCTTTGCCATGCCTTCCGGCCAGTGTCCGGGACATTATTCCACAGAGATCCCGCCGTCACCGGAAGAGACGGAATCTCCTACCTCTCCCAGCCGCCCGTCACCTATTGGGCCTGGATATGTATCACCCGGCAGTCCCCTGCCTCCCAGTCCAAGCTCAGGCGTGTCCCTGGGGCCGGGACGGGATTGACGGAAGGCCCATGCGACCTATAGCGTAATACGTAAAATGCTTTGGAGCGGTGTTGGAAGATTGAGAAAAACAAAAATCCCTGGCAGATCAAGCATCCATACAGCCTTGATCTGCCAGGGATTTTTGTCAGGCCCTAGCACTACAGCGAACTTTTTGCAAGCGTAGTCTTCCTATGGGAGAGATATGCCTGATGGTTCCTGCGTATATGGTAACATACAATAACTTTCATGTTTGTAACGG
>CAJTOW010000226.1 GCA_910577655.1 uncultured Lachnospiraceae bacterium | reverse complement strand
CAGCTTCTGGCAGGCACGCCTGATGTTCTCTGTTACAAGAACCGCATGGGGGTGGGTAGCATCCAGCACAAGACCGGGACTCTCACGGATAAAAAGCTCCTCCATCTGGCCCCCATCCAGACGGCCACACTGTATTTCCACCCCCGGACACGCTCCAAGCAGCTGGCTGCCATATTCCCCCGCCACACTGACCATGACCGGTATCTGGTTCTCTGCGGCATATTCCGCCAGCTCCCGTCCCTCCGTTGTACCGCCAAAAATGATCACTTTTGCCATTAGACTCTACCTTCCTTGTTATATATCCGTCCCACAGCCAGGACTTCCTGACAGTCACAGCCTTTTTTGTACAGCCACCTGGATACTGCCGGCTGTCAGCCTGTCAGTATTTCCATCCTCTGGCCGCCACTGCCACTGTGATGCCGTTCCCGGGCTTCTTTCCCACTACCAGCCTGCCATGTTCCCCGGCGGACAGAAGCGCCGCCCGTTCACAGACATTTCCTGTACCGGTAACTGACCGGACAAAATCCGACTCCTCCACCGGCTGCTTTACGTTCTCCAGCTCCTCTGCCGTAAATGTCTCATAGGGAACCTGCAATTGCCCCGCCAGGTCAAGAATCCCTGGTTCCTCTTTCTTCAGATCAATGCTGGCAATCCGGCACAGGGCGCTTATATCCAGGCCTGCCCCCGCCAGCACCTGCTCCACCTGCTGCCGGATCTGGCCTGCTGCCACGCCCCGTCTGCATCCGATCCCAAGGACCAGAACCTGCGGTACCAGCCGGAGCACCGGACGTTTCTCCTGCTCTGTCCCATCCTCCCTGCTGCTGACCGTGATCCAGATCCTGGCCTTCTGCCAGGTATCTGCCTTACACAGCCGCTTCCAGCCCCTGGGCAGAGGCTCCCTGCCCAGCCAGGGTAGACACGTCTCCAGCCACGGATCCCAGAAGACCCCTACCGGCTTCCCCTCCAGGGCCTGTGCCTGCACCTGCCGCGCCTGCACCCGGTCCGTGATCACCAGACCATGATCCTTGGCCCAGAGATCCACCGCACATATCCCTTCCACATCCGAGGCAGTCGTGATCACCGGCTGTGCGCCGATGGCTCCGGCCACCTGCCGGGCCAGATCATTGGCTCCCCCCAGATGTCCGGACAAAAGGGAGATGGCATACTGTCCTCCCTCATCCACCACAACTACCGCCGGATCCGTCATCTTGTCCCTCACCCAGGGAGCCACCGCCCGCACGGCGATCCCTGCCGCACTGACGAACACCAGCCCGTCCACCGCCGGAAATATCCGCTCTGTCCATGCATCCAGCGTCTCCCGGCGGACCAGAATCCGCCCCTGCTTTCCGGTATCCCTCTCCTGCCCGTCGGCATACTTTTCAGGAATATATCCTGTACTCACATGTCCCAGATCCGCCAGCTTTTCCACCAGCTTCCTGCACATTTCTGTCCCCCTGGGGGTAAAACTGATCACTGCCAGATCCATTCCTGCCTCCATATATCAAGTCATGGGCTTCCAGACATCGGTCTGCCATAAGTCCCGCCTTAACAGCCTTCTGTCTGTAACAGTATAACTGAAATTCATGAGAATTACAATGCTCTTAAAACCTTATCAAATCCCATATTTTTGTCGATATATTTAAATTGGTTACAGTTGAAAAACTGTCTTCTACTCCGGGAAAACACTGGGGGAACATAAATTGAACTTTGAAAGGGGACATTTATCATGATCAATCAGATCCGGAACATGAAAATCAGTCTGAAGCTCTACACTCTTCTGGGGATTGCACTGGCTGGTATGCTTATCATTGGAGGGTTATCCTTCAATCTCATGGGTAAGCTCAATGAAAAAACCAGTGATATCTCCACAAGCTGGCTTCCCAGCATTGACACGGCAAGACACATGAGCGCAACCCTCTCCGCCATCCGGCTCTATGAAGTGAACTGCCTTACCGCCAGTTCAGATGAAGCACGGAATACATATCTGGAAAATGTTGAACAGGCAAAAAGCCAGATGAACGCCCTGCTGGCCAGATATGAAGAACTGATTGATGCGGACGAGAAGACTTTCTACGACACAGCCGCACAGCTCTGGACACAGTACAGTCAGGCAGACGACAGGTTCCTTGCTCTGGCAAAGGGAGGCCAGACCACCGAGGCCTATGCACTTTTGGAGGATGAATCTGCAAAGCTCTACACCTCCCTGAACACGGCATTTGACCAGATCGTCACCTACAATCTCAATGGCAGTGAGGAAGAGACTGCTTCCAGCGTAAGCCTCTTCCGGAGTGCCATGCTCTTACAGGGCTCCATTATGCTGTTGATTATTTTAATCGCAGTCTTCTTCTCCATCATAATTATCCGGGGGATCAGACTTCCTGTGCTGGAGATTGAACATGCCGTATCCCGGATAGCCCATGGAGATCTGGAGATTGACCTTTCCTACACCTCCAGGGATGAACTGGGTATTCTGTCGGACCAGGTACGTGAACTGATCCGCAAGCTTGGGATGATCCTTGACGATGAAAACAAATTCCTGGCCCAGATGGCCACCGGCGATTTTACCGTGGACTCTATCTGCGAGAACGAATATACCGGCAGCTTCCAGCCCCTTCTGCTTTCCTTCCGGGCCATTGCAGAAAAGCTTAATGGCACAGTCCTGCAGATCCGTGAAAGTTCTGCCCAGGTTGCCAATGGCTCTGACCAGGTATCCAGCGGAGCCCAGGCCCTTTCCCAGGGAGCTACACAACAGGCCAGCGCTGTAGAAGAACTGGCTGCCACCATCAGTGAGATCTCCGAAAAGATTAAGCAGAATGCCGAAAACGCACAGCAGGCCAACCAGATGGCTGACACGGTGGGAAATGAAATGCACAATAGCAATCAGAAGATGCAGGAAATGATGCAGGCCATGAATGATATCAGCACCTGTTCTGATGAGATCAGCAAGATCATCAAAACCATCGAAGATATCGCCTTCCAGACCAATATCCTTGCACTGAATGCTGCTGTGGAAGCAGCCCGTGCCGGATCCGCCGGCAAAGGCTTCGCGGTGGTGGCGGATGAAGTCCGCAATCTGGCAGGCAAGAGCGCAGAAGCCTCCAAGAACACTTCGGTCCTGCTTG
>CAJTOW010000225.1 GCA_910577655.1 uncultured Lachnospiraceae bacterium | reverse complement strand
CTCCCACAAAGCGGAACGCACAGCTACCAGAAAGCAATTTTCAAACACGCTCTAGGCACAGTGAGATTTCGAGAGTACATTTACAAACCAAAGGAGGGAAACCTATGAAAACAAAAAATAAGCTTCTTACGCTTCTTATATTGTCCTCCGCTTCAGCCGCCACCATAGCAGTCATAAATAAAGTACTCAAGATCACAGCCACCTCCAAAAATCTTCTTGCAGACGAAAACTCGCTCTGCTATAAGTGGCGGCTGGGAAATATTCATTATACAAAGACCGGTTCAGGGAAACCACTCCTTCTGATTCACGATCTCACCGCTGCTTCCAGCGGCTATGAATGGAGTCATATTGTTGCGGGACTGCAGGAAGAATATACTGTATATATTATCGATCTTCTAGGTTGCGGACGTTCCGAAAAAATCAATCTTACCTATACTAATTATCTCTATGTCCAGCTTATTTCCGATTTTATCAAAAATGTAATCGGACATAGAACATCCATCGTCGCCACTGGTGAATCATGCTCTATTCCAGTGATGGCATGCGCATATGATTCCAATATTTTTGACCAGATCATGCTGATAAATCCCCTCAGCCTCTCCGATTATGGCAAAATACCCGGAAAAACTGCGAAGCTGTATAAATGGCTGGTAGACCTTCCCATTGCAGGAACCCTGCTTTACAATATTGTATATAGCCGTAAGATAATAACAGAATATTTCCAGAAGGAAGCATTTTATAATCCCTACTCCGTAAAATCAGATCAAATTGACCATTACCTGGAAGCAGCCCATCTGGGCCTCTCTCCAAAATCGATCTACTCCAGTGTCAGGTGCAATTACACCAAATGCAATATTGCCAATGCACTGCGGAAGATTGATAATAGCATCTATCTGGTCGGCAGTGAAGGAATTCTTGATATAAAAGAGCGGTTGGAGGCTTACACGATTTACAATCCAGCCATTGAAACATTCTATATTCCATCTGCAAAACAGCTTCCACAACTGGAAGCTCCGGAAAAAGTAATTCACCTGATTCGGACATACATTAACTAAAATGTTTCACGTGAAACATTTTTATCCCGAGTAAAGGAAGCGCTGCCAATAAATGAGAGTATATTGGATTGGCAGGCACATTTAGCGCTATGCTCTGCTTTGGCCGTTACCATTTGCTGCCACCTACACTCCTGACATGCCGAAAATAGGGTTTACCCCTTTACGCAAAATATTGTCAGGAAATAACTAAGTTATCGCAAAAAATATAAAGGAGAATAATATTATGACTACATTCTATCACTTCAATTTCAATGTTCTTGATCTTGACAAAAGTCTCAAATTCTACAAAGAGGCTCTTGGTCTTGAACCAGTCCGGGAGAAAACAGCGGACGATGAATCATTCAAGCTTGTTTACCTGGGAGACGGAATCACGGATTTTAGTCTGGAACTGACCTGGCTCAGAGACCGGAAAGAACCATACAATTTGGGCGAATGCGAATTCCATCTGGCATTTAAAACAGATGAATATGACTCACTGCACCAGAAACATAAAGATATGGGAATCATCTGCTTTGAGAACGAAAAGATGGGAATCTATTTCATCTCTGATCCAGATGGATACTGGATCGAGATTGTCCCAAACAGAGACTGATTTAGCAAAACCATGACAAAGCGAGAAGAAGTATTAAAGTATAGTCTTTCCTTTCCAGATACATACCTGGACACTCCATTCCATGACAGCAACTGGATTCTGGTCCGTTACCGCAAAAACAAGCATGCTTTTGCCTGGACCTATGAAAGAAATGGCCATATCTGGGTAAATGTAAAAGTAGATCCGGAATGGCGTGACTTCTGGCGCAGTACCTACGCATCCGTAGTTCCTGCATACCATCAGAACAAAGAACACTGGAACTCCCTGATTCTTGACGGGAGTATTCCTAAAAAAATGATCAAACAGATGATTGCAGAAAGTTACGATTTGATTGCAAAAAAGTAGGAACTATTTTTTACAGCCCAGACGGGCTTTTTGTCCCGATATTTTTAGTGAGCAAAGAGATGGCCCGTCTGAACTGTTATAAAATATAAAAACTTCTACATAGGCTCCTTTGCCGGCACACCCGCCTTTCGCGGGAACCGCTTGGGAGTTTTTTCTTTTTTACAGATCACAACCAATGTCCTATCTGCATCTGCGCTGGTCAGATGGAAATGCTCTGTTTGCTGGATCTCTCCTCCCAGCAGCTTCACAGCCTTCCTGCCCTGCTCCAGCTCCTCTTCGATTTTTCCTGATTTGTAAGCAACAAAACATCCACCTACTTTCACAAATGGCAGACAGTACTCTGACAAGGTTGACGCATTAGCCACAGCCCTGGAAACACAGTAATCATACTGCTCACGGTATTCCGGATTTCTTCCAGAATCTTCAGCTCTTCCATGAACTGCTGCAATCTCCTCAAGCCCCAGGCTCCTGATCACTTCATCAAGAAATTTGATCCGTTTATTCAGAGAATCCAAAAGCGTGATTCTTAAATTTGGAAACACAATTTTAAGAGGGATTCCTGGAAATCCTGCTCCCGTTCCCACATCGATCAGGCGCGCCGCTCCTTCCTGAAGATCATGAACCACGCGAACCAGAGAAAGACTATCAATAAAATGCTTGCTGACTACTTCCTCCATTTTTGTGATCGCAGTCAGATTCATCACCTTGTTCCACTCTGTCAGAAGCTCATAATACTGATAAAACTGCTCCATCTTCCTGTTAGAAAGACTTATCCCCAGATCATTCAGTCCTGACTCCATCTTATCTACAAATAACTGATCCATTCCCATTACCTCCGTGTATAAGTCAAACGATTATTCAATTTGTTTACTGTTCATGAGATACATCTTCTTGTCCGGCTACGCCAGAGAAAAATATGTACCATATACTCACGACTGCTACGATTTCCCACGATCAGAGTGGTGCACCAAAGACATCCCTTAGGAAACGCCCAGGCCTGCCTGAACTGTTGCAAATCTCTTTTTAAACAGTATAAAGATATAAAATTATTCTTCTTTAAATATAGAACATATGTTCTATATAAATATCATACCACACTCTCAATTATCCAGATAAAAGGAGCTGTGAAAAAAGTCGCGGCGACCTGGAATGTGTCTGAAAATTAAATTCTGCACAAAATCTGGTATGAAATCGCTGGAAATATC
>CAJTOW010000224.1 GCA_910577655.1 uncultured Lachnospiraceae bacterium | reverse complement strand
TACAATACATCCGTCCATTCCGGCATCGGCACCACGCCCATGGAACGCTACCAGCAGACCCGCTCCGCCATCCGCATGCCGAAGTCCAGGGAATGGCTGGAAGAGTGTTTCCTGAACCGTATCACCAGAAAGGTGAACAGGGACTCTACCGTCTCCATCGACAGGGTGTCCTATGACGTCCCCATGCAGTTCATCTCTTCAAAAGTGGAGATCCGCTTCCTTCCGGACGACATGTCCAGTGCTTTCATCCTTTATGAGGGGGAACATTATCCCATCCGGCCTACGGATAAGAACCAGAACTGCAGGACGAAACGCAACAACACGCCATCCATCGATTATTCAAGGATCGGAGGTGAGGGCTGATGTTCCGTTCTTACTATGGGCTTTCCTTCAATCCCTTTGACAAACAGAATGCCAAAGAAAAGGACCGGTTCCTCTCAAAGGACATCTCCGAGATGACGTCCCGGCTGGACTACCTCAAGGATACAAGAGGCATAGGACTTTTTACCGCACGGCCAGGCATGGGCAAGTCCTTCGCCCTGCGCTGCTTTGCAAAGAGCCTCAACCCAAACCTCTACCACATGGAGTACATCTGCCTCTCCACCGTCAGCGTCATGGAGTTCTACCGCCAGCTCTGCTCTGTCCTGGGGGTGGAGCCAGGGGGCGGCAAGCCTGGCATGTTCCGCGCCGTACAGGAGCAGATCCTCTACCTTTACAGGGACAAGAAGCAGCCCCTCCTCCTGGCAGTCGATGAGGCACAGTACCTCTCCACCGGCATCCTGGAGGACATCAAGATGCTCATGAACTACGGATATGACTCCCTCAACTGCTTCACGCTCATCCTCTGCGGGGAGCCCCACCTGAACAACACCCTGAAAAAGCCTGTCCATGAGGCCCTGCGCCAGAGGGTCACCGTGCATTACAACTTCTCCGGGCTTTCCGATTCGGAGGTGGCGCAGTACGTCCTCCACAAGATCGCCTGTGCGGGAGGCTCTTCCTCCATCATTGAGCAGGCTGCCCTTTCCGCCGTCCACAGCCACTCCCAGGGGAGCCCCCGCCTGGTGGACAACCTGATGACCAATGCCCTGACGCTTGGGGCGCAGATGGAGAAGAAGGTGATCGACACAGAAGTCATCCTCGCCTCCGTCAGCAGCCAGAACCTCGGATAGGGGGTGCTGCTATGGAATACAACTGTATCCTCAGGCACGGCTCCCGCAGGGAGACCTGGACAGGAAGGCTCATCTTACTGGGCAGGGGCCCCGGATGGTATGAAGCCGAGATCGATGGGCGGGGGACTTACTTCCACATCCTCGCCGGACGGCATAAATATGGGAACTATCTGTGCATCCCGAACCACGATATTGGCTGTGAGCTTTCTGATTTTTCTGATATCTTCTGGAACGAGGAACGGCTCAGCCATCTGATACGGAAGGTGGATGCCGTGACCGTTGCTACCGGGCTGGTCCATCTTCCGGCCCTGGCCGACAAGCAGGGGAAAAACTAAATGTTTCATATGGGCTGCAGATCTCATAATGGGATCCATGGCCTTTTGCATTTCAGGCGGAAAGCAATACCGGCAACAACGTACAGCATTTTGGGTAGGATTGTGCATTTGCAGACAGCACTGCGCAGTCAATGGGATAAATGTCAGAAAAATAATTCGCTGTTTGCTTCTCCCTCAATTCGCCGTCCGACAATAAGCTACCTCCGATTGGATTTATTTTTCTTCCCTCGGATTGACTCTGATTGTCTCACTTCGTCCTGAAGCCTTTTGATCAGATATTCCCCGTCCACGCCTGTCAGCTGACTGTACCAGCCGGAACGGAAAAACCTCTCAATCTCCAAAGCCTCGCTGATTGCCTCTTTATTCTTCGGATGAGCCTTGATCTTCTTCAGCGCTATCCTGTAATCGGATACCGCCTGCAGGATAATGGCATTTGCCAATCGCTCATAAGGGTCATCCGCAAGATTCTTATTTCCCGCCATAGGCACTTACCTCCGCTTTCACGGCATCGATCAGCGCCGATTGTGTCTGGTCTTTTGCTTCCAACGCTTTCAGGATTCTTTCATCCACGGTACCGGCAGTAATGATATGGATCACCGTAACCGTTCCAGAAGTCTGACCCTGACGCCATAATCTGGCTATCGTCTGCTGATACAGCTCCAGACTCCATGTGATACCGAACCATACGATCACATTTCCGCCGCTCTGCAGATTTAGCCCATGTCCGGCAGAAGCAGGGTGTATCAAACCCACCTGAAGCTCTCCGGCATTCCACTTTTCGATGCTCTTATCAGAATCCAGCTTCTCAAACACGACTTTCAGTTTTTTCAGCCTCTCGGTAATCCTTGCTAGGTCATGCTTGAACCAATAGGCTACCAAAATCGGTTTTCCGTTTGCTGATTCGATCAGATCTTCCAAAGCGTCCAGTTTTCTCTCATGGAAGGCATTCACGGAACCGTCATCATCATAAATAGCCCCGTTTGCAAGCTGTGACAGTTTCCCGGAAAGCGCCACCGCGTTTGCAGCCGTAATCTCACCACCCGGAAACTGTAAAACCAGCTCGTCCTTCATTTTCTCATACTTTTTGCGTTCATCTTCATCCAGATAGACCTTATACTCATTGCTGATCAGTTCCGGCATATCCAGATAGTCCGTCGCCTTCATAGAAATGGTGATATCGGAGATCCTGTCATAAATACGGTCTTCCGCGCCCGGCAGAAGCTTGTAGGTATAAACAATCGGACCATTCATCCTGTCGGGCTTGAAATAATTCACCCTGTACTGGCTGATAAACCTTCCCAGCCTCTCTCCCATGTCCAGAATCTTGAACTCTGCAAATAAATCCATGAGGCCGTTTGATGAAGGTGTTCCAGTCAGCCCCACAATGCGCCGGATCTTCGGTCTTACCTTCATAAGTGCCTTGAATCTCTTCGCCTGCCAGTTCTTAAAAGAAGAAAGCTCATCCACAACTACCATGTCGTAATCAAACGGAATCCCGCTTTCCTCTACCAGCCAGGGAACATTCTCCCTGTTGATAATGTAGATGTCCGCATCCGCCTTTAGCGCCGCCAGCCTCTCGGCAGCCGTACCGACCGCTATGGAATACCGGATCCCATTCAGGTGATCCCACTTTTTGATCTCATCGGACCATGTATTCCGCGCAACCCTAAGAGGCGCTATGATCAGAACCTTTGTCACCTCGAAGCTGTCATACATCAGCTCATTCAAAGCAGATAACACAATGCTCGTTTTTCCCATACCCATATCCAGCAGTATGGCGGCAATCGGATTCTTCTTGATGAACCCGATCGCATATTTCTGATATTCATGTGGCTTGTATCTCATCTAA
>CAJTOW010000223.1 GCA_910577655.1 uncultured Lachnospiraceae bacterium | reverse complement strand
TAGGGAGGGACCGGGATGCATACGCTGTTTATGATTGTATTTTGTGTCAGGAGCTGTCCGGGCATCAGGAAGAACAGAGGATTTTTCCGATGCGGCATGGCAGTCTTTTGGCATTTTTTTGTTTTCCGACAGAGAT
The DNA here is from genome assembly GCA_910577655.1 of uncultured Lachnospiraceae bacterium. GTDB lineage: Bacteria > Bacillota > Clostridia > Lachnospirales > Lachnospiraceae > Brotaphodocola. The sequence goes on along the minus strand of CAJTOW010000223.1, from coordinate 3,305 downwards.
GCCGGAGACAGAAAGTTGATTTGTGGGAGAGCCACACGCAGTAAGGAATGGAAGCCTGTATGGGACCATTCCTTTTTTTGTGCCGTAAACATACCAGAAATGCCCGGATGGGCTTTGCCCGCATAAGCTTCCATGGTTCTGACTCGCTCGCCGGAGCAGGCTGCAAGGCTGTTTTTCCCAGACGGGGACTATAAAATCTATCTGTCCTCAGAGCAGCCGGAGGAAGAAATTATGGCTGCAGGCAATCCGCTGGATGAAAACTTAAGACAGGAGATTCTTTCTGTGGACGGGGTGACAGATGTGCTGGTCACCCGTTGGTCTCTGCACGGCAAATTTAGGACTTCCGAAAGTGCCGAAGCCGGTATGTGCGACATGCTGACGGACGCAAACCGCATGGATGTAGAAGCCGCGCTAATATCCGGCGCCATGCCGGCAGATACCCATAGCGTCCTTTTGAGTACTGGTTATCAGAAGCACCATGCCGATATGGATGTTGGGGCCACTATTGAGCTGACCCTGGGCCAGGAAACCGTGAAAGTTACCATATCCGGACTGTTCGATGCGTCGAAGGCAGCAAACGGACATGGTGCGCTTGCCATGGATTCGGCGGCCCTGTTCGCGCCGGAAGAGCTGTTTCGTGAGATACATCCTGAAATCGAAAGATTTGACTATTCCTGGAGCATTGTCAGCGACCCGAAAAAAACGGAATCTGTGGAAAGCAGCCTGCAGGAGCTGGTATCCGGTCGCAGCAATCTTGGAATGGATACCATAGCTACACATATCGAATATGAGAAAATGCAGAGCAGCATTATTTTTGGAAGCTTTCAGGATCTTTCCTGGCTGATCTTCCTGTTCGGCGTTGTGAATCTGATCAATACGACGCTTTCCAACCAGATTTCCCGGAAGCGGGAGAACAGTATCCTGCGCTCGGTTGGTCTGACCGGGAAGCAGCTGTGTCGGATGAGTGTCACCGAGGGGATGTGCCATGCGCTTTTTGCGGCGCTTACCGTCTTGCTCCTGGGGCTGCCGCTTTCCATGGCAGTCTGTGGGTCAGTCAGCAAGAAATCCTTTGTCGGCGCTGTTGTCCCATACCAGTTCCCGTTCCTGCAAATGGGGCTGTTCCTTCTGGTGTTGTTTGGCATGGAGGTAGTCCTGTCTGTCTGGATGGTGCGCAGGCAGAAAAAGCAATCCTTGGTAGAACAGATGAGGGCACAAGGTTAAAATTAACCTGGGTAAAATTTTCTGAGTGATTGATAGAATTTTTATACAGCATTTCGCGGCAACGGATAAACATTTCACAGCAATAAAATTGTTTTGGTATTTTCGGCAGGATATAATAAGATATTTTTATGGCAAGGAGGTGCGCATTGATCCGTATTGCAATCTGTGATGATGAAAAACATATGGCTGATCATATAAAGGAGATGGTCTCCGATTTTTTCCATAAAAAGAACAGGGAAATCAGCATTCGAACATTTTTAAGCGGCGAGGATCTGTTAAGCCATGATGGGCAGATCGACATCTTGTTTCTGGATATCCAGATGAAAGGCATGGACGGCATGGAGACGGCAAGGAAACTGAGGGCTTCTAAGTTCCAGGGATTCCTGATTTTTATCACGGTACTGAAAGAGATGGTATTTCAGTCTTTCGAGGTGCAGGCCTACGATTATCTGGTCAAGCCGCTGGATGAAAAACAGTTTGAAAAGAGCATGGAGCGCCTTTACGTTTCCATGCAAAACGTCGGCGAGGACAGCCTGCTGGTGCAAAGGGGATATGAAGGGCGCGTCATTCGGGAGGATGAGATTGTTTTCTGTGAGGTCATAGACCGGAAAATATATCTGAACCTGGCTTCCGGCGAGGTCGTTGATTATTATGAGCGGATTGAAAATCTGGAAACGAAGCTGGGCAGCCATTTTTTCCGGTGCCACAGGAGTTATCTTATCAACCTGAAGCATTTAAAAGGCTATAAAAACGGGACTGCCTGTATGGATAGCGGCAAAGAGGTTCCCGTATCACGGCTGCGGAGTAAGGAGTTTTCCGGTGTTGTTCTGCAGTATATGAAGAATATGTAAAAGTTTTTACATATGGGGCAGGTAACATGGCTGAGTATTTAGATTTTTTTAATGTATATATAATGGGCATTGTCGAGGTGTCCTTCCAGTTTTATTTCCTGGTAAAAATTTTAAAAAAGAAAATATGGACTCCTTTTTATTTCCTGTTTGCAGTAGGTGCAGTGATTATCAATGATTTTGTTCCGGCCAGCATGGTCACAGGCTTTGTGGTGCTTGTTTTTCTGCTCACAGCATATGGGACTGTTATCTGCCATGCAGATTTTAAGTATTCCCTTCTGTATGCGGCTCTGGCAGCGGAAATTATGCTGATCTGTGGCGGAATTGTAAACTCTATGATTAGTCTTCCATACCCATGGATGCCCGCCTTTTTCCATGAGACAGATAATATTGCGGCGATGCTGATCAGTGAGGCGGCATCACTGGCTCTGACCGGTTTTTGTTATTATATGGTGTACCGTTATTTTTCCTGGGATGATTTTGATCCCGTGGATACTCCTAAAACCACAATGGGAATGCAGCAGATGGTTTTGATTTTCATTCCGATCCTGATGATATTTATTATGAGCAGCTATATCAATGCGATTGAATATGATTTCCAGTTTGAGATCTCGGTGGACAAAGGGCCTGCGGAACACTTTTTCAGCCATGGGCAGATGCTGTCCATGTATTTTCTGGGACTTGCCAGTCTGTTCTGCATCCTGTTTTCCTATAAGAAACTGCAGCAGAGTTTTCGTTTTAGCACTGAAATTTCACTGATGGAACAGCAGGAACATTCCCTGAACCAGTATGTGGAGGAAGCGAAAACCCGTTACGATGAAACAAAGTCCTTGAGACATGATATCCGGAACCACATCGCAGTGGTAAAAAAGCTCCTGCAGAATGGAAAACTGGAGGAAGCCATAACCTATATGGAGGATCTGGACGATATGGCGGAAAAAATGTCATTCCCCTGCAGTACCAATAATCCGGTAGTGGATATTCTGGTGGGGAACAAACTGGGGATTGCAAAAAGCATGGGGATAGATGTGGACTGTTCCCTCCTTCTGCCATACCCCTGTAGTCTGCGGGATATTGATATCTGTATTGTCCTGTCAAATGCACTGGATAATGCAATCCATGCAGTAAAAAATCTGGATGCCGGCATAGAAAAGTATATCCGTGTGTCCGGGCGGATCCAGGGAGATTTCCTTATGATGGAAATTCAGAACAGTTTCCATGGGAAAAGCGCGTTCA
>CAJTOW010000222.1 GCA_910577655.1 uncultured Lachnospiraceae bacterium | reverse complement strand
AGAAAGAATGATATAATTACGTAACATTTGAGCGGGCATCTGAGCCGTTACATAATCCATAATATAAGGGGGAGTTGAGAGCTATGCCAGCAGACCGCAATATCACAACAACTGTATTCAACATCCAGACCTACTGTATCCACGACGGTCCCGGAATCCGCGTCACAGTCTTCGTCAAGGGCTGTCCGCTGCGCTGTACCTGGTGTGCCAACCCGGAATCCAATCTGCGCAAGCCACAGCTTATGTTTTACAAGGAGAAATGCACCGGCTGCGGACATTGTGTGTCAGCCTGCAGTAAGGGGGCCATCGGAATCCGTGAGATGGACGGTAAGTATAAAGCGTTCACAGACCGGAGTTTCTGCGAGGACTGCGGAGTCTGCGTCGCCTCCTGTACTGCAGAAGCCAGGGAGATGGCGGGAGAAATCACCAGTGTGGGGGAAGCTCTTGAAAAGGTGATAGCGGATAAGCTGTTTCTGGATTCCTCCGGCGGTGGTATGACCATCAGCGGCGGTGAATGTCTGGCTTGTCCGGAATTTACAGAGAATCTTCTCATGGCTGCCCACGAGGAGGGGATTTCCACCGCTGTGGAGAGCAGCTGCTTCGGGTCACGGGAGATCATTGACCGGATCTATGCCCATGTGGATCTGGCTCTGTGCGATATGAAGCACATGGATCCGGAAAAGCACCGGGAATACACAGGCGTATCCAATGAGGGGATCCTGGAAAATATTGTACATATTAACCAGGAGCTTCATGTACCCGTGTGGGTACGCGTCCCGGTCATCCCGGGACACAATGACGATGATGTCAATATAGAAGCCATGGCCAGATTTGTCAAAGACCATCTCACCCCGGATACCAGAGTGTGTCTGCTTCCGTATCACAGACTGGGAGAGTCCAAGAACGAAAGCCTTGGAAAAGAGATGGATTTGTCCATGGATGTGCCCGCAGAGGCGCATATGGATCATCTGAAAGGGATCGTGGAGCGATATGGCATCCCGGTTCAGATCGGAGGATGATATGACAGACAAGCAGGAGGCCATGAACCAGGTAACCGCCTGGATGAAAGAGCAGATCGCCCATGTGTGGTGTGCGATCGCCGGGAATACAGTCCTGGAACCAGACGGCAGACAAGTGCAGACGAGACGTGAAGGAAGAATGGTTCTGTATGGGTTCTGGTACAGAGGGACCTGTCTGGCAGAAGCGAGAAGCTATTTTTCCCATCATGAAAAACAGTGGAAGTTTGAACTGACCTGGGTGGAGCCAGGATATTATCCTCAGGTGAAGGCCTACTATAATGGAGGATATGGACATTAAAAAAGGGGCTGTGAAAAAGTCAGGTATTTCGTGCGGAAAGATAGTGTTTTCTTTATCGCAGAGAGATTTTTTCACAGCCCTATATGCCAGAGCGTGTCTGAAAATTCATTCCCGGCATCTCCACAAGGGACGCCTTCGGTGTGCACGCCCCACTTCGCGGTATATTTGGCTAAAATTCACTTGACGTAGCCCACTACGCCGCGTTCATTTGGGCCAAATTCAGGTTACATAGCCCACTATGCGCCCTTCATTTGGGCCAAATCTCCCACAAAATGGAACGCACAGCTACCAGAAAGCAATTTTCAGACACGCTCTAGTCACTTGAAAATCACCTGATTTTTCTTGTGAGATCTGACGCAGTCAGTACCCATCCCCGCACAGATCATGCAGATATTTCTGTCTGTACCTTATGGGATTTCTCACGCCATATCCGGGCATTCTCATCCATCCCCAGTTTTTCACAGACCATGGCGCAGTTATTGCAGCCATAGGCATATTCAATATTTTCCCCATAGACCAGCCGTGTCTTTTTCAGGGCATTTTCAAAATCCTTCAGGGCCTCTTCATAGCGTCCGGCCTGATAGGCAAAGGTGGCCCGGGTGTTTAAGGCAGCAGGGTAGTGGGGATTTGTACCGCAATCCAGACCGGAAAGGATGGCGACAGCATGCTCTACAGCCTCATCGGCCTGGACCCGCTGTCCCAGGGCATCATAGGCGACGGCCAGATTGTTCCAGGTGGTTCCCTGCTCCACGATCTGTTCCGGGTTTTCCGAAACTATGTGCAGGGCTTGTCTGAAGCGGGAAAGAGCCTCTGACGGATTCTTTTTATCCAGATATACAAGGCCGATGTTATTGTAAAGGCCGGCCAGAACCTGGGGAGATCCCTTCTGGTTCGTTTCCAGGATTCTGGCAGACCGGGAGAAATGCTCCAGCGCGCTGTCCAGATCCCCCATATAACGACAGGTTCCGGCCTTGTTCAGAAGGATGGTGGCGTATTCTGCCGTGTTCTGGAGATACAGGGACTCCAGCTCCTCCTGGGCCTGGGCAAAGGCATCCAGGGAATCCTGGAACCGGCTTAAGCCCCGGTAGAAGCAGGCCATTTCATTGCACACAGATACATAAGCCATGTTGGGCTTTATAGGCGGGGCGCAGCTGGGACAGCCGGCAGGAAGCGGGTCTGCCAGACCGTCCTGGTAAGCCTTTTGGCGGCTGTCTTTAAAAAATTGTTCTGTAGCGGTGTTGTCGTGGGCGGCGTAATGCTCGTCCAGCTGCCGGTAAAATCTGTTCAGATCAAAAGCCATGGGAATGTTCTCCTTTGTGGTTTATCAGTTAAAATGAATATGGCACCTCAGTCGTGCATCTGCCCTTCCAGCTGCCTCTGTGCATCCGCAGAGTCCCGGTAGCCATACTGCTGTGCCGTGTAATCCATGATTCGGATGGCCGGATTTTCTCCTTCATTCTCCAGCCTCTGGTACTGGTCAGAAAGCAGCTTTAGGGTCTGCCCGGAATAGGTTTTCAGCTCCCCCATGGCGTAGGTCTCGATGGAGGTATCCCCAGAGGCGGCATCCTCTTTCCGCAGGGGGCGTCCCAGCCGGCCATAAGCCGGAAAGCGCTGGTTGAAATTCTCTCTCCACAGAACTTCCTTTTCCACAAGGAGGCGGACCAGTTCTCCTTTCTCAGGGGATATGGCAGGAAGTGCACCTTGTATTTTCTCATATTCCTCCGGGGCTGTGTGTTCCATCATATAAGCATATTTTTCTGTCAGCAGATTCCTGCCTTGAAGCAGTGCCTCCTTCAGATCCCCGCGGTAGGAGACCAGGGCCTCCTCACTCCAGATCATGAACTGGCTTTTGCGCATGATTACAAAGGTCTCATGATCATCCTGACAGGATGCCCGTCCCCCTTCATTATGAACCTGCTGAAACATCTCCCATTCCTGGGCAATGATCTCATTGATCAGGGTTTCCAAGTAGATTGCCCCCTTTCTCAGTCTTCTTTATGGTACTTCTAATCATAGCATAAGTTTAAACTCAGGAAAAGAGCAGTATAGCAGGGGAGCATGGGCAGAGCAGTACAGACCCCCTTGAATTGTGTTACTGTTCACGGGGCGCATCTTCTTGTCCGGCTACGCCAGACAAGAAGCATC
>CAJTOW010000221.1 GCA_910577655.1 uncultured Lachnospiraceae bacterium | reverse complement strand
CCGCCCCGTGAACTGTAACTATAAATCAGGAGTTTGAAGAATGAAGCTGTCAAAACGACTTGAAACGATAGTATCCATGGTTCCCTGTCTGGGGCCGGAGGCTTGTGTGGCTGACGTGGGCACCGACCATGGCTTTGTTCCTATACGGCTGGTGGAGCTGGGAGTCTGTGGACGTGCTCTGGCCATGGATGTACGGCCAGGGCCCCTGGAGCGTGCCAGGGAACATATCCGTCAGCATGGACTGGAAGGGCAGATCAGGACACGCCTGGGAAACGGCCTGGAAGCTTTGCAGCCTGGAGAGGCCCAGGCAGTGGTGATCGCCGGTATGGGCGGGGAGCTGATGCTGCGGATCCTGGAGGAGGGGGCCCATGTGCGGGAGCACATTGCCCACTGGATTCTGTCGCCCCAGTCGGAGCTGTCCCAGTTCCGCCATGGACTGGAGGGACTGGGACTGTCTATCCGGGACGAGGAGATGGTTCTGGAGGACGGTAAATATTATACGGTCATGAAAGTGACACCAGGAGCCATGAGTTATGGGCGGGAGTACCAGTACCGGTACGGGGATTGTCTGATCCGTAAAGCTTCCCTGGTACTGCAAAGCTTTCTGGAGAGGGAAATGTCCCAGAACCGGATGATTCGTCAGGGTCTGGAAGGCCAGGATGGGGAAGGAGCCAGAAGACGCCTTGGTGAGCTGGAGCAGGAGTACAGTGAGATGGAAGAAGCTTATGGCGCGATGGAGGAATGTGGCAACAGTTCAGGGAGTGTCTGAACTGTTACAAAATGTGACCAGAAGACTTGTACACGAATATCAAATGATGGAGGAAACATAGAATGCAATGCAGGAATTTGATCGGGAAGCTGGAGGAGCTGGCCCCCAGAAGGCTGGCCTGCGACTGGGACAATCCGGGACTGCTGGCCGGATGGGAGGATAGGAAGATCCATAGGGTGCTGGTGGCTCTGGATGCTACGGATGTGGTGGTGGAACAGGCGGTGAGAGAGCAGGCAGATATGCTTCTGACCCATCATCCAATGATCTTTAAGCCCTTGAAACAGATCAATGACCAGAGTTTTACCGGACGAAGGCTTCTGGACCTGATCGGGAATGGAATCAGCTGCTATGCCATGCATACCAACTTTGATATCGCACCAGGCTGTATGGCAGATCTGGCGGCAGAGCGTCTGGGTCTTATAGACGGCGTGCCTCTGGAGGTGACCGGGGAGGAGGATGGAAAGCCGGTAGGGATCGGAAAGGTGGGACTTTTAAGAGAACCGGTGACGCTGAAGAAGCTGGCTCAACAGGTCAAAGAGGCTTTTGGAATTCCTTTTGTGACCGTATATGGTATGGAGACAGGAGAAGGGCCCGTGAGTCGTGTGGCAATATCACCGGGATCCGGGGGGAGTATGCTGCGGCATGGAATCGCCGCAGGCGCGCAGGTGCTGGTGACAGGGGATATCGGGCATCATGAGGGGATTGACGCGGTGGCAGACCATATGGCGGTGATTGACGCAGGGCATTATGGGCTGGAACACATATTCATTCCATTTATAAAGGACTACCTGGAGCAGGTGTCCGGCGGGGAGCTGGAGGTGATCACGGCTGCGCCGGCATTTCCGGCGGTGACGGTGTAGGAAGAATACAAGCTGCAGCCTGGAGGCCGGAACATAAGAACTGCAGGCCGGACCGGTTCAAGTGCCGGCGGGCACGTTCCAGGATCAGGATGCCGGGGACACCGAAGGATTACAGAAACGACAGACAATAGGAGGAGAAGGATATGTTGATAACAGTGAATGGAAAGACAAAAGAGTATCCAAAGGATGTACTGCTGCTGGATGTGGCGAAGGATTTTCAGGAGGATTATCCCCACGAGATCCTGCTGGCCGTGGTCAATGGGAAGTTGCAGGAGCTTCATCAGAGAGTCTGCGGGGAGAGCCATGTGAGCTTCCTGACAGCAGCAGATAAGCCTGGCATGAAAACCTATCAGCGCAGTGCGCTTCTCATCATGCTGAAGGCATTTTATGATGTGGTCGGTGTGGAGAAGGTCTCCTATATCAAGGTGGATTTCTCTCTTGGAGACGGGCTGTTCATAGAGACCAGAGGGGAATTTGAACTGACAGAGGAGCTGGTGCAGACCGTCAAGGCCCGGATGCAGAGCCTTGTGAACGGGAAGCTTCCCATTGAGAAGCGGAATATACATACTGACGAGGCCATCGAGCTTTTCCACAAGCACAAAATGTTTGACAAGGAGCGGCTGTTCCGGTACCGCCGGGTCTCACGGGTGAATATCTACAGCCTGGAAGGCTTTGAGGATTACTACTATGGATATATGGTTCATAATACGGGCTATATCCGCTACTTTGACCTGCAGTGCTACCAGGATGGAGCCCTTCTGCTTCTGCCCAGCCAGGAGCAGCCGGAGACCATCAGGCCGGTTCCCCATAGGGAGCGTATCTTCCAGGTTCTGCGGGAGGCAGGCCAATGGAGCCGGAAACTGAAGGTTCCCACAGTAGGTTATCTCAACGAACAGATCGCTGCCGGGAAGATCAATGACCTGATTCTGGTCCAGGAGGCTCTGATGGAGAAGAAGCTGGGGGATATTGCCGAACAGATTGCAGAGATGCCGGAGAAGAAGCTGATCATGATCGCAGGCCCCTCTTCGTCAGGGAAAACTACCTTCTCTCACAGGCTTTCTGTCCAGCTGCGTGCCAAGGGTTTCAATCCCCATCCCATTGCTGTGGACAATTACTTTGTTAACCGCAGTAAAACACCCCGGGACGAGAAGGGGGATTATAATTATGAGTGTCTGGAAGCCATGGATGTAGAGCAGTTCAACAAGGATATGACTGCGCTGCTTGCCGGGGAGACCGTGGCTATGCCTACCTATAACTTCATTACCGGAGAACGGGAATACCGGGGCAACACCCTGACCCTGGGCAAGGAGGATATTCTGGTAATTGAGGGCATCCACTGTCTCAACGAGGCCTTGTCCTACAGCCTGCCCAAGGAAAATAAGTTCAAGATCTATATCAGTGCCCTGACCCAGCTGAATATCGACGGCCACAACCGGATCCCTACTACAGACGGACGTCTGATCCGCAGAATCGTGCGGGATTCCCGGACGCGGGGAGCCTCGGCCCAGCGGACCATCCAGATGTGGCCTTCCGTAAGACGGGGAGAGGAGGCCAATATCTTCCCGTTCCAGGAGGAGGCAGATGTGATCTTCAACTCAGCCCTGGTCTATGAGCTTGCTGTGTTAAAACAGTACGCGGAGCCCGCCCTTTTCAGCGTACCAAGAGACAGCGCCGAATACCAGGAGGCCAAGAGCCTGCTGAAATTCCTGGATTATTTCCTGGGGATCAGCAGCGAGGATATACCCAAGAATTCCATTCTAAGGGAATTCATTGGAGGGAGTTGTTTTAAGGTATAACTTATTATCAGGGATTCAGGAAGAACCGGTGGTTCCGGCCGTAAGAGGCCGGTGCCGCCGGTTTTATCGTCTAGTATAACACGATTTAAATAACCTTACATTTCGCTGGTCTGCTTTCCCGATAGCA
>CAJTOW010000220.1 GCA_910577655.1 uncultured Lachnospiraceae bacterium | reverse complement strand
GATGGCGTGGATAGCGGGTGCTTAATTCACTGGAATTTCCGCAATGCAGTACTAGCTGCTTTCACAGGTACCGGGATCCCATACACAACCTCCGTCACCTGATCCGCGGCCTGAACCAGTCTCTGGTTGACCATTGCCAGAAGCCGGATGTAACGGAGTGTCTCTGAATCATATCCCAGTCCGTCGGAAAATATTTCATTGGTTACTATCATAAGGTTTTCCGCCTGTTTTTGCAAGTGGCGGATTCCCTCCCATATCCTCTGACAGATCTCCTCATCCTTTCCTCCGGCTTCAAAAAGCTCATTGGCCACCAGATTAGACATACATTCCAGCAGGATGACCCGTTCCTTATAAGCCCCACTCCCAGTCTGTACCTGGCACAGATCCCGGCAGCACTCCACAGTCACAAAGCCCTTCCCCTCCCGCATACTCCGGTGTTTCCTTACCCGCTCCATGCCTTCCTCTCCAAAGGGCCGCATGGTTGCAATATAAAACCTCTCTCTCCCGGCCCGGACTGCCAGATCCTCTGCATAGGCTGATTTGCCGCTGGCACTGCCCCCTATGATCAAATGCATCATATGTATCCCTGTCCTGCCTCTCTATCCTATCTCTCTGTCCAGTCCCGCCTGTTGCCACAGTCAGAATCCTATGTAGTATATCTCCCCGGAAACTGTACATATCTATTATAAACCATGTTCTATTCCCTGATGCCACATATCCAGGAACTGCTCTGCCTGGTCCGTCTTTCCGGCCAGACCTCCGGCACTGGAAAATACAATCACTTCCACCGCAATCCTTCCTTTCCCCCACATTTCCATCTTCTCCTTCACCAGCCGCGCCCCAAGGGCAAGAACCGGTTCTGCCAGGGCATATTCTTCCAGAATCTTCAAGGCTTCATCCGTCGTATTGGCGCTGCGGATACGCTCCAGCTCCTTCCGGCTCTCCACATACCTTGCGGCCAGCCCCGTCAGGATCTCCACAGGCCTGTCTCCATATCTGGAGTGGGTATTTTCTGCCCCGCCTGCCACCTTCACCAGCTTGCCCGCATGTCCGGCAAAGAGAAGACGCCTGACTCCTTCCTCTGCCAGGATCTTTGCGGACTCAGCCACGAAATTGCTGCACTTCACCGTCTGGCCTTCCGGTATGCCAAAAGCCTCTTTCAGATAAGTACTTCCGTAGTTCCCCGGAGTCATAAGGAGTATCTCCCTGTTCTCCCAGGCCTTTGTCCGGATATCCAGGCGGATCGTTTCCACCAGCGCCTGTTCGCTCATAGGCTCCACGATCCCGGTGGTCCCAAGAATCGATATACCGCCCGCGATTCCCAGCCGCGGGTTAAAGGTTTGGGCAGACAGCCGCTGCCCATCCGGCACTGCCAGCCGGATCTCCAGACAGTCCTGGTACTCCCACTCCTTTGCTGCTTCCCGGACTGCCTGGAAAATCATGGCCCGGGGAACCGGATTGATGGCATAGTGTCCTGGAGGGCAGGCCAGTCCCGGCTTTGTGACCATACCGACCCCTATACCGCCATTAAGATACAGCCCCGGAAAATCCTTATGGAAATATCCCTGCCCCTCCCGGCACAGCCGCTCAAACTCATCCCGGCTTACCGGCGCCACCGCGGCACAGATCCAGGTACCATTGGTCACATCTGGATCATCACCGGAATCCTTTTTCACCCCCCAGTAGCCTGCCAGCTCTCCCTCCGGATCCCCGGGCGCTGTTTCGCACAAAAAGGTTCTGCCTCCTGGCAGACAGACAGATACCTGATCCGGCCCTGTACCTGACAACAGAAAAACGGCTGCAGCCTTCGCCGCAGCCGACGCACAGGTTCCTGTTGTATATCCTTTCCGAAGCTGTCTTTGTTCCATCCGGTTCACCCCAGATTCTTTCCTGTCAGATTTTTCTCTAATTATAGTGAACTTTCCTCGTTTTGGCAAGCTTCCTTGCGCAGTTCCCGTTTTCTTTTTGTGATCATGCCGCCGATCCTTCCGCTTTCCTTGGAGGTCAGACATCTCCAGCCATCCTTTATGACACGGTCTCCCAGTCCCAGCTCCTGGGCAATCTCAAATTTCAGCTTTTCCTCTGGTGTCATATCATTCACATCAAACTGTTTTTTCTTACTTTTCGACATAAAAACAGGCACACTCCTTTCTTATTTCCATAGGAGTATGCCCATTTCCCGGGAAGCTATTCGCCGGTACAGCAGATTGATTATATGTAACAGTTCAGACGGGCGGCAAATCGAATGAGAAAGTGTGTTGCAAACACGCTTTTGTTTGCATAAGCGCTTTCTCATCCGATTTGACATCGGGCTGACGCCCGAAGCTTCTTGTCCCCGACGCTTTTCGGGGGCAAGAAGATGGCCCGTCTGAACTGTTACGATTATATTCCCTTCACCCCCTGATCCCGGTCTCTGCATCTTCCACCGGGCAGCAGTCCGGATCCCCCCTGAACTGTTACTTCACTGAAACAGAGAGCTCCAGAAATTCCTGCATAGCCCTGCTGAAATACCGTCCCCGTTTCCAGTAAAAGTACAGATTCCTGCTGCAGCCGCTGCCTTCCAGCTTATAATATACAACCTGGGAGGTGGCGGGCACCTTTGCTGCCAGAGTATCACTGATAAAAGAAATCCCCATCCCCGAGCAGGTTATATTGTAGGAGGTCATCTGCTGGTCCAGCTCAAAGAGAATCTCCGGCTGGAAGCCACACCGGCTGCAAAGCTCCATAGCCCTCTGACGGGTATCATTCTCCGGCTTCAGCACAAGAAACGGCTCCTTCTGGAAAACTGCCAGAGGCACCGCTTCCACCTCTTTTCGCAGAAAGGACTGGCTCTGTATGGTTTCTGCCGGAATCTGGTAGGCTTTCAGGGACTCATTGACCGGAAAGCTCCCAGGAACAGCAAGAAGCAGATACTCCTTGCGGAATACATGACGGTCAAAAACCTCCAGATCCAGTTCACAGTTGTCCATGACCAGATCTATGGCTCCGCTTCTCAGAAGAGTCTCCAGTCTGGCCGTGCTCTCCTCCACCAGTTCCAGCTTCACCAGGGGGAAACGTCTGGCAAACTCTCCCATCAGGGGCGGCAGCACCCAGGATGAGAAAAGGCTGCTGCCCCCCAGAACCAGAGTTCCCGTCTTCAGCCCTCCCCAGTCATTGACAAAATTGGAAAAGTCATTTTCTGTAGCCAGAATCTGTTCCACTGCCTGGATATAGCGCCTGCCGAATTCTGTCAGCTGCAGGGGCTTGGTACTCCTGTCAAAGATGGGATAGCCCACCTTCCGCTCTACCCGCTTCACAGCCGCACTTAAGGAGGGCTGGGAGACGAACAGCTTGTCCGCTGCCCTGGAAAAGCTCCGCTCCTTATACACCTCATAAACATACTCCATTCCCTGAAACATGATTCTCCTTCCTGACCGTCCAAAGGGCCCAGATGTATCTGGCGGTTACTGTCCTTCATAGTTTAATATAAGCAAAATATCCGCCAAAGGCAATAAAAATTTGCTGTTTTGGGCAAAGCTTGTGTTACAGTTCACGGGGCGGGGAAAACTGGACGAAAACAGACGTCAAGCTGGCTT
>CAJTOW010000219.1 GCA_910577655.1 uncultured Lachnospiraceae bacterium | reverse complement strand
GATATTTCCAGCGATTTCATACCCGATTTTGTGCAGAATTTAATTTTCAAACACGATATCTGCTGTCTGCTCATCCTGATGACCGTTCACGGCATCTGCCGCCTGCTCATCCTGATGACCATTCCCGACGTCTGCTGTCTGCTCCTCCGCCTGACCGCTCACGGCATCTGCCGCCTGCTCATCCTGCCCGCATCTTCCATACCAGCATGCCAGTTGGCGGCACCGTCTGGCCAGTTGGGGTGTAAAGGCTTTCCGGTCCATCCGCCAGCGCCAGTTCTTCCCCAGGGTGGAGGGTTCATTGATCCGGGCCTCATCTCCCAGCCCCAGATAGTCCTGGAAGGGGATCACCGCCAGCCGCGCCACACTGCGCAGGGCCAGACGGATGAAATCCCAGTGGATCTCCGATACCGGCGTCCAGGTATTTCCCAGGTAATTAATGGCGAACTTCTTCCCTGGGGAGTCCAGGGTCTTGTACCAGCCCTGAAGTGTCTGGTTGTCGTGGGTGCCTGTGTAGACTACACAGTTCTCCTGGTACTTGTGGGTCAGATAAGCGCTGGACTGAGTATCGTCAAAAGCAAATTCCAGAACCTTCATCCCTGGAAATCCTGTATCCTTCACCAGCTGCAGCACCGACGGAGTCAAAAATCCAAGATCCTCCGCAATCAGATCCAGCTGGCCGAACCGTTCCTTCATCACTTCAAAAAACTCCAGCCCAGGCCCTTTTTCCCAGTGCCCGAATTCTGCGGTCTTGTCCCCATAAGGGATCCAGTAGTACTCGTCAAAGCCCCGGAAATGATCCACCCGCACTACATCATACATCTGATAGCAGTATTCCATCCGCTTCATCCACCAGTCATAACCGGTCTTCCTGTGATAATCCCAGCGGTACAGCGGGTTACCCCACAGCTGTCCTGTAGCGGAAAATGCATCCGGCGGGCATCCTGCCACTCCTTCTGGTTTTCCCTCCTCATCAAACTGGAAAAGTTCCGGGTGGGACCAGCTGTCCGCTCCGTCAAAGGCCACGTAGATGGGGATATCCCCGATAATGCGGATCCCCTTCTTATTGGCATAAGCTTTCAGCTTCCGCCACTGCTCTTCAAACTTGATCTGCTGGAATTCATAGAACCGGATCTCATCAGAAAGCTCTTCCTGGTAACGGGCTATTGCCTCAGGCTTTCTCAGCCGGATATCCTCGTCCCACAGCTCCCAGCTCTTTCCGCCAAAATGATTCTTCACCGCCATGTAAAAGCAGTATTCCCGGGTCTCACAAGACAAGGTATCCTCTTGTCTTTCCGGATGTCTGTCCTCATGGGCCTGCTTCACCTTCCACCGTTCATAGGCCTTCCGCAGAAGAGGGAACCGGTTCTCATAAAGCTTCCCGTAATCGATATACTGTTCATGCTGCCCGAAATCCGCCTTGTTGCACTCTGCCCTGGTCAAAAGCTTCTCCCGGATCAGCTGCTCCAGATCGATAAAGTAGGGATTGCCGGCAAAAGCGCTGAAGGACTGGTAAGGGGAATCTCCATATCCTGTAGGCCCCAGAGGCAGGATCTGCCAGTACTGCTGTCCGGCCTCCTTAAGCTTATCCACAAACTTGTATGCTTCCCTGGAAAACGCACCGATCCCATACCGAGACGGCAGACTTGACACCGGCAGAAGTATCCCACATTCACGTTTCATTATTCTTCTCCTTATTGTTTAAAGATTAATTCAATTCACAAAATCATATCCTGATCGTATATCTAAAATTTCTCTCCGCATTTGGGGCAGAACTGGTAATCCTCATCTGTCTCAAAGCCGCAGACTCTGCACCGTTTCCCGGAAGCTGTGATCTGACCGGCCATGCCATCTTCTCCGGCCTGACCGCCAGCATGGTCTGCCTCCGGCAAACTGCCATAGCCCTGGCTCCCATAGTCATATCCTGCCGGGATAATATCCTCTGGAAGAGATTTTATCTCCCCGGTTTCAATGGCCCGCCCCAGCTCTGGGCTGATGGCCACGCTGCGGCCGCAGCAGGTAGTACGCACATGGTAGCAGCGCCCCCATTTAAACAAGGGAATGAAGAAAAGACTCAGATAAGAATACACCATATATACTTCCAAATGTCCGTATTTCCCACAGCCTGGGCAGACAACAAGCTGGTCAAAATCCAGCTTTTTCTGTCCCTGGCCGCCACCCATAATAAAAAACATATCTGCTCCCTCCCGGAACAATCCCTTCTGATCCGTTGCAAAACGGCATACCCAATAGTATGCCTGGTCCTGTCATTTCCTGGCAGTCACTGTCACTCTTCAAAAAAGCTCCCAAGCCCGCACCAGCACCGGCTCTCTGCGAACAGCTCTGTCAGTCTCTGATCCAGCTTTCCCTTCTGCGCCATCTGATGCAGGATATTCAGGGCCTGGTTTACCGGAATCCCTGGCTTGTAGGGTCTGTCATCCGCCACCAGGGCATCAAAAATATCCAGAATCGTAATGATCCGCACCTGATAGGGAATCTCATCCCCTTTCAGACCTTTGGGATATCCGCTTCCGTCCAGAAGCTCATGGTGGGCTGCGGCCCATTCCCGCACCCGTGAAAGATCCCCCGGAAACTGGAGCTCTGAGAGAATCTTGTCTGTATATACTACATGCGTCTCCATGATCTGACGCTCCTTATCCGTCAATGTCCCATGGTGGATACTGAGAACTTCATATTCCTCCCTGGTCAGCCACGGCAGCTGCCGGCCGTCCATATCCCGGTAATAGGTCTGCTGCATATCATAAAGCTTTCGCAGAGATACAGCATCCACGTCTCCCCACCGGCTGATCCTATGGATCATCCCTTCCAGCTCTCTGGTGGTATGTATCAGGCCCTCCAGATCAGCAGCACTGATCCTGCCCTCCAGACACTCAATCCTGCCGCCCATCCGGATGATCTCCATCCGCTGGCGGATCAGCATCTCCTCCTCCGGCCTGAGCCGTGTCCGCTTGTTCATGATCCCAATAGGGATTACCAGCTTGCCCAGGTCGTGGAGCCATATAGTCATGAGGATCTCCTCCTGCTCCAGGGCATCAAAAGGAGCCGGTTCTCCTGCCTCCTCTGCCTTCCGGTTCAGATAGTCCAGAAACTGGCTCCCGCTCCAGACCATATGTCGTGTGTGGGTTCCATTATACGGTGTCCTCTCATCCACCGCCTTGGACATAGCCCGCACAAAGGAGTAAAACAGCTCCCTGAATTTCCCGCTCTGCTCCATACAATCCTCTTTTAACTCCTCCATGATTCAATATTCCCTCTTCTGTGTGTTTGGCCTTCATTCAGGGCCTGAGAATAGTTTTATTATAAACTATTTTCATGTCAATTGCCATAGTAATTTGAATACCGGCAATCAATGGTGTAACAGTTGTTATTGTTCATGACCAGATTATTTTTGAAACCGGCAGATACCAGCTCCGGAACATCCCCCATGAACATTAATAAGCCCGCCACCAGGCGAGCCTACTAATGATGCTTACTATAACTATATCCCAGGCGGATATTTCCAAAAACCGTCTCCGCCGGTGTTCATGTTCCTGATTCCCATTGGCTCCGGTCTCCCAGGTGCTTTAGAGTGTGTCTGCAAATTGCTTTCCGGTAGCTGTGCGCTTCACTTT
>CAJTOW010000218.1 GCA_910577655.1 uncultured Lachnospiraceae bacterium | reverse complement strand
CCCACAAACTGTGACGCACATCTGCCAGAAAGCAATTTTCAGACACGCTCTAGGGCATAAAAAAATCCTTGCTAAACAAGGATAAAAAAGCAGATGACGGGAATCGAACCCGCCTCCTCAGCTTGGGAAGCTGATGTTCTACCAATGAACTACATCTGCATGTGTTGTATTATAGCACGTTCTTTAGGAAAATTCAATCTTTTTTTTGAAGAATATTAAATAGGAAAGTATTCAGCAGAAAATGCGGCTGAGCCGGACCAGAACCACCAGGTATTGTCCGGACAGTCGGATGAAGCTTCCGGGAAGGACCGGGGGGCCTGGAAATCTGTCCGGCCAGCTTACCCAGAAGAAGAGCCGGATCAGCAGGGGAGAATTTCTGGGCGGTTTTTACAAGGAAGACCGTCTGCTGCCGGTGATTATCCTGGAGCGTTTCTGAAAATTAAATTCTGCACAAAATCTGGTATGAAATCGCTGGAAATATCCTGGAAGCCCCGGTTATCTGCCCCTAAAGCGCAGAAAAAGAGTGAACCAGGGTATGGCTTTTGCCTACTTTCGGCATATTGACGAATATCCAGCAATTTTCAGACACACTCTAGTGCTGCTGTTTGGCCCCGAACCCTGGGATGGTCCCATGAGCATTCACGAGATGCTGGCAGATGTAGAGGAAGAGCTTTTGCCATTTATTGCAGATTACCGGATCAACCTGATCGCGCAGGCATCTGTGGATGCAGAATCCATGAACCGGTTTCAGAGCAGTCTGCGGAAGGCAAAAGGGAATTAGCCTGATCAACAGACTCAATGCCATTCTGATTGATATGGGCCGTCTGGAAGATTTAAAGCGTGCGGTCCGGGAGCCGGATTGCTGCTTGCATTATTCCCGCAATTTGGTTATACTGAACCATGAAAACGCTGCAACCAATATACATATAGAAACTATTTACAGGAGGAGATGCTCATGACAAGCCAGATCACAAGACCAGAAGCCTTGGCACTTCTGGAGAAATATAATAAGGAGCCATTTCACATTCTTCATGCCCTGACGGTAGAGGGAACCATGCGGTGGTACGCCCGGGAACTGGGTTTTGGTGAGGACGAGGAGTTCTGGGGGATCACGGGACTGCTTCACGACATTGATTTTGAGCTGTACCCGGAGGAACACTGCCAGAAGGCGCCAGAGCTCCTTCGGGAAGGCGGTGTAGGGGAGGACATGATCCACGCTATTTGTTCCCACGGATACGGAATTTGCTGCAATATAGAGCCGGAGCATCAGATGGAGAAGGTCCTTTTCGCCGCAGACGAGCTGACCGGACTCATCGGTGCCGCTATCCGGATGCGCCCGTCCAAAAGCACCAAGGATCTGGAGGTCTCCAGTCTTAAGAAGAAATTCAAAGACAAGAAGTTCGCTGCCGGATGCTCCCGGGACATCATCCGCCAGGGCGCGGAACGCCTGGGCTGGGATCTGGACCAGCTTTTCGCCAAAACCATCGAGGCCATGCGCTCTTGTGAGGACGCAGTCAATCAGGAGATGGAAGCACGGTCAGCGTGAAGTCGGACAGGAAAGCGCTTATGCATACAAAAGCGTGTTTGCGGCACACTTTCTCATCCGATTTGCCGCCCGCTGAATTGTTACCCAAATTGTTACTGTTCACGGGGCGCATCTTCTTGTCCGGCTACGCCGGACAAGAAGCATCGGGCGTCCGCCCGATGTGGAAAACTGGACAAAAACAGTCTTACAGGCCAGCTTGACGTCTGTTTTCGTCCAGTTTTCCCCGCCCCGTGAACTGTAACCCAAATCCTATGAAAAAGCCCTGCAC
The DNA here is from genome assembly GCA_910577655.1 of uncultured Lachnospiraceae bacterium. GTDB lineage: Bacteria > Bacillota > Clostridia > Lachnospirales > Lachnospiraceae > Brotaphodocola. The sequence goes on along the minus strand of CAJTOW010000218.1, from coordinate 1,876 downwards.
AGGCAAAAGCAGGCTTGCAACCCACTTCTCCTTGTGCTATACTGGATACCAGAGCATTTTCAATTCCGGTGACGGAGAGTAAGATAGTTGGAGGATAGGCAGTATGGATATTATGGTCTTTATGGGGGCGATTCTCCTGCTGATTCTGTTTGTCGTGGCGTCGGTGATCGGTACAGTATCATCCACACTGGGCGCTGTGATGGCAGAAGAAGACGACGAGGAAGAGTAGAAGAACCGCAGACAGAGAATCTTGTATCACAGGTGCAGGCACTTGTGGTGCAGGATTCTTTTTGGTTTCTGGAAATGTTCTGTCTGGCGACAGCCGAGACAGGTCAGCACGTTTTCCAAGGGACACCTTTGGCATACCGCGCTGACCGCAGGAAATCATAGTGGTCCTGGGCATATGGCCCTCTGCACGACCTGAAAGATTTTAATGGCTGTATGTCATAACAGCCGGGGAAGTATCTGAACCGTTACCTGATATATTACAATTCCTCCACAAAGATCTCTCCCGCATTTCTGCGGGTAAGGAAGAAAACCGAGTCGCGGATTCCGTAGGCCTGCAGTTTCAGAAGCGGTGTCCGGAACCGGAAGGTGATTACGGCGTCTGCCGCCACGCCCCGGTCCGCCAGCTTCGCCCTGGTCTCGTCATCACTGGCGATCCAGACGATCCGGGCAGAGCCTCCGGGTGTAAGATGAGTAAGAGGGATAACCATAAGCGTATTTCACAGAATTAAGAGGTGTTACTATCAAGGTATGCAGATATTTCAGGCAGGGAGTATGTCCGGAAGAGAGGATTTGTGGAGGACTTCCTCCACATGATATATGACCATGGCAGCTTTTTGGCCGAAACTATGTAATGGGTATTTAATATTGTTACTGTTCACGGAGCGCATCTTCTTGTCCGGCTGCGTCGCATGAAGCATCGGGCGCCCGCCTGATGTGGAAAACCGGACAAAAACAGCCTTACAAGCGAGCTTGAGGTCTGTTTTTGTCCGGTTTTCCCTGCCCCGTGAACGGTAACTTTAATATTCAATAAACCGGTCCGGTGTATGATCCTGGTTCATCTGCTCCTCAGACACCAGAAGATAATTGTAAGAGTCAGTCGTATCATCCAGCGTCACATCCACATAATACCACTGTCCGTCATCCAGCTTCACACGGTTCCAGGAATGGGACATTACCTGACCGCCATAGGTGACTGTACCGGAAAGATATTCACACTCAATGCCGGCCTCATGGCAGAGATTGCACATGACAGAGGTATATCCCTGGCAGACAGATTTGCCGCGGATGAGACAGTCATAGGGAAGAGAGCTGGTCTGGCCATAATCATACTCACAGTTGGCCACCAGATAATCCCGGAAGAACCGGATCGCCGCATCCTTGGTCATTCCGGCAGTCTGGGCCACCAGCTCCTGGATCTTCGCGTCATACTCGGCCTCCTGCTGACGCACCTGGGCTACATTGGGGACGGTCATCTCCACCCGCATACCAGCTCCTTCCGGATGCAGGATAAAGGGACCCGGATCAATGGAATGGAAATAACTGATCTTTGCCTTCATCTTCCATTCATGGCACTGGTCCAGAGGATAAGCTGCCTGGGTCGTGTAGGTTCCGGACTCCGACGCCAGGGTACCCTGGTACAAATCCGCCAGCATATCATGCTCAACCCCCGCAAAGGACATCATACTCCCGGCCGCGGTCATCACGCCCGTTACAGCCAGAACCATCAGGTTTCTTACCAGATTCTTTCTCATTGTTCTCGTTCCATGGACTGGATCCATGGGCTCCTTTCCCTTCTGATTGGATATTGTCTCTACTAGTACTGCCTTGCGGAAATTCCAGTGAATTAAGCACCCGCTATCCACGCCAT
>CAJTOW010000217.1 GCA_910577655.1 uncultured Lachnospiraceae bacterium | reverse complement strand
TCCCACAAACTGTGACGCACATCTGCCAGAAAGCAATTTTCAGACACGCTCTAGAGCCGGTATCAGTTCACAGGGCATCTGAACTGTAACTATATTAGGTTTTTCAGGGATCTTTGTATCTTAATTACATAGAATTCCAGGAGTACACCACAAAAAGGAGGCTTTTATGAAAATCACAGAATTTGAAACCTGGTGGGTCAGCCGTGACAAATGCCTGTTTGACGCCAAGCGCCAGGGAGGCGCTGCCATGAACTGGGATGTCATCGCCATCCGCATCGGCACCGATACCGGGATCGACGGCATCGCCACTTGTCTGGCTGCCCGCAGCGGCGGCGTGTCCGAGAACTATCTCTATGACAATATCGCCCCGGTCATCATGGGGCGGGACCCCCACGACCGGGAGGCCATCTGGCAGGAACTGTGGAATGTGGACCGTCACCTGACCTTCTTCCCGGTCTATCTGCCCGGCCCCATTGATGTGGCGCTGTGGGATATCTGCGCCAAGGAGGCCGGACTTCCTCTCTATAAGTACATCGGCGCCTACCGCAACTGTCTGCCGGCCTATGCCAGCGGCAACTTCCACGCCACGATCCAGGAGTATGTGGATGAAGCTCTCTATTATAAGAGCAAAGGAATCCCGGCCTACAAGGCCCATCCGGCCGGACCGGTGGAATTTGACCTGGAGCTGCACCAGGCGCTCCGGGATGCTGTAGGCGGGGACTACATCCTCATGAGCGACCCGGTAGCCGAATACACCATGGGAGATGCCGTCCGGGTAGGCCGCCAGTTAGAGAAGCTGAATTACAAATGGCTGGAGGAGCCCTTCCGCGACTTTGAGCTGTACAAATATACGGAACTGTGCCGCACTCTGGATATCCCCATCGCGGCCACAGAGACCACCCGCGGCGCCCACTGGGGCGTAGCCCAGGCCATTGCCCAGCGGGCCGCGGATATCGTCCGGGCGGATGTAAGCTGGAAGGACGGCATCACCGGCACCTTAAAGATCGCCCATATGGCCGAGGGCTTTGGCATGAACTGTGAGATCCACACCACCACCATGAACTATATGGATATCGTGAATCTCCATGTCAGCTGTGCCATCCGCAACTGTGAGTATTTTGAATACTTTGTACCGGAGGAGAACTACCAGCTTCCCATGAAGGGCGCCATGCCCATCCGGGACGGCATGATCTATGTCCCCGACGGCCCCGGCGTAGGCGTGGAGCTTGACTGGGAGCTGATCCAGAACAGCTGCCACAGTCACCGGATTCTCAAAGCCGAAGAAGCGTAAAGCACAAACAAACAGGAGGGAATGGATTATGGAAGAATTAAAAGGACGTGCAGGCATCGTCACCGGCGCATCCAGCGGCATCGGCTATGCCATCGCCGAAACCCTGGCCGGGGCAGGCGCCACTGTCTACGTCATCAGCCGCACCGGAACCGTGAAGGAGGACATGGCCCCCTCCCATCCCAACGTGATCCACAAGAAAGGGGATGTGACTGACTATGCCGCCATGAAGGAAATGATCGCCCGGATCGCGGCAGACCACGGGGACACCCTGGATTTTCTTGTGAACAATGCCGGAGCCACTGCCAAGAAGCGGGCCGAGGACTTCGACGATAAGGATTTTGACCGGATCCTGGAGGTCAATGTCAAGAGTGTATTCAAGCTCAGTACCCTCTGCTATCCGTACCTGAAGGCCAGCGCCCATAAAGGAAGGATCGTGAATATATCCAGCATGAGCGCCCATTTGGGTTTCTCAGAGGTGGTGCCCTATTGCACCAGCAAGGCAGCGGTCTGCGGCATGACCCGGGGGCTGGCCGTGGAGTGGGCAGAGGACAATATCTGTGTCAACAGCATCGCTCCCGGCTGGTTCGCCAGCAAAATGCTCACCGACGTTATGGATCCGGCCAGAAAGGAGAAGATCCTTTCCCGCATGCCGATTCACCAGTTCGGCGATACCAGGGATCTGGGGGCACTGGCACTGTTCCTCATCGGTGATCACGGCTCCTATATAACCGGTCAGGACTACGCCATGGACGGCGGCGCTCTGGCTTATGGATATTAAACCGGCCGCCGGCATATCACCATGAACAAACGTGCACCGGCCCGCGGACATCTACACTTCCCGTGCCGGTGCAGTAAAGGAGGACACGAAGCATGTTTGGACCTTTAAATCCCCGTGAGCTTGTCTCCGGCAGTGATGATTACAATACCCAGATGCTGTATTTCACCTGCTCTTCCCTGTCCGCTGACGACCGCTTCATCTATCTGATCAGCGACCGCACCGGTGTCCCCAATGTGTTTTGCCACGACCTGGAGACCGGAGAGGAGGTTATGCTCACCCACAATACCCACGGGACACTTAAAAGCTATGTCTACTTTGAGAATACCCAGGACTACGGCCTTGGCAAAGCCAGCGTCTGTCTGGACTGCGCCCGGAACCGGATCTATTTCATTCAGGATAACCATATCTGCTGTTCGGATTCTGACGGAAATGAACGGATCCTCAACACCGTCCCCCAGGGCCGCATGACGGCCTTCACTCACGTCAGTGCCGACGGCACCCGGCTGTGTGTGCCTATGACCGACGGGCGGTGTCTGGACTATGATCCCGAAACCGAAGGCAGCGGCCTGGACAAACGGCCTGTCTATGATATCGACGACCGGGTACAAAAGGAGCATTTAAACAGCTACCTCTGTGTCTACGACACAGCCACCGGCCGCCTGCTTTATGAGAAAACAGTTCCCCACTGCTGGATCACCCATGTCCAGTTCAACCCGACAGACCATGAACAGATCCTGTACAACCACGAATGGTCCAGCTTTGACTGCGGCATCCGCCGGATCTGGCTCTATGACCACCGGACAGATGAGATTTCCCGTGTCCGCACAGAAGGCATGGAGCACAATGGCCATATGCGCAGCCGCCATGACTGGGTCTGCCATGAGATGTGGCAGGATGACGGAAAGGCTGTTATCTATCACGGCGCTTATCATGAGGGGCCGGCCTTTGTGGGCAAGGTGGATATGGAGACCCGGGACTACTGGGAGATCGCCCTTCCCGAGGACTATGACGCCTACGGTCACTTCACCATGGATCATGAGGGCCACCTGGTCTGCGACGGATACTTCAAGTTCCCCGGCGAGATCAAGGCCGTCTTCGAGAACAGCACAGACAATGGCCCTGACCCCCATAAGAAGGACGGCGCCTACATCTCCATCCAGAATGTGGACTGGGAGAAAGGCCTGATGCACTGGCTGCCCCTGTGCCGCCACGAAAGCGACTGGATGGGCCAGGATGCCCACCCCCACCCCATATACAGTCACAAAGGGGATTATATATACTTCTCCAGCCGCAATGACAAGACCATCAAGGTATACAAGGTAAGCTGTGCCGCTCCCACAGAATAAGACCGGACAAGATACGGAAAGAACAGAACCAGCCATCCTGCCGCGTAACGGCAGAATGGCTGGTTTAAATATTCGTAACAGCCCAGACACCCATTGAGCTGTTACAAATATTTCATATTCATTGCAGGTTCTGATGACATTGCAAAATCCCTTAATGTCAGCAAAGGCCTCTGGAATAATTCCAGAGGCCCTAAACGTGCGCGAGAAGATTCGAACTCCCGACACCTTGGTCCGTAGCCAAGTGCTCTATCCAGCTGAGCTACGCACACGTATTACTGTTGTTGAAGCATCTCTGCCTGCAACAGTAATTATTTTACAACAAAGATATATTGTTGTCAAGCACTTTTTTCAATCTTTTTCCAGATGGGTAACAGTTCAGGTTACAGTTCACGGGGCGGGGAAAACTGGACGAAAACAGACGTCAAGCTCGCTT
>CAJTOW010000216.1 GCA_910577655.1 uncultured Lachnospiraceae bacterium | reverse complement strand
TTTGGGCCAAATATACCGCAAAGTGGGGCGTGCAGATGCCGGGAATGAATTTTCAGACACACTCTAGGATTCTGTGCCGTCATCCGCCAGAAAGGATACCTGATAATTCCGGGGATGTTATATTTATTGCGCACCACATAATTTGCAAATTACAGTTCCAGGCTATTCGGTTTCAAGAGGAAATCCATAATCCCCATAACCACAATTCCTTCCTCATTCCGCCATAATTTAATCCTGTCCTTGACCACGATGATTTTCTTAAAAGAATCGCCAATATGCACCAATGACTTCTGCTCCTGCTGCATTTTGCTGCTGTCCGGAATCGCAAAGGCAGACTGGATATAATATCTCTGATTGCCACGGTTGCAGACAAAATCCACCTCCAGCCTCTTGCGAACCACTTTTCCATTCTCATCCCGTTCGGAATGCTCCACAACACCAACATCCACATTAAATCCTCTGATCAACAGTTCATTATAGATAATGTTCTCCATAATATGGTTCTCTTCCTGCTGTCTGAAGTTAAGCTGAGCATTGCGCAGCCCCACATCCGTGAAATAATACTTAAAAGGAGAAGCAATATACCGCTTTCCCTTAATGTCATACCGCTCTGCTTTACTGATAATAAAAGCATCTAACAGATATCCGATATAAGCTGCTATGGTTTTGTCGCTGACATTCATCCCATTGCTGCCAAAAGTATTTGCCAGTTTCGTCGGATTGGTCAACGAACCCACCGCCGATGCAAGGATATTTACCAATGCTGCCATACAGTTGTCTCCACGCAGCCCATGACGCTCTTCAATATCCTTCAGATACAATTCCCTGCACAAATCAATCAGATATTTTGACTTTAATTCATCTGTTTTTCTGCTGAGTATCAGCGGCAATCCTCCATAGGTACAATAATCCATCCACGCATCATATTTATCTCCTGAATATGCAGAAACATATTCCGAAAAACACAGCGGAAAAACCCGGATTTCATCTCCGCGCCCCCGAAATTCCGTCAGTACATCGGTGGAAAGGAATTTTGAATTGCTTCCTGTTACATAGATGTCCAGATTCTCCCTTCTGTTCAGGCCATTGAGTACTGACTCAAATCCCCTGCACATCTGGACTTCGTCCAAAAAGACATACCATATGCCATCATCGCTTATACGCTCTTTGATATAGCTGCTCAGTTTCCTGCTGTCATGCAGGTCTCCATAATCATCATCATCCAGCGGAATTCTGATAATTCTGGATTCCTCTACACCAGAACCCAAAAGATACTGATAATATAACTTAAACAGCAGATATGACTTACCACATCTCCTAATACCAGTAATCACTTTAATCGAACCATTTTCTCTACGTTCAATCAGCCGATTCAAATATAAATCCCGCTTAATTGTCTCCATCCTCTTCTCCTTGCTTCGGAATATTGTAAAATATTGCTTTTTTCCGTAGTTTTATTATAGCAATTCAAAATAGAAAGGTCAATGTGTTATAACTATTATACGCCGAACTTTATGAAAAATAGTAACAGTTCAGATACCCCTTGAACTGTTACGGCATCTGCCCATGAGGTATGAAATATAAAAGAGGCTGCCGGGAAATAGCTCCCTGCCCGCGGCCTCTCCGGTGATCCGCCGGATATCGCCACAATCTGTTTAGGACAGAGGTTGTTCCCGGCAGCTCCCTTAATTCTGAACTACCGCATCATCCATGGTATAACCTTCGAGAGAATTCTCTTTCACCTGGATACAGGCGAAGCTGATTGGAGAGTCCTCCGCCGCAAAAAACTGTCTCTTCCCGGCCGGAGAGATACGAATCCAGTCACCGGCTGTAAGCTCCACCCCTTCTCCATCAATAACCGCGTTTCCTTTTCCCGCAAGTACAACATAAATTTCTTCATTGTTCTTATGGAAATGGATAAAGGGTACGCCGGCTCCTGCCGGCAGGTTGTTGATACTTACTTCTGCTCCTGTCAGAGAAAGCTTGTCATGAAGTTCTGTCCTTGCATCCTGTGCCACACTTACCTTGCTGTAATTTGCCATTTTTTACCTCCGCATATTTGTTGTAACTTTTATTATTGCAACAATCTTACCACGGTTTCGTTGAAATGTCAAGTGTTACAACTCGTTTTAAAAAAATACCCCGCAGCCCTTGACCAGACACGCTCTACGCTGCGGGGTATTTCCTTTCTTTTACATCAGCTTTTCTGCATCCTCCATAATATCCTTTATTGATACCGACCTCATTTCCCTTTCCATTGCTTTCTGGATTTCTTCAAGTCTCACATCCAGAAGTGCATGGATATTTTTCCCGACAGGGCAGCGCTGATTAGGATTTTCATGGAAATGGAAAAGATTCCCCTCTTCCACGCATTCCACCGCATTATATACGTCCAGTAATGTAATCTCATCCAGAGGTTTTCCGGTATCCGCCCCTCCGCTTCCCCTCTTCACAGTGATCAGTCCTGCTTTTTTCAACTGCTGCAGCAGGCGTCTTATGACAACAGGATTGACATTGACACTGGACGCAAGGAATTCACTTGTGACTTTATAATCGTTTTTAAATGTCTCAATACATATGAGGACATGAACAGCAATCGTGAATCTGCTGGATATCTGCATACCGCACCCCGCTCTTAATAATTGTAACAGTTCAGACGGGCGGCAAATCAGATGAGAAAGCAGGAAGATGGCCCGCCTGAACCGTCACTTATTGTTTCACACGTTTACATATCTGTCAAAATGCAATAGGAAATTCAACTTCTTCTCCTACAAAGAAAACAGACTCTCCTGATGTCTCCGTAACTTTGAAACTTGCGCCATCCCATCCGTTAATTTTGATGATTCCTTTTACACTTCCGTCATCTGATGTAAAAGCCAGTTCTCCGTTTCCATTGTCCACAAAGGTTCCTTGTGTTTCCCCTTGTCTGTAGATGGAGATAATTGCTTCATCCTCTTCTTCCCAGCCCAGCCGGGTGATCAGAGAGCTGTATACGCTGCCGGTTTCCTGATTATCTACAAACAAACCGTATTTTTCTGATATTTCCGGCATAACAAAGGATTCACTCTTTATCTTAGCCAATTCATTTGCAAGAACATAAGCTCTGTTCCTGGTAATATCCTCCAGGAAGGAATTCACAAGAAGAGGATACATGCTGCCGTTTTCTTCGCTGGACCCAATGTTCAGTAATGTCACTTCTTCCTTCATGGCTATCCAGTTCCTTTGTTCTGCAAGGACCTTCTCCTTTGTCTGCTGATCTGCAGAATCACTAAATCTGCTCCAGAGGTTATTTAATTCCGTATCCCATATTACGAAAAACCATCTGGATGATACATTCATTTCCCCCTGGGTCTGGGCTGCCTCTGCTAACGGAGTGTACTTTTGGATAATCTTCTCAATATTCTCCAGTTCCTTTTGCAGGGATGCTGAACCTGATACCACATAGTCAATATCCGCCTTAATATCCTCAGAATAGTCATAGGTAAAGTCTATTTCCAGTTTGTCATTCAATTCAATATCATTGTTTTCCCCGCCTGCAGAGATGGATAGTTCTTCAACCTGGGAAGCTTTGCTTTCCGTGCTCAGGTAATTACTTTCTGTTCCCTCTTTGCCGCAGCCAGTACAAAGTCCGGCCATTAGTATTAATGTCATCATATAAATTCGTTTTTTCATAATACTATATACTCCCTCTTTCTTCATCCCGGTATCAAATCGCGAAACAAAGCGCATACAGGCTGGAATTGTTTTTGATGATTATCGTGCCGGACAGAATTTCCACATCATTGTATCACCTCTAAGAACTTTTGACAAGCTTAGAGCGTGTTTGAAAATTCATTCCCGGCATCTCCACAAGGGACGCCTTCG
>CAJTOW010000215.1 GCA_910577655.1 uncultured Lachnospiraceae bacterium | reverse complement strand
TCTGCCCATGAAAATCGCTGCGCGATGGGGCAGATGCCCTCCGACTACTACATTTTCGTACGGTCAGCGCAGCGAGTGCGCAGACCTGTCTGAACTGTTACTGATTCCAGTCCGGGACCAGATGAAGGGATCACCGTAGTTGAGGCTTATTCAGGCTGCAAAAATGTGCCGGTGACAGGCACAGTGTATAGGATAGAAAACGGAGGGAAACGAAGATGGATTTAAAAGGCAGACATTTTCTGACGCTGAAGGATTTTACGCCGGAGGAGATCACATACCTTCTGGATCTTTCGGGAGAACTGAAACGGAAAAAAAAGGAAGGGATCCCGGTGGATCATTACCACGGGAAGAATGTGGCGCTGATCTTCGAGAAGACCAGCACCCGCACCCGCTGTTCCTTTGAAGTGGCAGCCCACGATATGGGTATGGGAACCACCTATCTGGATCCTTCGGGTTCCCAGATCGGTAAGAAGGAGAGCATTGCTGACACAGCCCGTGTTCTGGGACGGATCTATGACGGGATCGAGTACCGGGGTTATGGCCAGGAGATCGTGGAGGAGCTTGCAAAGTATGCTGGAGTTCCGGTGTGGAATGGTCTGACCAACGAATATCACCCCACCCAGATGCTGGCAGATCTTTTGACGATCCGGGAGCAGCTTGGGCATCTGAAAGGCGTGAAGCTTGTATATATGGGCGATGCCCGCTACAATATGGGCAATTCCCTGATGGTAGCCTGCTCAAAGATGGGGATGAATTTTGTGGCCTGCGCGCCGGAGAAATATTTCCCCAGCCCGGAGCTGGTGGCCCAGTGCCGGGAGTATGCCAAAGAGTCCGGAGCTACTATCACCCTGACCGAAGATGTGCAGGAAGGAACCCGGGGGGCAGACGTGGTCTACACGGATGTCTGGGTATCCATGGGTGAGCCGGATGCTGTCTGGGAAGAGAGGATCCGGGAGCTGACGCCCTACAAGGTGACTGCCCAGGTCATGGAAAATGCCGGGGAACATGCCATCTTCCTTCATTGTCTCCCGGCATTCCATGATCTGAAGACAACCATCGGCAAGGAGATGGGGGAACGTTTTGGGATCACGGATATGGAGGTCACAGACCAGGTCTTTGAGTCGGCCTGTTCCAAGGTCTTTGACCAGGCGGAGAACCGTATGCACACCATCAAAGCAGTGATGACAGCAACTCTGGGAGAACAGTGATTGTATGGCAATTCAGGAAAAGAAGAGAAATGCGCGCAATGCGGCACTGATCCTGGATCTGATGCATATTATCATCGGGATTCTGGTGATCATCTGTGCGGCCCTTGCCTTTTTGAATCCGGAGAAGAACCAGATCCTGTTCCCGGTGATCTTCTGTCTGGCTGCCCTGCTCAACGGACTCAACGGGAGATACCGTCTCTTGTCAGGGGGACGCAGCAAGAAAGCGATTGCGGCAGGAGTTGTCCAGTGTATAGCCGGCGGCTTCCTGCTGGTGATCGGGATCATCAGCGCCATCAGTATCTGGAGATAGACCGGACCGGGGCCGTTCATCTGGCCCGGGTTACCTGAAAGGCTGCAAAAGATGACGGCCCGGATCATGCCTGGGCTGTTACGGAGGTAGACAAAAAGATTTGAAAACAGAAATCCTGAAAAAATTAAAAATGGCCGGAACCTATGTGTCCGGCCAAGCTTTGTGTGAGGAATTTGGAGTGTCCAGGACAGCAGTATGGAAGGCAGTCCGGCAGCTGCAGGATGAGGGCCATGCCATCGAGGCGGTGAGAAACCGGGGATATCTGTATCAGGAAAATGGCGGTGACATCTACACAAAAGCCGGGATCCAAAGCCTGCTCCATACCAAAGTCACCGCGCAGAATCTGGCCTTCTATGAGGAGACGGATTCCACCAACAACCAGGCGCGGAGGCTGGCGGAAGAGGGTGCGCCGGACGGAACCCTGGTGGTTGCGGTGCAGCAGACAGCCGGGAAGGGAAGAAGAGGGCGGGGCTGGACCACATCCGGCGAGGATGGGGTGTGGATGAGCCTGCTTTTGCGTCCTTCCTTTCCTACAGAGGCAGCTTCCATGCTGACACTTATAGCGGCCATGGCCGTTCAGCGGGGAATCAGCCAGATGACAGGACTGGACTGTAAGATTAAATGGCCCAATGATCTGGTGGTGGATGGGAAAAAGATCTGCGGCATCCTGACAGAGATGAGCACCGAGTCGGATTATATCCGCTATGTGGTGGTGGGGATCGGGATCAATGTGGGTGTCCGGGAATTCCCGGAAGAACTCCGGGATAAGGCCACTTCCATATATTTGTGCCAGAAAGAGACTGTGGGAAGGGCCCCTCTTGCGGCCGCAGTTATGGACGCCTGGGAAAATTATTACAATATTTTTCAGAAAACGCTTGATTTGCAGAATTTAAGGGAAGAATATAACCGGGAACTGGTAAATACCGGAAAAGCAGTAAAGGTTCTTACGCCGGGGGATGAGTATATCGGCATTGCCCGGGGGATTGACCCCTGGGGAAAGCTGCTGGTAGAGACGGAGGACGGAAGGATCCGGGAGGTCATGTCCGGAGAGGTGTCTGTCCGGGGAGTCTACGGATATGTATAAAAGGGCATCTGTGAAAACGTCCGGAGAAGGGAGCACGGAAAACTCCCGGACTCCAGCCGGACAGATGTATGACCGTCTGAAGATTCTGGAGGAGCCGGGGACCTGCCTGGAACCGGAGCGGCGTCTGCGGGCCATGAACCGTCCACTTCTTGCCTGGTATGAGTCCCATGCCCGCATCCTTCCCTGGCGGGAGGATGCCAGACCCTACAAGGTATGGATCTCGGAGATCATGCTGCAGCAGACGCGGGTGGAAGCGGTAAAGCCGTATTTTGAGCGGTTTATCCGGGAGCTGCCGGATGTGGCATCTCTGGCCAGGGTGGAGGACGACCGGCTTATGAAGCTGTGGGAAGGGCTTGGCTACTATAACCGGGCACGGAACTTAAAGAAGACAGCCGGGATCCTTCTGGAACGATATGGGGGCGCCATGCCGGAACACTACAGTCAGCTGCTGGAGCTTCCGGGGATCGGCAGCTATACGGCTGGAGCCATCGCGTCCATTGCTTTCGGTCATCCGGTGCCTGCTGTGGACGGGAATGTGCTGCGGGTAATTTCCAGAGTGCTGGCAAGTAAGGAGGATATTCTGAAGCAGTCCACCAGGCGGTGGATGGAGGAGCTTCTCAAAAAGATCATGCCCGCTGACCGGGCCAGCCAGTTCAACCAGGGGCTCATCGAGATCGGGGCGGTAGTCTGTGTACCGGTCGGTCCGCCAAAGTGCGGGGAATGTCCCCTGGAATCCCTGTGTCTGGCCAGAAGACAGGGGCTTACGGGTCAGATACCGGTTAAGACTCCGGCAAAGAAGCGCCGGGTGGAGGCGCGCACTGTCTGTATCCTGGAGCAGGGAAGCCAGATCGCGATCCGCAGACGCAGCAGCAAAGGCCTTCTGGCCTCTCTCTATGAGCTGCCCAATGTGGAGGGAACCCTGGAGGAAGCAGACCTTGCCGCATCCTTTCATCTGGAACAGGAGATGGTCGGCAAGGTGGAAAAGCTGCCGGAAGCAAAGCACATCTTTTCCCATGTAGAGTGGCATATGACCGGTTACCGGATTCAGGTGGCGGGAGCATTTCCACCAGAATATATTGTGGTAGATAAAAAGAAGCTGGAAACCGTCTATGCACTGCCCAACGCCTTTGCCAGGTACAGAGAATTAATATAGTACAGGGGACGTGCCGCCAATGAGTGAAAGGATTGGTGGGCCCGTTTGGCATCCCTGATTTCAAATCGCCTGCGGCGCTGAACTTTCAAAGTAAACCCCCATATCGGCCTTGCAGATACCACCATGAATGAAAGAG
>CAJTOW010000214.1 GCA_910577655.1 uncultured Lachnospiraceae bacterium | reverse complement strand
TGGTCTCCATGGATGCACGGTCCAGGGTACCATCCTCTTTCACAGCGACTTTTCCAGACGTATCCGGAACCTGTTTTACACATACATAAATTCTCATTCTAATTTCCTCCTTTTAGTCCGCACTCTTTGCACATCATGACATGCCCCAGGCCATATCTGTATTTCAGAATATGTCTTTGCTGGCATCATGACATGCCTTTGGCGCCCCTTCCTACTTTAACAGATTTCTGGAAATTACGATCTGCTGTACCTGACTGGTTCCCTCATACAGAGTCATGACTCTTGCATCACGGTACAGACGCTCAACCTTATAATCCTTGATGAAGCCGTATCCGCCATGAATCTGGATCGCCTTGCCCGCTACGCGGTTTGCCATCTCAGAAGCATAGTATTTCGCCATGGAGCACATCATGGAGGCATTCTTGTCGCCTGCATCCTTAGCCATAGCGGTGTTGTAGATCAGGCAGCGTGCCGCTTCGATCTCGGTAGCCATATCAGCCAGCATGAAGCTGATGCCCTGATTGTAAGAAATCGGTTTGCCGAACTGCTTTCTCTCTTTGGAGTACCTGATCGCCTCTTCCAGGCAGCCCTGGGCAAGACCAAGGGACTGGGCAGCTACGCCCAGACGCCCGCCGTCCAGGGTCTTCATAGCCACTGCATAGCCTTTATCCAGCGGTCCAAGGAGGTCGCTCTTATGTACACGTACATTCTCAAATACAATATCACTGGTGGGATAACCGGAAATACCCATCTTCGGCTCCGGCTTTCCGCAGGAAACACCTGGCAGCTTCATGTCCACGATGAACATGGAAATGCCTCTGGCACCCTTGAGGTTAGGATTGGTTCTGGCATAGACCACAGCGTAGTCTGCGATGGGCGCTCCGGAAATAAAGCATTTCCGTCCGTTGAGCACATAGTAATCACCGTCTGCCACGGCACGAGTGGTCATGCTTCCTGCATCAGAGCCTGCACCCGGCTCAGTCAGCGCGAATACGATCTGCTTCTCGCCCTTTGCCACCGGGGTGATGTACTTCTCCAGCTGCTCCTTGGTGCCGCAGGCAAGCAGAGGGCCGCCGCCCAGGGAGTTGGGAGTGTTGGCGTAGATCGCAAGCACCGGGCATACCCGTGAGAACTCCTCGTTCATCAGCACATAAGCCAGACTGTCTCCGCCCTGTCCGCCGTACTCTACCGGAAGCTTACATCCAGTGAAGCCGTACTTCGCCATCTTATTCCAGATGTCCCAGTTGAATCCACCCTTCTGATCCAGCTCTTCCTGGATCTCGGTTGTGAATTCGGTTTCCGCAAAGTTGCGGAAGTTCTTTCTCATTAACTCATACTTAGCAGAAAGAATCATTGTTTAACCTCCTTTAAATTATACGGAAAGTTGCTTCTCCGTAATGTTTACGTGTGCCAGAGCCTGCCTGAACCCTATGACCATTCCCATAAAACCGAAGGCCGTACCCGTCCTTCTCTTTGTGATCATCTTCAAACACGCTCTGTTCTATCGATAACCTGTTCTTACAGCACAGATATCAATACCTTACCATATGTAAATATCTTTCCGGATCCAGATACCCCAGATCCCCTGTACACAGCCATCCGTCTTCCTGCAACATGGCCGCCGCGGCCTCCGGCTGGCTGGAATAGCCCTGCATAACATTGTAACCGCGAACCTGGATCTCTCCGGTCTTTCCGGTGTCCAGGATCCTGCCGGTCTCCGGCTCCACAATCCGTATCTCCTCATGACTGACCGGCCGTCCCACGCTGGAGCCGCGTTTCTCCACCGGGTCCTTCCTGCCCATCAAAGTGACACAATGGGAAGTCTCTGTCTGGCCATAGGACGGGAGAATATCCATGTGGGGAAAAACCGCCTGAATCTCCTGATACTCCTCTTCTGTCACAAAGGAACCTGTCAGAATACCAGATCCCAGACTGTCCTGAGAATACTTCCAAAGGTCTGGGCTGCCAACCACAGCCTGGAACATGGCGGGCGTGCCGTTGAATACTGTGCAGTGGTATTTGTCAATATGCTCCAAAACATTGCCGGCTTTGAAATACTTCATTAGATGTATTGTACACCCTACATGGATACTAGTCAACAACCCTGATGTAATTCCAAAGCAATGATACAGCGGAACTGCCAGAAGAATCTTGTCCGTGCCTGTCCATTGCATAAATTCCAGAATGCCCAGGGCGCTATTGACCAGATTGTAATGGCTTAGCATCACGCCTTTCGCTCTGCCGGTAGTGCCGGAGGTGAAAAAAATCGCTGCCGTGTCCTGGGGCTTCACCTGGTTCTTCCTCCGGTTCAGCCGCTTATGTCCCACCTGGCTCTTCTCCGAGGAGACAAAGCTGGCATCAGACATCCATCTTCCCATGCTGTCCCGGCCCATGGGAACCCAGCGTTCCACCTGGCACCAGTCCTGTTTCCTGAGCTGGTCTGCCATGGACTCATACATCACGGATCCGCAGCCGTCACCATAATACATGAACCGGATGTCTGCACAAGGGATCACATAGCGCAGCTCCTGTTCCCGACAGCAGGTATCAATCAGCACCGGAACCGCTCCGGTCTTCTCCAGGGCAAGAAAAGTGATGATCCAGTTGGGCGTGTTCACACTCCAGAGCCCTACGTGGTCGCCCTTCTCGATCCCCATGGTCATCATACGGATAGCAAGGTAATCTGACAGCCGGTGGATCTCCTCCCAGGTATAGCTTTGGTCCCGGTATTCAATTGCCGTATTCCGGGGAGTCTCACTGGCTCTCCTGGCCAGACACTGGCCGATGGTTTTCATCAGAAGTCTCATCCTGTTCCTCCGGGTATGACCGTCAGACATCCCCTGAACGGTTACATCTCTGGTGCTGTTCATATCCTGGGCAATCCCTCAGATATCCCCCTGGGCGGTTGCGGTATATGCCCATTACAATCGCCTGTAGCCATAGGCCGGATGCCCGCAGCGCTGCCTTGTTATTTTTTTAACGCCTACATCTGTATTATAGCACATCTATATATACATGTAAATATTGACATGTTTGTTTTTTCATTTTCAGCGATTTAAATGATTTGCATGATGAAATTTTGTGGATTTTTCACAAGAGGTGAACTGCCGGTTGTTTTATAAATGTTTTTATGATAAAATCAATATTACACTTTAGACATGTTGGATATGTCACTTTATTCTGTCCATGGCGGATTCTGAACGGTTATGCGGCATCTGCCGTGTTGCCGTAAGTCCTCGATGCCACCGCATCGCCTCTTTACTCCGCCCTGCAGGCTGACCCTGAAAGGAGGGCGCCCCAATGAGAACACTAAAATACGCGATTCTTGGTCTAGTCAACCGGATGCCCATGACTGGCTATGATATCACTGGCGAATTCAACAACAATCACCTGGCCAACTTCTGGTATGCCAAACACAGCCAGGTCTACCCGGAGCTTGGGCGGCTGGCGGATGAGGGACTGCTCACCTGCCAGGTGGTCATACAGGGGGAAAAGATGGAGAAGAAGCTGTATACCATCACCGAAGCAGGCCGCCAGGAACTGAAGGAGTGGCTTCTCCAGGAGGATCCTTTGGGCCCTACTCCTAAGGATGTATTCCGGCTGCGGATGTATTTCTCTGATTTCATGAGCCGGGAGGAGATGAAGACCCACCTCAAAAACCAGATCAAAAAGCATATGGATAAACGACAGTATCTTCTGGATATCATGGAGCATAACCACCAAAACCATGTCCCGGCCCTGGGGACAAAGGAATATGGGGATTTCCTTGTGCTGGAGGGAGCGATCCTGCGGGAGAGTTCCTATATTGAGTGGCTGGAGAATGCGATGAAAAGGGAAGAGGGATGTGAAAGCTAGAGCGTGTCTGAAAATTGCTTTCTGGTAGCTGTGCGTTCCGCTTTGTGGGAG
>CAJTOW010000213.1 GCA_910577655.1 uncultured Lachnospiraceae bacterium | reverse complement strand
CGATGCTTCTTGTCCGGCGGAGCCGGACAAGAAGATGCCCCCCGTGAATAGTAACGGAATATGCAAGGCAGATTCGTGGATTGGCGCCGCCCACTTGAACAACCTTCAAAAACATGTTATGATGTGCTGGAAGCAGTCCGGCTTCCTCCGGACCGCTAATTTTCCCGGAAACAGAAAGGAGATTCCGATGAAAAGATCACTGGTACTGATTGTAGCTGCCGCTGTCACTCTGGCCTGCGGTTTCCCGTCCCTTGCAGGAGAATGGAAGCAGGATGAAAAGGGCTGGTGGTACGACAACGGTGACTCCGGCTGGGAGCACTCCGGCTGGAAATGGATTGACGGAAAATGCTACTATTTTACACCAGAGGGCTACTGCCTCCAGAATACGACTACCCCCGACGGATATACGGTAAATGCAGACGGCGCCTGGACTGTGGCAGGCATTGTCCAGTTAAGGAACGCCCAGGGCCTGTCCCAGGTGGTGGAAGCCGGTGCAAGCAGGCCGGTGCAGGCCGGTTCCCTGAAGGTCGTAACACCCGATGGCTTCTGGCAGGCATCCCAGGATGAAAATTCCTATCTGTACGGGAATCCGGAAGGCACCAAAGCGATCACCGTAATCAGCCGCTCAGCAGACGAGCTGGCAATCTTTGACCAGACGGAATTTGCAGGTATGAAATCCCCGGTTCTGGACTATGCCATGACTATGACCCTGGGAGCCTACACCTCAAGAGAAGATGTTGCCCTGAATACCGGCGCCTGGACCCGTTATCATTATCATGACCTGTCGGGCCAGTTCGGCATCCCAGGCACGTTGACAGCTTACCTGCGCCTCCATGGAACAGAGATCAACATGGTGGTCTTTGCCGGAGATTTTGACAGTACAGATACAGATGCACTAATGAACACTTACATTAAATAAGAAATATTGAAAGCAGATACAAAAAACGCGTCACAGGCGCGTTTTTTGCTTTATAGGACACTGGGGCCTGAAAAGTGAAAGTAACAGTTCAGATACCCCTTGAACTGTTACAACTCTCCAGACAGGATTCTCATTCCTACTTGACGGCATCTTCATTATCGCGTAAAATGTTACGCAGATTACGCAAATTGCCAGAAGAAAGAGGAACATGGATATGGGAATCATAAAAGCTTCCAAATTAATCTATGATTACATCCGGCGGGATGAGGAACAGCACGTGGAGGAGGTCAACAGGGCCATCGACGGCCTGGATCTGGATATCCAGGCAGGTGACTTTGTGGCCATCCTGGGCCACAATGGTTCGGGCAAATCCACCTTTGCCAAGCAGATCAACGGGATTCTGCTTCCCACGGAGGGCACGGTCTGGATCTCGGGGATGAAGACCACGGATGAAAGCCATATCTGGGATATACGCAAGACAGCCGGGATGGTGTTCCAGAATCCCGACAACCAGATCATAGGAAATGTCGTCGAAGAGGACGTAGGCTTCGGCCCGGAGAATCTGGGCGTGCCCACGGATGAGATCTGGCGCCGTGTGGACGAGAGCCTGGAGGCTGTGGGCATGACCGCATACAGGATGAAATCCCCCAACAAGCTGTCCGGCGGACAGAAGCAGCGGGTGGCTATCGCAGGCGTCATGGCCATGCGTCCCCAGTGCGTTGTTCTGGATGAGCCTACCGCCATGCTGGATCCCAACGGAAGGAAAGAGGTGATCCGCACCCTCCACGAGCTGAACCGCAGGGAGAAGATCACGGTGCTTCTGATTACCCACTATATGGAAGAGGTCATTGAGGCGGGGCGCGTGATCGTCATGGATGACGGGAAGGTGGTTATGGACGGCACACCCCGGGAGATCTTCTCCCAGGTGGAGAAGCTGAAAGCCTGCCGCCTGGATGTTCCCCAGGTGACGGAGCTTGCCTATGAGCTGAAGAAGGGAGGGGTCTCTCTCCCTGACGGGATCCTGACCATGGAGGAGCTGATGCAGCATCTGCTGCCGCTGATGCAGAAGCAGTTCCCGGAGACGGTTACTGTGTTGGAGTGACCTTAGGAGCAGCCATTCATTTCCACAACCAGCGCCTGGACCCCTTGGGGGCCAGGACGCAGCAGGAGGATCAACATGTCAATCAAAGCAGAACATATTAACTTTTTATATGGCCAGGGTACCGCGTTTGAGCAGTATGCTTTAAAGGATGTGAGCTTCCAGATCCAGGACGGAGAGTTCATCGGGCTGATCGGACACACTGGATCAGGCAAATCCACGCTGATCCAGCATCTCAACGGCCTTTTGAAGGCTACCAGCGGAGCGATCTATTACAATGGGGAGAACATCTACCAGGAAGGCTATGATATGAAGGCCCTGCGCAGCCGGGTAGGGCTGGTATTCCAGTATCCGGAGCACCAGCTTTTTGAGATCGACGTTTTTTCCGATGTCTGTTTCGGGCCCAAAAACCAGGGTCTGGATCCGGAGGAGATCAAAGAGCGCGCCAGAGAAGCCCTGGGTCTGGTAGGACTGCCAAAACGGTTCTGGGAGCAGTCGCCTTTTGAGCTGTCCGGCGGACAGAAGCGTCGGGTAGCCATTGCCGGTGTGCTGGCGATGCGTCCGGAGGTGCTGATTCTGGACGAGCCCACCGCCGGTCTGGATCCCAGAGGGCGGGACGAGATTCTGGACGAGCTGGCTGCCCTTCACAAGGAGAAGCATATGACCATCATTCTGGTCTCCCACAGTATGGAGGACATTGCCCGGTACGCAGACCGGATCCTGGTGATGAACCACGGGGAGAAGCTGTTTGACGCGCCGCCCAGGGAGGTATTCCGCCATTATAAGGAGCTGGAGCAGGTTGGGCTGGCGGCTCCACAGATCACATATATCGTCCACCAGCTGCGGGAGCACGGGGTTATGGTGCCGGATGATATCACGACCGTGGAGGAAGCTAAAACGGCGATCCTGGAAATGCTTCAGAAGGGTGGAGGACAGTCATGATACGAGATATTACATTAGGACAATATTACCCGGTGGACTCGGTGCTTCACCGCATGGATCCAAGGACCAAGCTGTCCGGAACCATGGTCTTTATCATCTCCCTGTTTATCGCGGACAGTGTACCGGCTTACCTGCTTGCGACGGCATTTCTGGTGCTGGCTGTGCGGCTTTCCGGGGTACCCTTTTCCTTTATGGTCCGTGGTCTGCGCGCAGTGCTTTTCCTCCTTTTGATCAGTGTCAGCTTCAATCTCTTCCTGACGCCGGGACGTGTGCTGTTTGCGGTGGGATTTTTGAAGATCACCTGGGAGGGCCTGCGGCTGGCTGGTTTTATGGCGCTGCGGCTGATCTACCTGATCATCGGCTCCACCATCATGACCCTGACCACCACGCCCAATCAGCTGACAGACGGGCTGGAGCGGGGGCTTGGCTTTCTTAATAAGATCCGGGTACCCGTACATGAGATATCCATGATGATGTCCATTGCACTGCGTTTCATCCCCATTCTGGTGGAAGAGACAGACAAGATCATGAAGGCCCAGATGGCCCGTGGCGCTGATTTCGAGACCGGCAACCTGATCCAGAAGGCCAAGAGCATGGTGCCTCTGCTGGTGCCGCTGTTTATCTCCGCCTTCCGTCGGGCCACAGACCTGGCTATGGCCATGGAGGCCCGCTGTTATCACGGCGGCGAGGGCCGCACCAAGATGAAGCCCCTCCATTATGTGGCCAGAGACCGGATGGCATATGGAGTGTATGTGGTGTACCTGGCGGGGATGATCCTTTTACGGTGGAAGCTTATTTAGCAGAAATCTGCCATAAGTCCGGAAGAAAGGCCAAAAGATCCGGGGTCTGGTATCCGCGTCAGCTGTGTGTCTGCCAGGGGGCGGCGCAGCGGAGTCTGCGGCCGGCATCTGCACGCCCCACTTCGCGGTATATTTGGGCCAAATTCAGGTTACATAGC
>CAJTOW010000212.1 GCA_910577655.1 uncultured Lachnospiraceae bacterium | reverse complement strand
TGTTCTTCCATTTGATGATGCACCTGTTCCAGTCCGTCAAACACATGAAGATAGGGGGAATCTGATACCCAGCTATCTTCCATATTGATTTGAATAATACATGAAACATACTTTGGGCTTGTCTGTACGATAACCTTCTGAAAGCAATCAAACCTGTCTTCTTGGATATGTTCAAGACCGTTACCACCCGCAATACCAAGTATCATTATACTTGATACGGCATATGTATAAAATTGACCTTTCATCATTTCATTCATAATCTGCAACTGCATAACCGAATCAAGTTTCATATGATTTTCATAATCAGCTAATGAAATTTCTTTCCATGGATTTTCCATACTTTTACCTCGTCCAATGCAAATTTGTTGTTTGAACTGATTAGAATATATCGCAGCCCGTCATTGACAGCAACCGCTGTATTCCGCATAAATACTGCGTCTGCAACGGTTTATTATTTGTCTAACTGTTAAAAACAGGATTATATCCTCTTTGTTTATTATATCGCTGATATGGATACTCTATCAAGCTTTCCTTTCATTGTAAAAATCGAATATAAAAATTGGCACACCATCGGCACAACATTGGCACGGTTCTGCTCTTTCCCCGTAAAGGCATCCATGCTATACTTGGTACAGTCAAAAATATGTAAAGCAGCCGTTTTCCATTCCGGGAGACGGCTGTTTTCGTCAGAAAGGCGGTGGTTTTACTTTGTCCCAAACTATTTCCAAAGCAGCCGGCAGGGCGTCTCCCCAGAAGGGCAGGCCCGGCAGGAACCCGGCGGCCATACTGAAAAGTGAGAATGGTGATGTCAACTATTTCAGTACGGTGGTGTTCATCTTCATAGCGGTGATCCTGCTGGCATTCATCCTGGACCTGTTCAGCATCATCTCCACCAAACAGGAACTGGACCACTGTGCAGACCAGATGGTGAAGCAGATCCAGCTTTCCGGGGGCGTCAATGGAGAGACAGAGCAGCTTTTTAACTTCCTCTGCTCCCAGATTGAAGGGGCGGAAAACATTTCCTACTCCATTGACGCCTCCTACAAGTCGCCCACCCCGTCCGGCATGAGCCGGGCCATCCAGCTTGGGACCCCCTTCTACATCACCATCACAGGCAGGGCAAAGCTGGGCGGCTTCTGGAACTTCAACCTGGTGAACATCACCGTTGTCTCCAGAGGCGCCGGCGTCAGCGAGCATTACTGGAACTGAATAACCGCTTTATTTTCGGCCTGCTCAGCATCCTGCTGGCAGCCGTTATCGCCTTTGTCGCCCTGCCCACCATTGCGAAGCAGACCAACGGCAAGGCAGAGATTGTCCGGGTCACAAAACCCGTGCTGAAAGGGGAACAGCTCTCGGCAGACAATACGGAGACCGTGGAGGTGGGGAGCTACAACCTTCCCCCCAATATCGCCCACTCCCTTGAGGATGTGAAAGGACTCTATGCCACGGCAGACTTATCCCAGGGGGATTATATCCTGGCCTCCAAGACCAGCGCCGTCCCGGTATCCTCGGACGTGGCCTTAAACAGCATCCCCTCCGGGAAGGTGGCCATCTCCCTGACTGTGAAAACGCTGGCTTCCGGCCTGTCCGACAAGCTGCAGCCGAATGACATCATCCGGGTATACCATTTCCTGGACGCGGCGGAGGAAGTCCCGGAACTGCGTTTCGTCCGGGTTCTTTCCGTCACGGATGCCAAGGGCGTCAACGTGGACAACACAAAGGAGCCGGTGGAGGATGAAGAAAAACAGCAGTCCGCCACCATCACGGTACTTGCCAGCCCGGAACAGGCACGGGTCATCACCTCCCTGGAAAATGACGGGGTGGCCCATGTAGCCCTGATCTCCCGTAACAATGAAAAGCTGGCGGAGGAACTCCTGGCAGAGCAGGATGTGATCCTGCAGGAGATCTACTTCCCGGAGCCTTCCGATGAAGAAACAGAGGAAATGGCCGGGGACGGGGAAGCAGAAGATCCGGAAACGGACGCTGCGGGAGAAACTGGGGAAGAACCTGCCTCTGGGGAAGAAAAAGAATCGGGAAAAGAAACCGGAACCAGTGGGGAAAACTCCCCTGATAAAGAAGGAGACAAGGAAGAAAACAAGACCTGACCGCAGGCAGAAAGGAGGAATGGTATCCATGTCCAAAACAATCACAGTCTGGGGCAGCCCCGGCAGCGGCAAATCCATGTTCTGCTGCATCCTTGCCAAGGCGCTGACCCGTGACAAACGAAAGGCCATCATCATCAGCGGGGAGCCCGGCATCCCCATGCTCCCGGTATGGCTCCCGGAGCAGATCACCACCACAGCCGTCTCCATCGGCCAGGTCCTGACCAGCGTGGAGATCGACACATCCCAGGTGGCCAGCCATGTGACGGTTCTGAAGAATTACCCCTATATCGGCCTTATGGGATACTGCGCCGGGGAGAACCCGTTAAGCTATCCGGAAACGAACTACCAGATGGTCCTGCAGCTCATATCCTCGGCAAAGAAACTGGTGGATTACGTCATCCTGGACTGCGGCTCCGCCATGACCAACGTATTCACGCCTGCCGCCATTGAATCCGGCGACCTGGTACTCCGTATTGTGACGCCGGACTTAAAGGGCATCAATTACCTGAAAGCCCACCAGCCCCTGCTAGTAGTCTGTCCTTAAAATGCTTGTGTGTATAATTGACGTATAGTATAATGGTTGTATCAATATTATTCAGGAGTACACAACCATGGGCAGAAATAAAAAATACGGCAATATAACATTAACAGACGAAGACAGGGTTGTTTTGGAGAAGCTTTCCAAGTCACAAACAGGTGAATACCGTAAAGTGCAGCGGGCAAAAATCCTGCTTATGAGCGCCAGCGGCATGCTCAACTGTGAGATTGCAACAGCTATTGGGGTACATCCCAATACGGTGGCTTCCATTGTTACAAAATACATTGCGGCTGGAAAAGACTATGCCCTGAATGATGCTTCCCGTTCCGGCAAACCGAACACAATAAGCGATGAGGAAAAATTCTGGGTTACCAGTATTGCCTGTATAAAACCAAACGAACTTGGTTATGCGCAGGAACTCTGGACATATAGAAAGCTCCGTGACCATATCCGCACCAACTGCGAAGACGCGGGATATCCTGGCCTTGCCAAAATATCAGCCAATACCATCTACAGTATCCTGGCCAGTAATGAGATCAAGCCGAATAAGATCAATTATTATCTTGTCCGCAAGGATCCTGATTTCGAGGCGAAGATGCATGACGTACTGGTTGTCTACAAGCAGGTAGAGATGTGCTTTGATGAGGAAGGCAGTCTTACCATTGATATGGATGCCCCCAAAACAGTTACCTTATCTTATGATGAGAAACCGGGGATCCAGGCGCTGAAGAATATTGCGCAGGATCTTCCGCCTACGCAAAAGCATGGCACAGTAGGCCGTGACTATGAGTACAAACGCCTTGGTACAGTTTCACTGCTTGCAGGGATCGACCTGCTTACGGGAAAGATCATTCCCCGAGTCAGCGATACCCATAAAAGTTCTGACTTTATCGAGTGGCTGAAAGAAGTAGACAGAATGTATCCGGAACACGATACCATCCGTCTTATTCTTGATAACCATTCTGCACATACATCCAGGGAAACGAGGGCATTCCTTGAAACACGTCCCGGGCGTTTTGTGTTTGTTTTCACACCAACGCATGGCTCATGGCTAAACCTTATAGAAAGTTTTTTCGGCAAGATGGCGCGTCAGTGCCTGCATGGAATCCGTGTGGAAAGCAAACAGGAACTTATCGACCGGATATATAGGTATTGTGATGAGATCAATGAGGCGCCAGTAGTTTATCATTGGACGTACAAGACCGATGAGATTACCGCAGAAGATATCGCAGAGGCTGACATTGATCCAGAGCTCAAGTACATATGATAATATTTACACAAATATTTCAAGGACAGACTACTAG
>CAJTOW010000211.1 GCA_910577655.1 uncultured Lachnospiraceae bacterium | reverse complement strand
TTTTTCGGCAAAGTTGATTTTGAGTTCCAGAGAGACCTGGTTATTATTTTTAGCCTCCTCATTATATTTAGCGACCTGCTCCCTTGCATAGGAGAGAGGGTCGTCGGTTATTCCCAGAAGCTCTGAATGCCTGCCGATCCTTGCGATGTTTTTTGTAGTTGTCTTTTTGCCGTTCCTGATTCCCAGCTGGACGAAATAGGTCGGGTCTTTTGATTTTCTGTCATACCAAAGTTTCATACCTTCCATTATACCATTGTTTCACGTGAAACACAACACCATACAACATTAAATTTTTATAAACTTGACATAAAAAAAGCCGCAGTTCTGCGGTCTCGGCCATATTATTCCATTTACAAGTGTTAAAAACCCGTCTGGCAGCGCCATATAACAAATCAGAATAGGACGGAAAAGTAAAAAAGTTGACAAAATGAAAAAAGATATTATAGTATGATAATCAAGTTCATATTCTGGCAGTTTTTGTCGTGGGAACAAGTTCCAGCAATGGATTGAAAGAGAACCCGGTGCAAGTCCGGGACGATCCCGTCACTGTAATTGTGAGCAAGCCGCAGGATGTCACTGAAGTATCTGCTTTGGGAAGACGCGGTAAGTGTGGAGCATAAGTCAGGAGACCTGCTTGTTCTTTGTATTTTGAGATTCTTACGGAAGATAGGAAAGCTCAGTGGTTTGCCGTGTCAGTGTGCGGGGGTGCAGCCCGTGTACTGGTACTTATTGGCGCTTTTTTTACCGACCGTAACAATGGGTTACGGTCGGTTTTTGTGTGTACAGGTGCAGAAAACATATCGCTCTTTCAGAAAACGGCGACAGACCGGATACAGACTGCGAAAACAGCCGGAATGAAATAATTTCAAATATAAGGAAGGAAGATGAATGAAATGAAAAAGATGAAAAAATGTACTGCTTTGATGCTGTCATGTCTGCTGGCTGCTGGTTCTGTGACCGGCTGCGGCGGGGGATCCGGCAATGACGCTGCTGCGAATACGGAGGGGACTGCCGCTGCCGGCCGTGAAGATGAGGTTAACCAGGAGGCATACCAGGGAGAACAGGATACTTCCGGCGGGCGTACGATGAATTTCGGTATCCAGAATTACGGCGGCGGCGGAATCGATCCGGCCAGCGAGATTAACTGCGCATGGAATGTGTCCCGCTACGGCGTGGGCGAGTGTCTGTTCCGGTTCGACAATTCCATGAATGTGGTCAACTGGCTCTGTGACGAGTACACCGTCAACGAAGAACATACCGAGTGGGTATTCCATATCAGAGAGGGAGTCAAATTCTCTGACGGCTGCGATCTGACCGCGGAGGCTGTAACATCCAGTTTCGAGCGCCTGTTCGAAGCCGGGCCAACCGGTTCTTCCGCTCCGCAGAAATTTCTGGAGGCGGAAGCCGAGATTACGGCGGACAATGCTTCCGGCAATGTGACAGTAAAGACGGTCACTCCGTATGTGGACCTGACGAAAAATCTGGCTTACCCGGTTATGGTCATCCTGGATGCGGAGCATACCACAGACTATACGCATGCCGCTATTGGAACGGGCCCGTATGTGGCAACCAATTTCCGGGAGGAAGTGGGCTATACCATGATTGCCAATGAGCATTACTGGGGCGGGGAGGTGCCTTTCGAGTCCATCGAACTGATGTACATGGGCGATGCCTCTGCCAAGGCCATGGCGCTGAAATCCGGTCAGCTTGATCTGGCGGAAAATGTAACCAACATCAGCGACCTGCGCGATCTGCAGGCGGATTCCAGCTTTACGGTTACCATTGCAAACGGCGTACGCACAGGCCTGGCTCATATGAATATGTCCGAGGGAAAACTTTTGTCTAATAAGACGCTCAGGGAGGCTGTTCTCATGGCTCTGGATGATGATACCATGTGTTCAGTTACGGTTGGCGGTCTGTACACTGCCGGTTATTCCGTATTGCCTTCCAATCTGGACTATGGATATGAAAATCTGACAGATCCGGATCCCTATGACCCGGAAGCGGCCATGAAGCTTCTGGATGAGGCCGGAATTGTTGACACTAACGGCGACGGAATCCGTGAGCTGGAGGGTCAGGAAGTGGTTCTGCATTATGTGACTTATGACAACCGCTGTCTGAAAGATTTCGCAGAGGCGATTCAGACGCAGCTGACTGATATCGGCATTGGCGTGGATCTGGAGATCGGCGACTCCGCCCGCCAGTGGGACAGCTATCAGTCGGGCGACTTTGACCTGAACGGTTCCAACTGGACCACCGTGGGTACCGGAGATCCCACCGAATATCTGGCTGCATGGTGTTCGGATTCCGGCGCAGACTACTGCGGTTATAAAAATGAGGAGTATGACGCGCTGTTCCATGAGCTGGCAACCACCTTTGACAATGACGCGCGCCGCGAGATTGTTCAGAAGCTTCAGCAGATCCTCCTGGACGATGCGGCAGCCGTTGTTCATGGCTATTACAACAGTTCCATGATCTCCAGGAATGCTACGGTCGGAGGCGCTGCTATCAATACGGCTGATTATTACTGGATCACTACAGATATGTATCCTGTTTCCGGACAGTAATAAAGAATATGTTTCAGAACAGCATGGACCCGAATGCGCCGGGAACGGTTTTCCGGGAGCGAAAAGCGAGAGGAAACTGTTCCGGATGCTGCGGGGCAGAAGGGGAGAATGCGGAATTTTAACAAGGAGGAATTCCTTTGAATGCAAAACAACTGGGGAAACGGCTGGTCCAGATCGTTCTTGTAGCGCTGGGCATCAGTTTCCTGACATTTTTAATCACTTATCTGGCGCCCGGCGATCCCGTGCGTACCATGTTTGCAGCAACAGGCATGATGCCGGAGGAAGAGCTGATCCAGGAGACAAGAGAAGCCATGGGCCTGAACCGCCCTTTGCTGGTGCAGTATTTCAGCTGGCTGCAGAACTGCCTGAAGGGTGATTTTGGTACTTCCTATGCTTACCACAGGCCGGTTGCCGAGCTGCTTATGGCACGGCTTTGGCCCACTCTGAAGCTGTCCATCCTGTCCATGTGTCTGATGCTTCTGGTGGCGGTTCCCGTCGGTATGGCTCAGGCGACTCATAAGAACAGCATTGTGGATTATACCCTCCGCTGCCTTACCTTTTTTGGGGTATCCATGCCGAATTTCTGGGTTGGACTTCTGTTAATGCTGTTATTCTGTGTTCAGCTTAAATTACTGCCTGTGGTTTCGTCCGGCGGTGACCTGAAAAGTCTGATTCTGCCATCGGTCACACTGGCCTTTGCCATGTCTGCCAAGTATACCAGGCAGGTGCGTACGGCGATTCTGGAAGAACTGAATCAGGATTATGTTACCGGAGCCAGAGCCAGAGGGGTAAAGGAGTGGCAGATTTTATGGATGAATGTATTTCCGAATTCACTGCTGCCTTTGATCACCATGCTGGGGCTGTCTCTGGGGTCTCTGCTTGGGGGCACTGCAGTGGTGGAGGTCATATTTTCCTATCCCGGCATGGGAAGCCTGGCAGTGGCGGCCATCACCGCTTATGACTATCCATTGATTCAGGGCTATGTCCTGTGGATTTCCCTGATCTATATGCTGGTCAATCTGGCTGTGGATATTTCCTATAATTATGTGGATCCCAGAATGCGGGGAAAGGGGTAGCGGATATGGAATTCAAACGCTTTGTAAAGAAAAATAAATTCTTCTGTCTCTTTGCGGTGCTTGCGGTTCTGATCATTCTGGCGGCCGTTTTTGCGCCTTTGATTACCGACGGTGTGGACCCTGCGGCTTCGGTGCTGAAAGACGCCCTGCAGGCTCCCAGTGCGGCGCATATTTTCGGTACGGACAAGCTGGGGCGCGATATTTTTACCCGTGTGATCTACGGAGCCCGTACCAGCCTGACCGCGGCTTTTTCGGTCGTGATTCTGATCTTTGTACTGGGTACGGTGATGGGAGTCCTGTCGGGTTACTTCGGAGGGTGGCTGGACGCTC
>CAJTOW010000210.1 GCA_910577655.1 uncultured Lachnospiraceae bacterium | reverse complement strand
CCAATCAGATTTAGGATTGGCTTCATAAAACAACCAATTTCACGGATTCAGGTTAGATTTATCGATGCTGGTATTTCATAGAAGATCCAATGCTTGTTCAGGCATATTTTCATGATTTTAGACAAGACATTCAAATCCAAATTGCTGTAAAAAGAGCGGAAGAAGTATATTTGTAATCTGATAGGGAATCGCATGAGCCATAAATATAGATATATATTCTTTTTATGTTCCTATAAAATAAAACAACGCAATCCCTGTGCCATTCATAGCACAGGGATTGAACCATTTTTAGGAGGTTTTAGAATTGAAAACAGAAAGAGAGCGTATTAATAATCGGAGCAGATTGCTTTGGGAGGTAGGCCTGATGGCAAATAAGAAAGGCGTTGCCTTTTTCGAAGCTGGTAGTTGGTATCATCGAATTAAAATATTGCAGAAAAATGGTACAACTAAATATTCAAAAAGGGCGGATTTGCAACAGCCAAAGAAGCAGAGGCAAGTTACCACAAATATGAAGAAGAATAAAAAAAGGCATATCGGGCTTACCATATTTCTTCTTCTACAGATTTTGATTTAAAGGAATATCTGATTTATTGGCTGGAAGAAATCTATAGTGCAAGAATCGAGAATACGACACGAATGCTTGCTTCTTATGTAGTGTATGATTTGCTTATTCCCAATATGAATCAGGGAATGAAACTGCACTATGTGAACGTGGAGTATTTGAACGCATTATTGGAAACAGTTTCAAAAGTTTGTGAATCTAATGGCTCATATGTAGTGAATGACAATGTGAAAGTAAGAGATTTTTTAGATTATTGGCTTGAGTATGACATTAGAAAACGGGCGCAGAGCAGCAATACCTATGATTCTTATTCCAGCATTGTCCGCCATCACATTAATCCGGCAATAGGGGACAAAAAACTGACGGAAGTGAATAAAGGAGATGTTCAAAGGCTGTATAAAGACCGTGCCGGGTAGTCCAAATCCATTGTGAGGCAGGTCAAGACAGTAATGAATGTCTCCTTTAATTATGCAGTAAGTCATAAGCTTCTTCTTGTGAATCCGGCAGATGGGATAGATTTACCCAAAACTGTGAAGGCAAAACCCTATCATACAAGAAATATTGATACGGCGAAAACCTTAAATATGGATCAGATTCTGCTGCTTTTAGAAAAAAGCAGAGACACGCCGATTCATATGCAGGTACTGTTTAACGTTCTTATGGGACTGCGGCGGCAGGAAATCAATGCGGTAAAGTATTCGGATGTGGATTATATTAACCGTACATTGGCGGTAGAACGTCAGCTGGGAAAAGAATTGGACAGAACCCCGAACAGCAAGAAAGTATGACGAAGAAAGAATTGCCACTAAAAACTTCGTCCAGCAGGAGAGTATTGCCCATACCGGATTATGTATTTGAGGCTATCCTGGAAGAAAGAAAAAAGTATGAGCGGTATAAAAGCCGCAGGAGTAGTATTTTTCAGGATGATGGCTATATCTGTTGTTCCAGCTACAGCGGCAAGCCGAGATCAAAAGATTTTCACTGGCAGCATTACAAAGAACTTTTGAAGAAAGCCGGACTGCCTGACATTCGCTGGCATGATTTACGCAGCACTTATTGCACCTTGCTTTTGAATAAAGATTTCAATCCGAAAGCTGTATCAAAACTGATGGGCCATGCCAAAGAGCTTATCACAATGGATGTGTATGCCGACAATGCTAATATCATTCCTGACGAAATACCTGAACTGCTTTCTTATATGGATGAGGTTATGCCAGATAAATCCGGTAATGGTGATTCTGAAAGTAATGTGCAGGATATAATGATTGATATGGATGCTTATCTGCCCGAAAAGAAATCAGGAACAATGGAAAGTCTGGACGAAAGCCGCATATATACCGACACTGGGGAAGATAAATAGGAGAACAAAAACGAACAAACGTTTGTTTTGATATGGACAAATAAGGAGCGGTATGTTATAATCAATCTCAGTTTTACGTCTCGATTTATCCGCAGTAGTTTGTTGATTTCGTACAGTTCGGAAAGTTGAGTTTAGTAACCAAAATTCGTCGAAGAGCCATTTCCTGGAAAACAGAATATGTGCTTCGACGAATTTCTGGCGAATAGTCGAACTTTTTGTCTATAGAATTTGGAGGTGGTATTTGTGCAAACTGCACAAAATATATTCAAACTTCATAGTGAATACCAGCCCACCGGTGACCAGCCGCAGGCCATAGAAGCCCTTGTAAAAGGCTTCAAAGAAGGCAACCAATTCCAGACTTTACTTGGGGTAACTGGATCGGGAAAGACATTTACCATGGCAAACGTGATTCAGCAGCTTAACAAACCGACTTTGGTAATAGCGCACAATAAGACCCTAGCTGCCCAGCTCTACGGCGAGTTCAAGGAATTTTTCCCTGAAAACGCGGTAGAATACTTTGTCTCCTACTACGACTACTACCAGCCCGAAGCCTACGTTCCATCTACAGACACCTACATTGAGAAGGACTCTGCCATCAATGATGAGATCGACAAGCTGCGCCATTCTGCCACGGCGGCCCTTTCGGAGCGGAGCGATGTGATCATTGTGGCATCTGTTTCCTGCATCTATGGTCTCGGTTCGCCTATTGACTATAAGGAGATGGTGATTTCTTTGCGGCCGGGTATGGTGAAGGACCGGGACGAGATTATCCGCAAGCTGATCGATATCCAGTACACCCGCAATGACATGGACTTCCACCGGGGGACCTTCCGGGTACGGGGGGATGTTGTGGAGATCTTCCCGGCTTACTCTGGCAATGAGGCATACAGAGTGGAATTTTTCGGGGATGAGGTGGACAGGATCACAGAGATCGATACTCTGACCGGGGAGGGCAGGCTCCAGCTGAACCACATCGCCATCTTTCCGGCCTCCCACTATGTGGTGCCCAAAGAGAAGCTGCAGCTGGCCACGGAAAATATTCTGGAGGAGCTAAAGGAAAGAGTGTCTTTTTTTAAGAGTGAAGACAAGCTGCTGGAGGCCCAGCGGATCTCCGAGAGGACTAACTTTGATGTAGAGATGATGAGGGAGACCGGCTTCTGCTCCGGCATTGAGAACTATTCCCGCCACCTGACCTTCGGCAAGCCCGGAGAGCCGCCGTGGACGCTGATTGATTACTTTCCGGATGATTTCCTGATTATTATTGACGAGTCCCATATTACTTTGCCCCAGGTGCGGGGGATGTTTTCCGGGGACCGCTCCAGGAAGCAGACACTGGTAGACTATGGGTTCCGTCTTCCCTCAGCCCTGGATAACCGGCCTCTGAATTTTACTGAGTTTGAGAGCAAGATTGACCAGATGATGTTCGTGTCGGCCACGCCCAATGTCTATGAGGCGGAGCATGAGCTGATGCGGGTGGAGCAGATCATCCGGCCCACAGGGCTTCTGGATCCGGAGATTTCCGTGCGCCCGGTGGAGGGGCAGATTGATGATCTGGTTTCTGAGGTCAATAAGGAAGTGGCCGGTCACCACAAGGTGCTGATCACCACCCTGACCAAGCGGATGGCGGAGGATCTGACTGATTATATGCGGGAAGTGGGGATCCGGGTCAAATACCTCCATTCGGACATTGACACCCTGGAGCGGGCGGAGATTATCCGGGATATGCGTATGGATGTGTTCGATGTGCTGGTGGGTATTAACCTGCTGCGTGAGGGGCTGGATATCCCGGAGATCACGCTGGTGGCCATTCTGGATGCGGACAAGGAAGGGTTCCTGCGTTCAGAGACATCCCTGATCCAGACCATCGGCCGGGCGGCACGTAACTCGGAAGGCCATGTGATCATGTATGCGGATATGATCACGGATTCCATGCGCCGCGCTATTGATGAGACCAACCGTCGCCGGCAGATCCAGCAGCAGTATAATGAAGAACACGGGATCACTCCCACCACGATCCAGAAGGCAGTACGGGATCTGATCGCCATCTCCAAGGCCGCGGAGACTACGCCGGAGGACATGGAGAAGGATATGGAGTCCATGGATGCCAAGGAGCTGGGCAAGCTGTCCAGGGAGCTGCAGAAGAAGATGAGTAAGGCGGCGGCAGAGTTGAATTTCGAAGAAGCACTTGTGCTGCGTGACAAGATGCTGCAGGTGAAGAAGATGCTGCTGGAACTGGAAGGATGAGAACGGTTCGGACTAGAGCGTGTCTGAAAATTCATTCCCGGCATCTCCACAAGGGACGCCTTCGGT
>CAJTOW010000209.1 GCA_910577655.1 uncultured Lachnospiraceae bacterium | reverse complement strand
CTGAACCTTCAGCAGGAGCAGAAGGGGCAGTTTTTTACCCCCTATGACATCAGCAGGTTTATGGCGGAGATACCGTTTGCCGGACAAAATATGGAAAAAGAGCTGGAAAAGAAGGGGTATATCAGCGTGAACGATCCAGCCTGTGGTGCAGGCGCCATGCTGATCGCATTTGCCAATGCAGCGAAAAGGCATGGGATCAACTATCAGAAGCAGGTATTGTTTGTGGCCCAGGACATTGACCATACTGCAGCCATGATGTGCTACATCCAGCTTTCCCTTCTGGGATGCCCCGCAGTTATCATTATCGGGGATACGCTGGCAAAGCCCATGCTCCATCCGGATAATGATGTGTGGTATACGCCGTTCTATCATCTGAACCGCTGGAGATTTTCACAGCGGCCCGGAATGGAAGAAACTGCAGAACGTGTCAGGGAAACAGAAAAGGACAGGATGCCGGAAGTGGTGGTGAAAGAAACCTGCCTGCCGGGAAATATGGAGTTTGTGGAAGGCAGCGACGGCCAGTTCACATTCTCACTGAAAAAAGCATCATAAAAATTCAAGGAAAACACGGGAGGCGGATATTTATCTTACAGATCCCCTCCCCACAGGAAAGGAGAGAAACAAATGAGTGAAATGACAATGAACATGGGATCCATGTATGAGGAAGTACCGGAGATACAGAAGCTGAACAGGGTGGAAGGGTTCGATCCCAGAAGGTATATGCGGACGATCCAGGATGAGGGGCAGCCTGCCAGGTATTATCTGGATGTGGCTTTCCGCAAGCTCTGGTCCCGCCTGAAATACCCGGAGGGCAAGATCGTAAAACATATCCTGAAGCTGACAGACCAGGTAGCCATTGTGGAAGCAAGGGTGTACCTGAACCGGAATGACGAGCCGGATAATTTTATCTCCAACGCCCTGGCGCAGAAATATATGACGGCGGATACCCAGTTCGGGAACAAATATGTGGAGCTGGCAGAGACTGCCGCAGTAGGAAGGGCCCTGTCGGATGCCGGGTTCGGGCTGCAGTTTGCAGACCGGGAAGGAGACCTGGACCCGGAGGTAACGGAAGCCCCCATGGAGCGCAGGATGCTTCAGGGAGGAGGCATGCCGGAAGAGGAGAATACAGAGATTTTAAAGGAGACAGCAGGAGCCGGCCTTATGCAGGAAGCGTCAGAAGAGGATGTAAATATCTCCGGACAATACGGGATAGAACAGTATATCCCGATGCCGGAAGAGGTAGGAGTGTCTATGGGAATGACGCCTGCCATGCAGCAGAACCCACAGCCAGCGCCGACAGCCCCTGCAGGAGACAGCAGGAAGCGTCCCCAGGCTGCACAGACACAGAGCCGTGGTGTGGCAGGCGCCGGAAATGTACCGCAGGGAACAGGCGTTGCCGGAAACCGGGCGGGAGACAGGCAGAACCGGACGGACCAGACTGGGATCAGCCGGGAGATGCCTGTGGAGCAGATTTATGCGAAGCTGAACCGGGATACGGCAGCGTCGGTGGTCATCCCCATGGGATACCATAAGGGGAAGACACTGGGCCAGCTGGCACTGGAAAAGCCCAAAGCGCTGGAATGGTATATCAGCTCCTACGGCGGGCCCGACAACCTGCTCCGCGCAGCGGCAAAGTTCCTGCTGGATGCGGCACTGGGACAGGCAGGCTGAGGAGACAGCAAAAAACAACGGACGGCACACGTTACGGGCTGTCCTTATGTTAAAGAGGAGCAGTCCGGTATAAAAGCCGGACTGCAGAAAGGAGGAGAGGCTTGTATCAGGATTTACCATTTACCATCCGGGAGGTGGCCGGGATTCTGAACCTCCATGTGAGGCATAAGAATGCGGCGAGCCTGGATGTGGACTGCCCTTTCTGCGGAGAACACAAGGGTAAGCTGAACCTGAATCTGACAAAGAACGTATTCAAATGCAACCGGTGCGGGGAAAGCGGCGGCATGCTTTCCCTGTACGGAAAGATCTATGGCGTCGATAACGGCACGGCCTGTAAAGAGATCAAGGAAGCGCTGGGACGGAATGAAAAAGCACCGGAATACCGGGTAAGGCAGGTGAAGATACCGCCAAAAGAACCGGAGATACCCAATGTCCCGCAGGCGGCGGATGAAGTAAAGGACAAAACCTATGCGATGCTGCTCTCCATGCTGCCGTTAGCCAGGCCCCATGAAGAAAATCTTCTGAAAAGAGGGTTTACCATGGAGCAGATAGAGGATAACGGCTACAGGAGCACGCCGGTCTTCGGTTTCCGGAAGCTGACGGAGCGCCTGCTGGAAAGCGGGTGCACGGTGGAAGGGGTTCCGGGTTTCTATCAGGAGAAGGATGGTGGGTGGAGCGTACATTTTTATCCAAAGTCTTCGGGCTTTATGGTGCCTGTGCGGAACCTGGACGGCCTGATCGTTGGCATCCAGATCCGTCTGGACCATCCCCGTGACGGTAGGAAGTATATGTGGCTCTCCAGTACCAACTATCCCATGGGGACCTCTTCGGGCAGCCCTACCCATCTGGCAGGAAAGCCGGGGGACGGGACAGTCTTTATCACGGAAGGGCCTCTGAAGGGGGACCTTGCCCACGCATTATCCGGCAGGACCTTCGGCTGCGTCCCAGGGGCCAACCAGTATGCGAACCTTCCCCCGTTTCTCCAGAAGATGAAACTTCTGGGCACGGAATTCGTGTATGAGGCCTACGATATGGACAAGCTGCTGAAGCCTGTCTGCAGGGGCGACTACAACGAGAAATGCAGGTACTGCGAAACTTACCGGAAAAACTGGAAGCAGGAGCGCATCCCATGCGAAAAGAAGGGCATCAAACGGCAGAATATCCAGAGGGGTTGCCATAAGCTCGCAGAGATCTGCCAGGACCTTGGGATGCCCATGAAGATGCTGACCTGGGACTGCGACGTGGAAGGCGACTGGGCGGAGCATGTCAAAGGCGTGGATGATTACCTGTATGGGTTGGAACAGAAGAAAAAAGAGAGTTCAAAAAATATATGAGAACCGGAGTGGTCTTCCCGAAACGGGGTTCCACTCCCTTTTTTATGCAGACAATAAGTAAAATCTGCGGAATGTGTAAAAAGTTGTTGGCTTTTACTTAATCTGTGCGTATATAACAAGTGAAATACCCCGCAGCAAGCTACGGAGTATTCCACCCTCGCGGCAGTCGCCAAATATCCGCACAAGTGCGGCTGCTTGGCTCGTTGCTCGCGGGAATAAAAGAAAAGGAGACGAGGAGTATGTACCAGAAAATGATGATACCCATAGACCATGGGAACCGCAATATGAAGACAGAGCAGTTCATCTTTACCTCCGGCCTGGTGGAGAGTGACAGCAGGCCTGCGCTGGGGGAATACCTGTATTATGATGGGCGCTATTATGCATTGACAGAGCAGAGGATCCCTTACATGAGGGATAAGACGGCAGATGACCGGTTCTTTATCCTTACGCTGTTCGGGATCGCCATGGAAGCGGAAAGGCAGGCGTTCTGTAAAGAAGATACCATCCTTCAGGTGTCGCTTCCCGTTGGCCTGCCCCCAAAACATTATGGAGCGCTGTATCAGAAATTCCAGAAATATTTCAGCGGACGGGGCCGGCAGAGCTTTACATACAAAGGGAAGGCTTATACCATAGAGATAGAACAGGTATCGGCGTTTCCCCAGGACTATGCGGCTGCCATGACCATTTATCCGAAGATATCGGAGTTTAACAAAGTGGTGACGGTGGATATCGGGGGCTTTACGCTGGATTATCTGCTGATCCGCAGCGGGAAACCGGATCTGTCTGCCTGCGATTCTCTGGAAAAGGGCGTGATCACGCTGTATAATAAGGTGATCTCCCGCATCAATTCCGAGCATGATATCCTGCTGGAGGACAGTGATGTGGACCGGATCATCCGGGAGGAGAAAACGGATTACGGCGCACAGATCCAGAAAACAGTCCGGGAAATGACCAGGACCTATGTGGACGACCTGCTGGGGACGCTCAGGGAACGTGGGATCGACCTGAAGACAGGCTGTGTGGTGTTTATCGGAGGAGGCGCCCTTCTGCTCCGGGAATATCTGGAGCATTCCGAGAAGATCGGACGCTGTGTATTCATAGAAGATATCCGGGCCAATGCAAAAGGCTATGGGCTCCTTTACCAGATCCAGAGGAAAGGCAGGTAACTGCCATGGGGAAGAAAAATGCTTTTGTAACGACCATAGGGTTCAATAAAAATGATCCAAACCATGTGGCGGTAGCAGAGCTGTTAAACAGCATGAAACGGGGG
>CAJTOW010000208.1 GCA_910577655.1 uncultured Lachnospiraceae bacterium | reverse complement strand
GAAAGTCTTTCTCTTCCCATACATCTTTCCTTGCTGCCATTTTAAAGAACTCTGAAATGGTATCTTCCAAAGCTGTTTTTTCTGTTTTTCCATGTCCTACAGCACAGCAATAATCTCCCAATCCATCAGCAATATGTAAATTTGTATATCCACTATAGGTATGATTCGAGCTTTCATATATTTTTATCTTAAATTTACCATATGGAATTTTATGTAATTCCCAAATATTATATTCTGACACTAATTTTTCAATCTTGACTATCCCTTGATACTTTATCTCATTCCACATATATTTTATCACCTTTCTAAATATAAATTTATACTGCCAAAAATTATAACCGTTAATGCTCTAAGCCAAATGATAAAATTTTACCATCTGGTCCTATAATGATATATTTACCATTTTTGGTATAACGTACTGCCCCAGGAGTTCCATCTCTTGGATATGATTTCTTGGCTCCTCTTAAATTCTGACTAAATCCCTCTGCTTTTCGAACATACTGATCAATATCTGTTGCTCCAACCTCAGCTCCATGTTCTTTAAAATGATATTCCAAAGAATCTTCAACTGAATCAAAACTTCCTCTCCCCCATTTTTCTTTACTTATGTCAGATATTCGAGGCTTACTTTTCTTTATAACATCTCCAGCCAGTTCACCACCATCACCAGCTTTATTCCCCAGCCTGACCGTATCCTGCACGATCTCTCCGCTCTCATCCATCAGGTTGATATTCGCCCGAAAATCTCCGTTTATCCGGATCCGGATGCCTTCCGGGGTCACCAGCTCCACAGCCTCGTCCCCTCCCCTGAGAAGGTTATCCAGGTTTTTCCGGATCCACTTCTGCAGTTCTCCCATATCGGCTTTGCGTGCCCTGACGAAGATCTCGATGCTGTCCAGGACTTTTATGACTTTTCTGCTCCGGTTCAGCTTCATCATTTCCGCTGCTTTCAGCGCATATTTGGTTACTTTCCCTCCTTTTCCCAAATAATCTCCCAGCAGCGGGATCATACAGACGATGGACAGACCGGCATTTCCCCAGTCTCCTTCCGTCATGTAAAGAACCGCGTTCAGCAGATCCGCCGGCTCGAAGAAGATCCCGATCACGTCAAGAGACGCATGCATCCCTTCTCTGGTGGTCAGCCAGTCCCCGAATTTTTCCAGCTTCGTCTTTCCGTAGGTGGCGGACAGCCATTTCAGGTACAGGCTGTTCTCAAAGTTCTCGCGGTCTGCAGCATTCAGTGTCCCGTCCCTGTAGAACGGTTCAAGGGCTTCGCTGTCCAGATGGTTGACATACCCTTCTGTCCCAAGGATGTTCTCTTTAAAATATTTCCGCAGGGCCGCATTCCCTTCCAGTCCTTTGACACGGCCGATCACCGTCCCGTCCGGCATGAACAGCTGCAGCGGGCTTCCCCATTTCTCATTGTAGTACATCTCTTTCAGGGTTTCAATCGCATCATCGCTGAATACCCTCTCTTCTTTTCCATTCAGCGGGCTGTCCAGCTGTACCCTCGTCCCTTTCAGATGGATCTCTTCCGGCAGAAGCGCTGCAGCGCTCATCCCGCACTGAATAAAGATATATTCCTTCGCTTTCAGGCTGATTTTTTTCCGGACAGCAGATCGATCTCGATCCCGTTTTTCCCGGTAAGGGCCATGTCTTTACGGCTGTACAGGCTTATCCCGCCTTTTCCCATCACGGCGGCGGTTCCTTCTCCTGTCTGCAGGCGGATTCCCGCCGTATTCAGAGACACCCCCTGTCTTCCGGGCGTGCTCCAGTTCTTATAACCGGTCATACTGGAAGCATCCGCTTTCCGGCTTTTCCCCTGGGCGGGGGCCTTGGCTTCCATGCCTCCTGTCTTTTCCGGGGCAGCGCTTCCCTGGTTTTCCACCCCCAGAGGGAGCGGCTGGCTCTTCTCCGCCTCCTCTTCCTCTGCGGCTGTATCATCCATGACCTGCTGCGTCACCGCCTGAAGCTTTTTACAGTCCGCTCCGCCTCCTCCGATCACCGAACGGTCTTTTTCCTGTTCCGTGGGGAAATACAGATACAGCGTATCTCCCTTTTCCGGCCTTCCGCTGTAACCGGTTCCGCCTCCGCTGTAGAAGACCGGCCGGCTGTGCCAGCTGTCCGCAGGCTCTCCTTCTGCATCGGTGCTGAGGCTCATCCGGGATTTCTCCGGGCCGCTTTCCAGTACCGTCCCGGAAACGGATGCCCCGATCAGGCCGTAGTTATACACCGCTTCTGTCCGGAAACCGTCTTCCCTCCGCAGAATATATGTATTCTTCAGCTCTCCTCCTTCCAGACGGCTCTCCTTTGCAGCCACTGCCAGCCTCTCTCCGCGAAAGAAGACACGGTCTCCGGGATACAGCATGTCACGGCAGTCTTTTATCACATACTCCGGACCTGTGCACCGCATCCCGTCCTCCAGAACACTGCCAAAGGGATAACTCCGGATGCTGTAATGGTCTGATTTTAATTCCGTCCCTGCCTGGCTGTCCGGGAGGCCGATGTAGAACCCGTTTCCGGGGAAGCGGGATTCCGGCAGGAGCCCGTTCCCTTCTGCGGACAGCACCCTCCGGAGGAATTCCCAGTCCGTTTCCTCATACTGGAGCAGGAAGCCGCACTCCTTTTCTCCTCCTGCCCCGGTTTTCCATACAGGATATCCCTGGTACGGGGCCGCGATCTCCCCCACCAGCTCTTTATAAGTCCGTCCCTGTCTCTGAAAAGAACGGTTCTTCTTTTTCCGGTCCAGCAGACTGCTCCCGGTCTCCGCTTCAAGGTATACACAGTCCTGCCCCTTCTCCTTTCCGGCCGCGGCTCTTTTCACCACTCCGCAGAAAACCGGAGTGCCGGCCTCCAGTTCCAGGATGACCTGCATATCCGGACGGATCTCTCTGCGGATTTCTTCCGGGACCCATATCCCCGCCTTCATGTACCCATGACTGTTAAATCCCTGACGGATCTGCAGCCGGAACGGAGGCCCTTCACAGGGGATTCCGGATATCTTTAATTGTCCCTGTTCGATTACTTCCATGATGTTTTCTCCCTTCCGGCGTTTTCACACAGCTTCTGAATAAAGATACTCTCTTCCTTACTCCTGCCAGTCCCATCTGTCCCGGTTTGATAATTTATACTCACAATTCCGGGCATTTGCCGATTGAGAATGTATAACGAGTGAGCGCACTGGCGATACAGAGCAAACAACAGCAAATGAAGATTTTAGACCGATATCGGTCTAAGGTCCTGCAGATTCAGTCTTCCATTCCTATTTTGATCCACTCATCAACAACATCCCAAAAATTAAGATGATACTTCGGCTGGCCCTTGGCAGACCATAAGGTTGCGCTGTCAATATCACAGTTCATGATATCGACTGCCACATATGTCCCCATCATATTACTAAAAAACCCATAGGTACTTTCCATATCAATCTGTAAATCTTCCTCCAGATCCTCAAGAATCCCCCATTCCCATTCATTATCCCTAACATAGGTTATATCACTTGTGCGTACAAGTCCCATTGCCTTGCAGGCATAATCATAGAATCCATTATGAACATTTTCATAAAAGCAGCGAATGGACTGTGGTATTTTGTTCCAGACGTTCTGCAGGTTTGACTCGACAACCGAATCCTGCGGATTGCCTCCCGCATAATACCGTATTTTCCCTGACGCTTTCTTTACTGAATAGAGCAGGTAATACGTATCGTTTATTCTAAGCAATTCAATATTCGACAGGTTTTCTTCCAGATAACCAATGGTCAGATACAGCTCATCCATCACATACTTTTTCCACGTTTCCAAAATACCCTGTATTCTTTTATCAGCGTCTTCTCTGCTTAAAGCATCATGCCAGTATTGCGGAATGATACCAGCCGGTATTTTTTTTATCTCACATGGCTGATAAACATAAGCGTCTGCATCTTTTATCAAAGTATAAGCTCTTAAATATTCCATTTTGTCTTTCATATATATTGCCCGTCTTTCTGCGAAAGACACCAATGCGGCATGAAACAGTTGCACTGGCTTTTCGCTATCTAATTTTTTTCTCTTCTGATATTATATTTTTATAAGACTGACACACTACAGAACACGTGGAGGTGAGTGGCGGGGCTGTATAGCGGCGACCACGTATTTATATATGTTGTCGGTCATCCGTTAAGGCATCAATGAGTGGCGCATAACCGTAGCTCGTAAACTTATCTCTTCCGAAGTCGACTCGATCTCGCCGGATAGCCAATCACTGTCAGTTTTATCACTATAATATCAGGAGGTAGTTA
>CAJTOW010000207.1 GCA_910577655.1 uncultured Lachnospiraceae bacterium | reverse complement strand
TGGTTGAAATCATTGCATTGCCCGAAAATATACGGCTGGCATACCGCAACATCAAGAAAAATCATGGGAGCATGACACCCGGCACAGATGGAAAAACAATTACAGAATTAGCAACACTCTCTGATGAACAGCTAATTTCTTCCGTACAGCACAAGTTAGACTGGTACGTTCCGCAAAGTGTCCGGCGGGTAGAGATTCCGAAAGGAAATGACCCAACAAAGAAACGCCCGCTTGGAATACCGACAATTATGGACAGGCTGATACAACAGTGCGTATTGCAGGTCATGGAGCCGATATGTGAGGCTAAATTCCACGACCATAGCTATGGATTCCGCCCTAACAGGAACCAACAGCACGCAATCGCTCAGGTTCATAAGGATATGCAGAGAAGCAATCTCCACTATGTCGTAGATATAGACATCAAGGGGTTCTTCGACAATGTGAACCACGGAAAACTGCTGAAACAGCTCTGGACAATGGGAATCCATGACAAAAAGCTGCTCTGTATCCTATCCGCTATGTTAAAAGCGGAGGTGGCCGGGATTGGATTCCCGGAAGTCGGGACGCCGCAGGGTGGACTATGCTAAGCTTTGCATAGCCCTCCCTATGCAAAGAAAGTAACTATGCAAAGTAAATCCAGGAAAGTCCTATTCCAAGCCATTTTTTCTTGCGCTGCTTTGCATAATCTCCGAAGATATTTAAGAGAGTTATTCTCGAAAATATCATATCGGAGGTGCCTTTATGGACAAAACATACTTACCAGACCTGATTGCAGGATTGGAACAGGAACTGCTCCGGCTTGGCTATACAAAAGGGAGCATGACCTTTTACCGCCGGCGCTGGAACCAGTTGATGGCTTATGCGGAAGACCGGAGTGAATGCTATTACACGGAACAGCTTGGCATGGATTTCCTCAAAGAGTTCTTCGGGATCACACAGGAAGATTTCTCAAGGACACTGCCCCAAGCAGAAACACAAGAGATCCGTGTGATCCGTATGGTAGGGGATTTCCAACTCCATCATGCGG
Organism: uncultured Lachnospiraceae bacterium; assembly: GCA_910577655.1. Taxonomy (GTDB): domain Bacteria; phylum Bacillota; class Clostridia; order Lachnospirales; family Lachnospiraceae; genus Brotaphodocola. The sequence goes on along the minus strand of CAJTOW010000207.1, from coordinate 3,381 downwards.
TGCTGCGGCGTTATCTCAAGCATAAGGAAATACTGACAACCCCGTTTTTTGTGGATATCCGCAGCCGTTTTCAGAGTTCCTGTGAGAAAAAGGGCTATTCCCAGGTGACTACGGAGCATTATGTGAAGCAGTCTTCCTATCTGATGGATTATCTGGCCGCACAGAGGATGGATGATTTCACAGCAGTCACTCTGGATACGGTCAATGCGTATATCCGGACACTGGCAGGTTTTTCCTACAAAACAGTGGAGCAGCATATCTGTTCCCTGCGTGCCTTTTTCCGTTTCCTGTACCAGGAAGGTATCATGCCGGATGACTTTGCGGCAAAAATGCCCATGGTGAAAGCCAGGAAGCAGACTGCCATCCCTTCGGTCTGGACCCATGAAGAACTGAAACAGCTGGTCGGAGCCATCGACCGGGGAAGCCCGAAAGGCAGACGTGACTATGCCATCATCCTGATCGCGTGCCGTCTGGGGCTGCGCTGCACAGATATCAAGAACCTGTGCTTTGAAAACTTTAACTGGACGGAGAAAAAAATCTGCTTTACCCAGTCCAAAACAGGACAGCCCATGGAACTGCCGCTTGTCCCGGATGTGGGCTGGGCAGTGATCGATTACCTGAAATACGGAAGGCCGAAGGTTGACAGCAGCCGTATCTTTGTCCGCCATATGGCCCCGTTCCTTCCCTTTGCGGAAGGGGATCATCTGGACCAGCTGATCAAAGCATATATGGTAAAAGCCCATATCCCCATGCGTGGCAAGCACCGGGGGATGCACAGCCTCCGCCATACCATGGCGAGCGTCCTTCTGGAAAAGGATACCCCTCTCCCAGTCATCTCCGATATCATCGGACACCTGGACACAAACTCTACCGCCGTGTATCTCAAGGTAGATATGGAACGGCTGGCGGAATGCCCTCTGGACTTTGAGGAGGTGATCCGTCTTGGCTAAACCCACTTTTATAGGTCCTTTCCGAAAAGAAATGGAGGACTTCATCTCCCTCAAAAGATCTGTCGGATACAAATATAACACAGAGCCCGGCATACTAAAGCGCTTTGACAGCTACCTTGCGGAAAAATATCCGAATGCGGCAGCCCTTTCCAGGGAGGCCGTGACCGGCTGGTGCTCCAGGACAATGCACGAATCAGCCGCAAACCATTGTTCGCGTGCTTCAGTGGTACGCCAGTTTTCAAAATACCTGGACAGCATTGGCATCAGCGCATGGATACTCCCAAAGAATTATTATCCCACCGGTCAGCAGTATGTGCCGCATATTTATACCCCGGAAGAACTCCGGCGTTTTTTTGCGGAAACAGATAAGTGCCGCCAGTGTCCGGAAGTTCCTTACAGGCATCTGGTGATGCCGGAGTTCTTCCGGCTGCTCCTTTCCTGCGGGCTGCGGTGTTCGGAAGCCCGGCTGCTCAAGGTACAGGACGTTGACCTGCACCAGGGGATGCTGACTGTCCGTGATTCAAAGAACCATAACAGCCGTCTGGTTCCCATGCCGGAGTCCATGACACTGAGGCTGCGCAGGTATGCTGGTGAGGTTCATCCTTTTCCAGAGCCAGAGGGATATTTTTTTCCAGGCTTCGGTGGAAAGCCGATGACACTGGGGAATATCTATAAAAACTTCCGGCGCTTTCTCTGGAAGGCCGGCATCCCCCATACCGGGGACGGCCCCAGGGTTCACGATTTTCGGCACGCCTACTGCATTTACCGTCTGAAACAATGGGCACAGCAGGGCCAGGACCTTATGGTACTAATCCCCATGATGCGCACTTACCTGGGGCACCAGACCTTCCATGAAACAGCGTATTACCTCAGGTGGACGGCAGACGTTTTTCCTGATATCCGGGTGAAGCTGGAAAAGTTCTATCAGGACATCATACCGGAAATGGAGGGGACTGCCCGTGAAGCCGACTGATTTCTCCATGCACCTTACGGCTTTCCTGTCCGATTACCTTCCTGTCCAGAAGAATGTCAGCAGGAATACAATAAAATCTTACAGGGATACTTTTAAGCTCCTCCTTCTTTTCTGTGAAAAAGAGGAATCCCTCCCTGCGGAAAAGATCACCATGAAGAAGCTTTCTTCCGATCTGGTCGGGCGGTTTTTAAACTGGCTGGAAGTAGAACGGAAAAGTTCAGTTTCCACGAGGAACCTGCGGCTGACAGCGATCCATTCCTTTTTTCGGTATGCCCAATCTGAATCGCCGGAATCCCTGTACCACTACCAGAAAGTGCTGGCTATCCCGGTAAAGAAGAAAAGACAGGCAGTAGTGGAACATCTGTCCCCGGAAGGGATCAGGCTACTGCTGGAGCAGCCAGATAAATATACAGCCCATGGACGGCGGGACCTCACCCTGATGAGCCTGATGTATGACAGCGGTGCAAGGGTCCAGGAGATCATCGATCTTTCTGTCAGGGACTTTGTTTCAGGAAACAATCCTGTGCTGGTCCTTACCGGAAAGGGCAACAAAACGCGGCGGGTTCCTGTCATGAAGAATACGGCTGCTCTGGTGGAAATGTATATCTCCGAGAACAGGCTGGATCTGGCGCATAAGGTCAGTTACCCGCTTTTTACGAATAAACAGCACAACCGGCTGACGAAGGAAGGGGTTGCCTATGTCATCAACAAGTACGCCGCCATGGCACACGAAATATCTGACAAAGTGCCAGAAAAGGTTAAGTGCCATATGCTGCGCCATTCCAAGGCGGTCCATCTGCTACAGGCAGGCGTAAACCTGATCTATATCCGTGACTTTCTGGGCCACAGCGATATCAGGACCACAGAAATCTACGCGAGGGCCGATACGGAACTGAAGCGAAAAGCCCTGGAGAACGCATATCCGGATCTGGTAGATTCCAAGCTGCCGGACTGGAGCGAAAACAGTGACCTGATGGAGTGGCTGTCGGAATTGTAACTTCCATGAGTAGAATACTATGCAAAGTAAAATCTGAGAGAATCTTTTATTTATAAGGAAAAACAGTACATTCTTTGCATAGTCTTCTGCTTTGCATAGGGCGGTATTATCTCGCCCCTGCTCTCCAATGTAGTTCTGAATGAATTAGATTGGTGGCTTGCCAGTCAATGGGAAGAAATACCGACAGAGTTCCCGTATAAGGAAACAGTCAATCCGAATGGAAGCGTGAGTAAAAGCCATAAGTTTTCCGCACTGCGGAGGACAAAACTGAAAGAAGTTACCTGCGTCCGATATGCTGATGATTTTAAGATATTTACAAACAGCTATCAAAATGCAGTGAAGCTATTCCACGCAACCAAAAGCTGGCTCCATGAAAGGCTCGCTCTTGAAATCAGCCCTGAAAAATCGAAGGTGATTAACCTGAAAGAGCAGTATTCAGAGTTTCTCGGTTTCAAGCTAAA
>CAJTOW010000206.1 GCA_910577655.1 uncultured Lachnospiraceae bacterium | reverse complement strand
CTCCCACAAACTGTAACGCACATCTGCCAGAAAGCAATTTTCAGACACACTCTAAGGGGAAACGGCCCCGGATGGCAGTCCTTCCGGACAGCCTGGTAAGCCGACCCACGGTCTTTAAGTAAAAGTTTAACATTTGGGGGAGATTGTGTCAATAAGACTGTTGAAAAACTGTCTTTCCGGTATCCGCCGGCTCCTGGGTCTGCATATCTGCGGCATATCCTCCTTCACGTTTCAATGTACTCCCGGGATCTTACTGTACCGGATTTTGTGGGATTTTTATAATTAACGGTTCACAAAAAACATGCGCCGCCGGACGCGCCAATCAAAACCCCCGGCCTGACAGGCCGGGGGCTTCCAAAAACATATTTTATCATCCGCAGGAACCATCCTGGGTTTTGGGGACTGCCGGAGCTTCCACTACGTGAACCTCGCGGCCTTTGAAAAGCTGCACACCCAGGACCACGCCCAGGCAGAGGATTCCCAGAAGGTCACTCCTGATACCGCCGTCAATCAGGAGCAGGGCTCCCACGCCGGATACTATCCGCAGTACCACGGACATCTTCCCCTTCAGGTAGCCTTCCACCGCGGCTGCAATGAGAACCACGCCTACGCAGGAGGTGATGACCACCTGGAGGCCGCTGATAACGGTGACATTTTCCAGCAAAAGCTGAGGGTTATAGATGAACATGAAGGGCACGATGAAACCTGCCAGGGCCAGCTTTACGGACTGCCATCCCGTCTTCATGGGGCTTCCGCCTGAAAGTCCTGCTGCCGCGAATGATGCCAGGGCCACCGGTGGGGTCAGGTTGGCGAACATAGCAAAGTAGAAGCAGAACATATGGGCGGCGATCTCTGCCTGACCCAGTTCTACCAGGGCAGGGGCCGCGATAGTAGCAGTAATCAGGTAGGAAGGAATGGACGGCAGGCCCATCCCTAAGATCATGCAGGTAATCATGGTGAACAAAAGGGTAAGGAACAGGCTGGCGGCCGCGCTGCCCGGAATCGCGTGCTGACCGATGCTGATAATGGCATGAGCCACATTAAGGGCAAACCCAGTAAGGCCGCAGATACCTACGATGATACCCACGCAGGCGCAGGCAATGGCAACGGACACAGTGGACTTGGCGCCGGACACGAAGGCGTCACAGATATCCTTCAGGCTCATACGGCTGACAGGCCGCAGCTCTGCCACCACAATGGTCACCGCGATGGTCCAGAACGCGGAAAACAGCACGGTCTTACCGCTGAAGATCAGCATGTAAAGCAGGAACACAATGGGGATCAGCAGATGGCCCCGCTCCTTCATGACCGCCGCCACCTTAGGCATCCGGTCTTTGGGCAGCCCTTTGAGGCCGTCCTTTTCCGCCCGCATCTGCACCTGGAGAATGATACCCAGGTAGTAGATCAGCGCCGGCAGCACCGCAGCCCGGATGATAACACCGTACTTGACACCCAGGGTCTCTGCCATGACGAATGCGGCCGCACCCATAATAGGCGGAAGCAGCTGTCCGCCTACGGAGGCAGTGGCTTCCACGGCGCCTGCGAATTCTTTGGAGTAGCCGGTCTTCTTCATCAGGGGAATGGTAAATGTTCCCGTCGTCACCACATTGGCTACCGCGGAGCCATTGATGGAGCCCAGAAAGCCTGAAGCCAGCACCGCCACCTTGGCCGGACCGCCTTTGGTGTGGCCTGCCAGGGCATTGGCGATATCATTGAAGAACTGGCCCATGCCGCATTTGTTCATGACATCGCCGAAAATGATGAAAAGCACAATATAGGTGGCGGATACCTTCACGGAGGTTCCGTAGATACCGTAAATGTCTGTGGTCAGGTAAGTCACCACCCGGTGCCAGGTGTAGCCGCGGTGGCGGAAGATCCCTGGGCAGGAGCGGCCAAACAGGGCATAGACCAGGAACAGGGCGGAGAGAATGGTCAGCGCCGGACCTGAGATACGCCGGGAGCATTCCATCACCAGCAGGATCAGCAGGGTACCCATGACGATATCAATGGTATCCCCAGAAAAACCGGTGGAGATAAATGCCGGATAGCGGACAAATACATACACCGGCATGATGGCGCAGAGTACTGCGAAGATCCAGTCATACCAGGCCATTTTCCTGCGGCTGCTCTTGCGAAAGGCCGGATACAGGGCAAAGCCCAGAACCAGAACCAGCCCTACGTGAATCGCGTGATGCTTGATATTAACCATCTGCAGCAGACGGATCCCGGATGCGTAGGCCAGATGATAGAGGGTGAAGGCCAGACACAGTGCGTAAACCAGAATCCGCAGCGGGCGGCTGGTGAAATTGCGGGTGCGGGATTCTTTTTCATATTTTTCCATAATCTCCGCACCGTTGGCTCCGGTGCTTCCTGCGTCATTGGCTCCGGCGCTGCTGTCCGCCGCCGGTATGCCTGCGGATGCCGGAAGTATTTCGTTTATAGCGGCGTTCCCTGGAACACCTGATAAATTACGATCAGTCATTTGGACAGATACCCCTTTCTTTCTATGATTTCCCCGCGTATCCGGCTTGCATCCGGCAGGGAGCGGAAGTCAAATATCGCTTCGTTGTTGAGTGTGAATACTTTCATATATTTGTCGGAAGTGATCCAGCTGAATTGCGGGAATACGCTGTTGATCCCCTCCATCCATACCAGACCGTCCTCGATCCGGGTGGGCACATCCATCTCCGCAGGAATCCCTGCACCGTATCCGGCCACTGCGATGGCATCAAGGTTGAACTGGTAATCCTCTGTCACAGTGTAGTACTCGTACCAGGGAATGTGTTCAAAGGAATGCTCGATCTCCAGGCTCAGCCGGTCGCCGGGCCGGATCGGCACGGAGAGAACCACCTGATCACGCCCCCTGTCATAGAGCCGGAACAAGGTGCCTGCCGGGGCGAAAAAGCCCCACCAGATAAAGCCTGCGGCCAAAACCAGAAATCCGGCCAGGATGAAAATCCGCCGTTTGCTCATGGGGATACCTCCTTATGGGACAGCAAAGGGCGCGGCGGCAGTTCTTCTCCTGCGCCGCACCCCTCTTGTGCCGGAACCTATGAAGTCAGTTTGCAACGGTCTGCAGCCGCCCTGACTGGCAGGCAGCCCGCTTCCGGTATCCGGAAACTGTCACGTCCGTTTACTTGATATAGCCATTGTCCTTCCAGAAGGCCTCGGCGCCCGGATGAAGCGGAAGCTGTACATCGTCCACGCCGAAGGTGATATCGATGTTCTTGTCTGCTGCATTGTGGGATGCCTTGATGGTGTTGATATTCTCAAAGATACCGTTGAGCATATCGTAGACCATCTCGTCGCTTATGTCTTCGCGGACCAGCATGATGTTATAAACGAATACTCCTTCCACATCCTCGGTATTGTTGTAGGTGTTGGCGGGAATCACGGACTCCGCGTAGTAGGGGTAATCATTTACCAGCTTCTCGCGGCCCTCCCCGTCAATGGGGATCACTACCATGTCATAGGATACGCCCAGATCCATAACCGTCGCATTGGGCAGGCCGGAGGTCACGAACACAGCGTCGCACTGGCCGTTCTTCATGTTGTCAATGGCTTCGCCGTATGCCAGATAATCGGGGGTAATGTCATCGTAAGTAATGCCGTATGCATCCAGGATCATGCGGGCGTTGATCTCTACACCAGAGTTGGCTGCGCCGACGCCGACCCGCTTGCCCTTCAGGTCTGCCACGGACTTGATCCCCGTGTCGGCAGTAGTTACAAGCTGTACATAGTTGGGCCACAGACGCATCAGCGCCTTCAGGCCGGTAGCGGGCTCCATCCCATCATATGCGCCGGTTCCTGTATAGGCCTGCATCACGGCGTCCTGCATGGCAATGGCAATCTCAGCATCTCCGTTCAGGATATTCTGGATGTTCTGGCCAGTGGCATTGGTAGCCTCTGCGGAAGTCTGGTAGCCATAGTTGCTAAGAGCTGTCGCAAATGCTCCGCCGATGGGGAAATAAATGCCGGAGGTCGGGCCTGTGCCGACAGTAATGAATTCTTTCGCCCGGTCCTCGGGACTCAGACCTTTGGCAGAATCCCCGGCGGCTGCTTCTGTGTTGTCTGCTGCGGCTGCGGTAGTATCGGCAGCGGCAGTGGTGTCAGTGTCTGCTGCAGCAGTCGCAGCGGTGGTAGCCGGTGTGCTGCCAGAACCGCCGCAGGCGGTGGCGGATACTGCTACGCAGCCTGCAAGTACAAGGGCCAGTACGTTTCTCTTTCTCATAGATTCTTCCTCTTTTCTCCTCTTTTTGCAGCGGCTTCACAAAATATTTATTGTGACAGTCACAACTGTTTGTATGTATTATAATGGTAAAGTGGTAAATTGTCAATGTTTTTTTGCAGGCAAACAAGGCAATACTAATCTGATGGTTACAGTTCACGGGGCGGGGAAAACTGGACGAAAACAGACGTCAAGCTCGC
>CAJTOW010000205.1 GCA_910577655.1 uncultured Lachnospiraceae bacterium | reverse complement strand
CCAGTTTTCCCCGCCCCGTGAACTGTAACTATCCATTCTCCCTCAACCGCCAGAACAACCGCACTGCCCAGACCAGTTTCCCCAATCCGGTCTGCTCTAAAAGCCAGTCTGCTCCACGGACGAATTCCGGATGCTTCTCCCCATAGGCAAACGCATATTCCACAAACTCTGCTGCCATATCCCTATGCTGCTCCTCCAGAAAGGTAAGAAGCAGCCTCTCTCTGGGTTCCCCGCCTGCCAGCTTCTCAGCCAGCTCTCCCAAAAGATCCAGCAGATCCAGCTTTTTCCTCCGGGTCAGGGATTTAAGATAACCCGTGAGAAATCTACCCAGCCAGTACAGGGCTTTTGTCTGGCCCTCTTCTGATCGTTCCATATGGAGCTTTCCATCACGGCCAGGAAGCAGAAATGCATTGGGACAGTGATTTTTCAGGAAATCTCCCTTTTTGTAGACCTGTCCTTTATAATAGGCAGAGGCACCCACATCATTAAGCAGCAGATGGACATAATCATTTTCCACATTGTGATTCTCAATCCGGTGCTGGCGAAGGAGGATCCGGACCCGGTACCACTCCATGAATTCATCGGAAAAGCCCTGGCCGTCAAAGGAGAGGCAGCGGTCCACAGTATCATCCAGGATCGTGATATATTTTGCCTTATTGCCTCCCTTGGAATGGCCGGTGACTGTCACAAACCAGTGAGACAGCTCCAGACTCTGATACCAGCTAAGAGCTCTCATCTGCTGGATGGTGGAAACCCGGTCAGCGGCGCTGGTATATCCGCCTCCCTGGAAATTGTCCTTCCACTCCTCCCTGGCAGTCCCACGGAATGCCACCACAGCCTCCCCGGCAGGAACATGGAAAAATACAGCGCCAAGTCCGCCGCCCCCTCCGGGAAGCACATCCCGGAATACCTGGTGGATCCGTACCTTCATAAGCCGGTCATTCTGCCGGATGGCTGACAGAAGCTTTCGCCAGCCGTCTCCTGCCATACAATCTACGTAATTCTCCGAGTCCTCTTTTGAATGTGTCTGGTTATCATCACAATAATGCATGGAATCTTCGCCAGAAGATCCCGGCATATGCTCCCAGTCCATACTTTCAACCAGCTCCCCTACCGAGATTCCCTCGCCGCTCTCCAGAGGCTTCAGGCCGTCTTGTTCCTGATCCGGGAGATACATCAGATTCTCCAGCAGAAGGATTTCCTCTGTAGTCAGCAGGTACGGAGACTGGAGGCTCTCTCCCTTCTTCCACTGGAAAGGCATCGGCTCTGTGCGATAATCCATTGTATTATCCCATGGGACCTTTTCATTTTCCGCCATCTGGCAGGGCAAATACGTTTCTTCCATAAAGACACCGTTCTTATCGGTTCTCTTGGTGTTATCCTATGCGCCATCCTGCAGAGAAGGTGCCACCGGCGCCTTTGCGCAACAGTTCTGATCCCCCCCCTGAACTGTTACGCCTTTGCGGCATACCAGGATACACCTGAAACGCGGCGCCAGCGCCTTTTCCACCCCCAAACATTCCAAAAAGAAATGCGGCAAAACGCATAAACATACGTTTCACCGCATTTTCATAATATACGCCAGTCCGGATGTCCTCTCCTGCCGGATCACCATCTACCGGCCTGCATTCATCAAAGCTTCTACCGGATCACCACCACCGAACTGCCAAGCACCTCATAATTAGAAACCGGATTCTTCGTGCAGTCTACCTGGATCAGGTCCTTTAAGCCTGCAAGAGGTGTCAGGTCCGTCACGTAATTGTCTGAGAGATCAATCGTCTGCAACGCAGGAAGCTCTGCCGCAAAGCCTACATCTGTCAGTTCATTCTCCCGGATACTAAGATGCTTCAGTCCCTGGAACCTGGAAAGGAACGATATATTCTCCGTAAAGCTCACATCATCCCAGTTCACATACTGGATCCCGCCTCCGCCGCTGATCTGCACATTGTTGTAGAGCTTCATATGATCCACCCCCAGTTCTTCCAGGGTGCTGTTGTCCGCGATCTTGCCGAAATTGATCTCGCAGGACATATTGCTGATATTCAGCCGCTTCAATGTGGGAAGATTGAAGATGCCGGAAATGTCGTCGTACGTGGACATCCCGCGCATATCCAGTTCCTCCAGGGCTGACAGTCTTGTGATAAAGCTGTAATCCCGCTCAGTGCTCGTAAAAGAAGTACACTTCAGGCGGCGCAGGCTGGTCAGTCCCTCAAAATCCGACGGATTGTTCATGATACATCCATCCAGGGTCAGAGTCTCCAGGCCAGTCATATTCTTAAGGAAGCCCGTCTCGTCAAAGCTCTCCAGATACAGCTCCCGCATGTTGGTCAGACCGGAAAGATCCGGGGACGGACAATTATAAGGAAGATCCACCTGCAGCTTCTCCAGTCCGGTCAGTCCGCCGATGGCTGACATATCCTTCAGCTCGTCGCAGCTCTCCACCAACAGCTCCACCAGCTCCGGACGGTCGCTTAAAGGCGCCAGGGTCAAAAACGCTCCATACTTTACCCGCAGGGCCTTCAGATTCTCCATCTTGGAGACAAATCCCAAATCCCGCAGATTCTTTGATTCGATGGACAAGGATTCAAGCCATGGCATCATGCCAAACAGTGTAAAATCCATGCTTCCGTCATACATATCCACGGAAATCGCCTTCAGGGACTTGGCGTTGACCAGAAGACGTTCCTCATCGATCTGGTCACTGTCAATCAAAAGGCTCTCCAGGCTGGTGAACTGCTCGATGCCCTGGATGCTGAAGGGACTTCCGATGGTCTCCAGACACCGCAGCTCCTCCGGATTCTCCAGGATAGAGGCCACTGCCTCCATGCTGTCAAAATATCCGCGGATCCTGGTCAGGGAAAGTCCCTCCAGATCCGATGCCTGTACAGACTGACCGGCTCCCAGACTGGTAAGTCCGGTAAATGCAGGCAGGCAGGAAAGCTCCACCCTGGTATCCCGCGGGAACTTAAGCCATGTAAGCTCTGCCTCCGGATTCTCCATGGGATCCTCGAAGCTGTAGCCCACCTCCTTGTAATCAATAGTAGAACGGAACTCCAGCCAGCGTATCTTCCCGAATTCACCAGCTGTGATCTCTTCTACTGGTTTTCCATACACGGCCTCTGAGAAATCTGCCAGAAGACCGGTCACTTCCGGCGCTTCAGAAGCCGTCCCGGCAGCATCCTTGGCATCGGAAACTCCAGGCTTACCAAGCCCTGGCCCGTCGGATGCCACTGCTTCTGCCGACTCGGCCGCATTATGATCCATCTGGTAACGCCGGTATACCGCAGGCCCCTTCCAGACCCCCATGATCACCAGAAACAGGATCACCAGGGCAACGCCCCGTTTCCATCCATAAGGCTCCCAGCCCGTTTTCTTCGGCTCCTCCCTGTGAACCGGCTGGTAGTTGATCTTTCCCGGCATGGGCTTCAGATAGGGATTCCCGTTTCCGGCACCGCCATATGTGCCGGACCGGTCCCACTCAATGGTATACTTTGTATGGCAGTACTCGCATTCTGCGATTCCTGGATTCTGCTCATCAATTTTCAGGGTTCCGTCACAGGCGGAACACCGCAATTCTGTCATCTTCATATATGTCTTACTCCGCGATATTTTCTATGTAGTTTGGGATCAGCCCGGATACCCTTTAGCGCTGCCCCAGACCTGTTGCCTCAGGCCTGCTGCCTGCGGATCCTCTCATGAAGATCAATCACTTCCTCCGGTCTGCGCACGGCATCGTACTCCTTGCCCTCATAGACGAAATGATGGTCTGTTATCACCATGGGATTGCGGGATGCGATCGCTTCCACGATCTCCATGTTGGTCTTTTCATTCCCTTGTTCTCTGGCCATAAAGCCGCGCTCTTTATCTGTCCCATATGCAATCAGCGCTTTGTCATAGCCCCCATCTCCGCAAAGATACTTCCTGGTGTAAAAGAATGCCACCAGCTCCTCCTGCCGGAGAATGTAAGGAACGATTCCCGGAAACTTCACATAATGGCTGGTAATGACCCCCATCTTCTTCAGGCTGTTGGTATCCTTACCCTTCTCAAGAGCAAACAGCAGGGTACCTGGCTGCCGGAACTCGTCGTCAAATCTGCGCAGCTCATCCTCGGACAGGCCACTATTCTTCTGATAGGCTTTCATCCAATTACTCATACGGCGGTTCTGCAGCATCATGCCCGCAATGATCAGCAAAAGTCCTGGCACTCCGATCACCGTGGCGACCACAACCGCCTGGGCAGTCCCCATTATCCCGGCCAGAGCCACTGCCAGCAATATCCCGATAGGTACCAGCATGGCCCCCATAGCGACCAGGCCCTTCCCTGCTCCGGCTACGCTGTACATGAATTTCAGCACACTGCCGTCCTTTAACATCTTTCCTTTCATCCTTGCATCTGGCTCAAATACCATGAATATCTCCTCCTGATGTTCCATATTTACTGCTTAATAGTATCATTTTTCATCAGGTTTATCAATGTCAAAATCAAAAATTCGACCATATTTGTCAGGTTAAGGGCAACAGTTCAGATACCCCCTGAACTGTTACGGCATCTGCCCATGAGAATCGCTGCG
>CAJTOW010000204.1 GCA_910577655.1 uncultured Lachnospiraceae bacterium | reverse complement strand
TCATGTAAAACCGTGATTTTCAAAACCGCGGGACGGACTTTTTTCACAGCCCCTGTTTTTATTTTATAGGAAATTACGTCCTATAAGGCAAAAGCCCCTGGGGCAGGATCGTCAGTCCCGCCCCGCCTGTTTTTATATCACGATTCCGGACAGTGCTCCAGCTTACAGGCATAGCCCACACGGCCTTTTTTGCTTGTTCTGGCTGAGGTCTGCAGATTTCTGTGGGCTGTGGCCAGCATCAGCTTGATGCGGTTTAACTGGTTGACCTCGCTGGCGCCGGGATCATAGTCTACGGCGATGATATTGGAGTCCGGATGCTTCCGGTGAAGCTCCTTGATGACACCCTTTCCTACAATGTGGTTGGGCAGGCATCCAAAGGGCTGGGTGCAGACGATATTGGTTACACCACTGTGAATCAGCTCCAGCATCTCGCCGGTAAGGAACCAGCCTTCTCCGGTCTGGTTGCCCAGGGAGACGAACTCCTTGGCCATATCCGCCAGTTCCCAGATACGGGACGGTGGCAGGAAATGTTCGCTGGCCTGCAGTTCCTTCCGGGCCACCCTGCGCAGATACTCCAGAAGGGTGATCCCCAGGTTGGAGAGTCTGGCTGTGGACTGTTTGCCGCCCAGGTGGTCTGCCTTGAAATTGTTGTTGTAGAAGCAGTACAGCAGGAAATCCATCAGATCCGGCATCACTGCCTCTGCGCCCTCGGCTTCTAACAGTTCCACGATATGGTTGTTGGCCAGAGGGGAGAACTTCACCAGGATCTCACCGACAATCCCTACCCTGGGCTTGCGCACATCCCTGCGGGGAAGCCGGTCAAAGTCCCGGACAATGCCCCGGATGTTCCGTCCGAACCCGATCATATCCACGGAGTGCCTGGAAAGGCTGTCGATGCAGCGTTTCTTCCATTTCTCATGAAGCGCGTTGGCAGCCCCCGGCTCCTCTTCATAGGGGCGGGTAGCATACAGAACCCGCATGAACACATCGCCGTACACAATGGCCTGCATGGCTTTGGTGACCAGGGCCGGAGTGAAGGTAAAGCCAGGATTGGTCTCCATGCCATTGTAGTTGACAGAGATTACCGGGATCTGGGGCATGCCTGCCTTCTCTAAGGCGCGCCGGATGAAGCCTATGTAATTGGATGCGCGGCAGCCACCGCCGGTCTGACTCATAAAGACGGCTGTGTGGTTCAGGTCATATTTGCCGGAGAGCAATGCCTCCATGATCTGTCCGATAACGATCAGGGAAGGATAGCAGGCATCATTGTTGACATACTGCAGCCCCACGTCAATGGCGGAACGGCTGTCATTGTCCAGGATCTCGATGTTGTATCCGCAGGAGCGGATGGCAGGCCCGATCAGGTCAAAATGAATGGGCGACATCTGGGGACAGAGCAGGGTGTATTCCTTCTTCATCTTTTTGGTAAAGACCACACGGTTGTAGGAGCTGGATACAATCCTGCGTGTGATGTGTTTCTGGTCCCGGACCCGCAGGGCCGCGATCAGGGAACGGATCCGGATCCGGGCAGCTCCCAGGTTGTTGACCTCATCGATCTTAAGGACCGTGTAGATCTTGCCGGAGCTGGCCAGAATGTCATGTACCTGGTCTGTGGTGACTGCATCCAGGCCGCATCCAAAGGAGTTGAGCTGGATCAGATCCAGACAGTCACTCTGTTTCACATAGGCCGCCGCCTTGTAGAGGCGGGAGTGGTACATCCACTGGTCCGTGACGATCAGGGGCCGTTCTGCCTGGGCAAGATGGGAGATGGAATCCTCGGTCAGGACTGCCATGCCGTAGGAGGTGATCATCTCCGGAATCCCATGGTGGATCTCAGGATCCACATGGTAGGGACGTCCGGCCAGGACAATGCCGTGTTTACCGTGGTCCTTCAGCCAGGCGATGGTCTCTTCCCCCTTCTTCTCCATATCCCGGCGGGAGGCCAGAAGCTCCTCCCATCCGGCATGGGCAGCCTTCTGGATCTCGACGGAGGAGATGTGGTATTCCTTCCCGATTTCCACGATCAACTGCTTTGTCAGGATCTCCTCGCTGGTAAAAGCCAGGAACGGGTTCATGAAATGGATATGCTTCTGGGAAAGCTCCTCCATGTTGTTCTTGATATTCTCCGCATAGGAGGTGACCATGGGACAGTTGTAGTGGTTGCCCGCCTCGGGAGTCTCATTCCGCTCGTAGGGAATGCAGGGATAGAAGATCTCCGTGATTCCCTGTTTGACCAGCCAGGAGATATGTCCGTGAACCAGCTTGGCCGGATAGCATTCGGACTCGCTGGGGATGGACTCGATCCCCAGCTCATAGATCTTCCGGGTGGACTGGGGGGACAGCACGGTCCGGAAGCCCAGCTCCCGGAAAAATACCGCCCAGAAGGGATAGTTCTCATACTGGTTCAGGACCCGCGGGATCCCGATGGGACCCCGGAATGCCTTGTCTGCTTCCAGAGGTTCATAGTCGAACATCCGGTGGTATTTGTAATCAAAAAGGTTTGGAATCTCCTTTTTCGTCTTCTCTTTTCCAAGGCCCCGCTCACAGCGGTTGCCGCTGACATACTGGCGTCCCCCGTCAAAGCGGTTGACCGTCAGGACACAGTGGTTGGTACAGCCCTTGCACCGGGCCATGGAGGTGTCGTACTTTAAGTCACAGATTTTGTCCAGGGACAGCATCCGGGTCTGTCTGGACGGGTCATAGCGTTCCCGGGCAATGAGGGCAGCGCCAAAGGCTCCCATAATGCCGGCAATATCCGGACGGATGGCCTCACAGCCGGCGATCCGCTCAAAGCTGCGGAGTACAGCGTCATTGTAGAAGGTACCGCCCTGGACTACCACATGGGTGCCCAGATCAGCGGCGCTGGTGATCTTGATCACTTTGAAGAGGGCGTTCTTGATGACCGAGTAGGCCAGTCCGGCAGAGATATCCGACACGAGAGCCCCCTCCTTCTGGGCCTGCTTGACATTGGAATTCATGAATACGGTGCAGCGGGTCCCCAGGTCTGTGGGATTCTTTGCAAACAATGCTTCCTTAGCGAAATCCTGTACACTGAAATTCAGGGATTTGGCAAAGGTCTCGATGAAGGAGCCGCACCCGGAGGAACAGGCCTCGTTGAGCTGGACGCTGTCCACGATCTTATCCCTGATGCGGATGCATTTCATATCCTGACCGCCAATGTCCAGGATACAGTCCACTTCAGGGTCAAAGAATGCAGCTGCGTAATAGTGGGAGATGGTCTCTACTTCCCCCTCATCCAGGAGAAATGCTGCCTTTAAAAGGGCTTCCCCGTATCCGGTAGAGCAGGACCAGGCAATCCTTGCCGTATCCGGCAGAAGTCTGCGGATCTCACCTGCAGCCCGGATGGCTGTAGCCAGAGGGCTGCCATTGTTATTGGAATAGAAGCTGTATAAGAGGCTGCCGTCCTCGCCTACAAGGGCCACCTTGGTGGTGGTGGAGCCTGCGTCAATGCCCAGAAAACAGTTGCCCTGATAAGCGGCCAGATCACCCGTCTTCACATGGTGGCAGGCGTGGCGCGTCAGGAAGTCGTCGTACTCCTCCTGGGAGGCGAACAGCGGCTCCATCCGTTTGATCTCTGTATCCATCCGGATCCCGGCGGACAGCCGGTCAATCATATCTGATAAGGAGATTTCTGCATCCCTGCTGTTCATGGCAGCGCCTATGGCGGCAAAAAGATGGGAATGCTCCGGCGCCACAATGTGGTGTTTGTCAAGGTTCAAGGTGCGGATGAAGGCATTCCTCAGCTCCGGAAGGAAATGAAGCGGCCCTCCCAAAAAAGCGACGGTGCCCCGTATGGGCTTGCCGCAGGCCAGACCGCTGATGGTCTGGTTGACCACAGCCTGGAAGATAGAGGCAGCCAGGTCCTCCCTGGTGGCTCCGTCATTGATCAGAGGCTGGATGTCTGACTTGGCGAATACGCCGCAGCGTGCCGCGATGGGATAGATCATCTGGTAGTTCCTGGCATATTCGTTGAGTCCTGAGGCATCGGTCTGCAAAAGGGATGCCATCTGGTCGATAAAGGAACCGGTGCCGCCTGCGCAGATCCCGTTCATGCGCTGGTCGATGCCGCCGGTGAAGTAGATGATCTTGGCATCCTCACCGCCCAGCTCAATGGCAACATCCGTCTGGGGAGCCTCCGCGCGGAGAGCCGCGGCCACAGCCACCACCTCCTGGGTAAAGGGAACCTCCAGATGGGTGGAAAGAGTCAGCCCGCCGGAGCCTGTGATGGCCGGATGGAGGATCATCTCTCCCAGTGCTTTCCTTGCACGGGTCAGAAGGGCTGCAAGGGTCTCCTGGATATTGGCAAAATGGCGCTCATAATCACAGAATAACGGCCGGTTGCTGGTATCTAAGATCGCGATTTTTACTGTGGTGGAACCGATATCGATTCCTAGTCTGTTATGTATATTCATATTGTAGGGGATATCCCCTGGCCTCCTTTACTTTACCAAAAGAAAAATATGCACATACTATATGCATATTATAAGTATATTACCATAAAATCGCAAAGAAAACAATTTAGTTGCTTGTTAAAGTTCAGTTAAGATTTGTATGTTTGTTACTATTCACGGGGGGCATCTTCTTGTCCGGCTCCGCCGGACAAGAAGCATC
>CAJTOW010000203.1 GCA_910577655.1 uncultured Lachnospiraceae bacterium | reverse complement strand
CCGCAATCCGGGGAAAACTTTTTCCAGAGCGTACCTACCGGAACATCACCCCCGCAAACAGTAACATGGCCGGAGGGCACCCTCCCCATCGTCTCGCATATGCCCTGAACTGCTAATTCTTATATAATAGGAAATAGTCCGCTTCCATATTGCCCAACTGTTCTTTTAACCAGTGCATGGAATCATCCAGCGCCTTATTATAAACAACAGGTGCCAGATGCTCACAAAACAGATCGACAAGCTGTTGTTCCTCGATCATTCCGATTTCTTCCCCGCGGACATCCAGATAGAATGCTTTTATTTCCCCGGCCAGCTGCTTCTTCTGCCAGTCACTCAGCCGGATTCCATTGTTTCTTTCTTTTTTCATATTCTGATCACACTCCTGTCAGTCCCAGCGGTCGATTTTGTAAAGGGCAATCCCTACATCGGTCGTCACCCGGAGCCTGACAGAAAGATTATTGCTGCTGTCCTGAATAAGAAGTCCACAGACACTGGCATCCTCGTTTCCGACAGCTCTTGTATTGTTGGAATATGCCTCAATGGTTGCCCGGACTTCATACAGCTCTCCTCTCAGAAAACTCGGAAACAGACCGGCGGACGACGATCCATTCAGATCCTTCGCCCCCTTCAGAACGAACATTGCGCCGTTGGTGACATACCCACAAGGGCGGTCACTCCACATATTGGGCTGGAGAACCACTGCGGTGACCACATTCCAGCCCGGAGAAAGATTCCAGCGTTCACAGGAACTGCCTTTATTGTAGAGATACCAGGAGAACGGATTCCGTTCGTCCTCCCAGTCCCACCGGATAACAGGGGGCGCGTCGGAATGTACCGCAGTGAGAAATGCCGCGTAGGAATCCTTATGAGTGCCAACCAGCAGTTCCATCTTCTCTGCCCCGGGAAGAACCGTGCGGCAAAACTTTTCAAAGGTCATCACTGTTTCCGGAGCCTGAACCTGATCCCTGGCCTCCCCTTGCTTCTTTTTAATAGGAATGCCTGCGAACACACCGCCAGGGACAACTGCTTCCACCGTTTTATCATTGACAGGCTTCCAGATGGCCTGCACTTCATCCAGACGGGCGAAGCGGCGCTCCAGAGACTTCTCCAGGCCCAGCTCTGCCACGATCTCCTCTGCCCTCCTGACATTTCCGGCAGCCGGGGCAGCCTGGGGACGCTGATACTGCAAAGGGTGCATCTTCTCATTGAATCTGTCCCTGATGGCTGAAACACTGTATCCCTCAATAATGTCATCCAGCAGAGTACCGACCATGCTGGCCGGGATATGGCAGAATCCGCCGGGAGCGGATGCGGCCCGGTACCAGAGGATGTTGGCGGAATCCGCCTTACCGCGGACCAGCTTCATGGTTTCCAGAAACCACTCAGCCATCGGCAGGATCTGCTCTCCCCGGTACAATGCGTCGGAACGCAGCAGGTTCACTGCCGTTTCCACATCCTTCTGCTGATATTTTCCAATGCTGGCCCGGAGAACCTTATAATCTTCCGCTTTCCTGGCCGCTTCCTGGAATGTGGTCCTGATCCGCCCCTTATAGACGATTTTCTCCGGCACATTTACAGCCATATGTGTCCAGATGCTGGTCCTGGCACAGCCCAGCTCTGTTTTATCTGTGACGAAAATCCCTGTGATTCTGGCAGCCTCTGCTCCTGCCCTCACGGCTGCAACAGCCTGCCGGAAGAACTCCGGTACCGGACCGCTCCACATGACAGCGGTCTGCTTCCCGCTCTCGGCGCTGATGCTGACCAGTCCGCCGAACCGGTTGACAAACTGGCGGCAGGTGCTGCAGTTGTAGCACTGACGGGCCTCTTCTGGAATATTCTCCAGAAACAGGGTGTACAAATCCGTCGCATCGGTGGTGAACAGGGGCGTTGCATCATCCTTCACCGCCAGATCAAAGCTCCGGCGGATGCCGGAAAGCAGTGTTTCATAGCCGTCCGCTTCCCGTGTGGCGTCTATGCAGTCTATGTAAAGTCTGTCGTCCATCCTTTGACCTCCTTTTCCACGTACATTCTACCACAGTTTATTACAAACCGGCAACCACTACTTACAGGTACAGAAGTTCCTCACGCGCTACACTTCAGATAGGTCTGCGCACTCGCTGCGCTGACCGTACGAAAACGTAGTGGCCGGAGGGCATCTGCCCCATCGCGCAGCGATTCTCATGGGCAGATGCCGTAACAGTTCAAGGGATATCTGAACTGTTACCCTCACGCCGCTTCCCCATCCCTCCACACCCGCAGAATGGTCCGGATAATCAGCCTGATATCCAGCTCCAGATTCCAGTTTTCAATATATTCCGTATCCAGCCGTACCACCTCCTCAAAATCAAGGATACTGCTGCGCCCGCTGACCTGCCACAGGCCGGTGATACCAGGCTGCATACTCAGACGCCGCTTGTGGTGAGGGCTGTATTTCTTATATTCGTCTATTGTCGGCGGCCTCGTCCCCACCAGGGACATATCCCCCTTCAGCACATTCCAGAACTGGGGGAACTCATCCAGGCTTGTCCGGCGGATGAAGGTCCCGATCCCGCGGATGATCCTGGGGTCGTCATCCATCTTGAACATCAGATCGTTCTGAATCTTGTTCTTGGCCATAAGCTCCTTCTTGCGCTCCTCCGCATCCATGTACATGGAGCGGAACTTATAGATCTTGAAAGGACGCCCATGCCTGCCCACCCGTGTCTGGGTGAACAGCACCGGCCCCGGAGAGCAGACAAAGATCAAAGGGCCAATAACCAGACCGATTGCAACGGTCAGAATACAGCCTACAAGCCCTCCCACCAGATCCAGCATCCGCTTGAGCAGGGCGCCGCTGAAGGAAATGGGACTGATGGTAGTGGTAAGCACATGATAGCCGAACACATTTCCGGTGCTTTTGTTTGGCAGGCCCTCATATGCTCCCTCCATATAGATATGTACCGTAATCCCCATCTCCAGCAGAACCCGGGTCAGCTTCAGGGTTCCGGCGGAATCATCGGCAATATTGACAAATACCTCATCCACAATATTTTTCCGCAGATAATCAATGACCGTATCCTTGTCTGCTTCCACCTGGATTCCCCCGATCTGCTGCCCGGTCATGGACGCGTCCATGATTACCAGCCCGGAAAACCGGTAATTCCGTATGGTAATCTCCGCAATCTGGCGGAGCATTCCCTCAGCTTCTTTTTTCGTGGTCACCACCACGATCTGGCGGACATACTTCACATTGCTGTAACGTCGGCTCAGAAAGGATTTATGTGCCAGACGCATCAGAAAGGTAAGGGGGATACTGCACAGGAAGTAGGCCACCAGCACCTTCTGGGACATCTCCGGCATCAGTGCCAGAAAATAGGCGAAAAAAATCAGCAGGAAAAAAATCAGGAACTGGGTTTTGCACACCACCACCAGCTCTCCCGCATAGCCTCTTTGCAGAATTTTGTTATACCCGTCCAGTACAATGCAGGATACCAGATGGAACAGCGGAACCAGTACAGCCAGCTGCCTGGTGACAGTACTGGTCTCCCAGGTATACCACCTGGCCGCCAGAAATGCACCTGCCAGTGAAACAGCAATTGCGGCCAGATCCACCACAATAAAATCCAGGTGCCGTATCCAGCCTTTTTTATCTTCTTTGTCCATTTTATCCAATCATTCCTCCATGCAAATCTTTTTTTGTAAATCATTCCATAAAGATTTCCGATAAAAACTGCAGCATTTCCGCTCCACGGTAATCTCCAATTGCATCATGCTTTCCGCCCTCATTTTCGTATACCTGTATCCGTCCGCCGGCGCTCTCCATGTTTCTTTTAAACACCCTTACCCGGTCTATGGACATATACTGGTCCTGCGTTCCGTTGACCATAAAGATTGCGCTTTTTGCCAGCTTTTCTGTCATATCATAAGGATTGTGGGTGTCTGTCCACTGATCCAGGGCCTGGTATTCTTCCTCTGTCACATAGGAAAGTCCCGCCTCCCCTGCCAGCTTTCTGGTGGGTATATAATACCAGGTTCTGGCAAATGTATCTTTGAGATCCGGACAGGAAGCAACCGTCACAATCGCCGTCGGCTCTGCCCTTCCAAAGGCCGCTTCATAAAATGCTGCAAGACCTCCCAGGGACGTTCCGTAAAGGGTGAGCTTTGACGTATCACAGACCGTTTTTTCCTGAATTGCCCCCACCACCATCTCCACCTGGGTTTTCGTTCCCTCCAGCATTTCATTGAGGTAAATATTGTAATCATAGACCTGGAAACCGTTTCCATACAAGTCAAATGCTGCAACTGCATACCCGGCTTCATAGAACGCCTTTGCACTTATAGTCATATCCCTGTAGGTTCCGCCCAATCCATGGAGCAGTATGACCAGAGGCTCGTCCATACGTTCCTCATGCTCTGCGAAGTAATAAACTATCAGACCTGATTCCACCCTTTCCCATGGAACTTCATCATCTGTTTTCTCCTGGTTTTTGCCGCCGCCAAAAGCCAGGACCATTCCAAGAACCAGTATTAAAATTTTTTCCATAATTCTACAAGCACCTTTCCCGCTGTAACAGTTCAGTGGGTATCTGAACTGTTAAAAACTGTGTAACAGTTCAGATACCCCTTGAACTGTTACGGCATCTGCCCATGAGAATCGC
>CAJTOW010000202.1 GCA_910577655.1 uncultured Lachnospiraceae bacterium | reverse complement strand
ACCGCGAAGTGGGGCGTGCAGATGCCAGGAATGAATTTTCAGACACGCTCTAGAGCCAGACTGGTTACTGTTCAGGCTGTTTACTTTTTACAAGGCAGGCCTTTTGCAGCCTGCCCCCATCATTATCTCCCAAAGTATCTTCCCAGCACCTTCAGTGCCACCAGCAGTCCTTCCCGCATACTGTCCATCTCGATCCACTCCTCCCGGGTATGGGCCAGACTTCCCCGGACCGTCCCAAAGGTGTTGGCCGGGATTCCTTCTGACAGCGGAATATTGGCGTCTGTGGAAGCTGCCTTCACGGCCACCGGACCCAAAATGCAGGATTCGATCACAGCTGTATCGGCCCCGGTCAGGGCTTCCAGCTTCTCTTTATCCACTGCTCCGTTCCCTGGCCGGATGCCGAGAACTTCCACTGAAATATCATACCCCTTATCCCGCCATTTCCCAATGATGGACTCAAAGCTCTGCTCCATTTTCTTTAAACATTCCTGGGATGAGGAACGGAATTCATAGAGCATGCCGGCACTCTGGGCGATGGAATTGACCGTGGTTCCTCCCTCAATAGTTCCTACATTATAAGTGGTCTTTGCCTCAGTGGGCGGCTTGATCTGGTACAGATCATGGATGATTTCCGCCAGCACAGCGATGGCATTCTCCCTCCCAAAATCAGAGTAGGAATGTCCGCCCTGGACATGCACGGTTACCCGGTAACGGTAAGAACCGACTGCACAGTTGACACAGTCCCCCAGATATCCGTCAAAGGAAATCCATTCCCGGATCCTGCGTCCATAGTCCTTCCAGATCTGGCGGCTCCCCTTTAAGTTGCCCAGCCCCTCCTCGCAGGCATTGGCCACCAGAAGCAATGTAACCTCCGGCTTGCAGTTCTGCTCCAGAATATACTTTGCCCCCATCATCAGGTTCACCAGATTTGCTGTATCATCCCCGATCCCCGGTGCATAGAGGCGGCCATCCTCCTCCTTCATGGGAAGCTCCGTCTCATCCGGAAACACCACATCCATGTGGGCCATGACCACCACAACTGTCTCCGGATCCTTCCCGCTGGTCCGGCAGACTACATTTTGCGCCTCGTCCACATATATGTCCCGGGCCCCCTGCTGTTCAAGCCATTCCCGGCAGAACCGGGCCCGTTTCCCCTCCTTGTGGGACGGCGCCGGAATCTTCCCCAGGGTGCGCAGAAGTTCCATGGCCTCATCAAAATGGGACTCTGTGTATTGCTTTAATTCCTGCTGGTCAAACATGCTTTTATCCTCCTTGCTTAAAAATGGCAGCAGTACAGATTTTCCTTGAATCGTTACAAAAACGCAGCTAATACCGGCTTACATTTCAAACTTTTCTATCCTGCACTGGTGCTTCCTGTTTTTCTTTTCATAGCTGATTCCAACAAGCAAAATATTTCCTCTGTACTCTTTTAATGCCGATACATATTGTTTATTCTTGATCTGGCTGATCGCGCCTTCTGCAGTTTTGTTCCATTTCAATTCTACCACTAATGCCGGTTTCGAAGAAGTCCTTTTCGGAAGAAAAACCATGTCGCAAAAACCATTTCCGGCAGGCATCTCTCTTATGAGCATATACTCCTTGCAGGCACTGTAATATGCCAGGGCAATCACGCTACCCAGAGAAACTTCATTGTTATAAACCAGACTGGAGACATTTTGCATACGCACCTCCTGAATCATCTGTGCCACACGTTTCTCATCCATGGCAACTGTCGCCTGAAGCAGAGCCTCCGATGCCTGAACTGCTTTCACCACGTCATCCCATCCATCATTTTTTATTGCCCGTAAGAAAATCCCCCTCACTTCCTCATTAGGAATAAAAACTTCCTTTGTCTGATTGTCATAAGCCAGATATCCCATATGAATGAGCAGGGTAATTACATCATCCGCAGAATTGAACGAGGTCATGTCATTCTGAAAAGATTCAACATCAATCCTGCGTCTCAGACCTCCCAGCAGATCTACAATCAGCTGTCTTAGTCCATCAAAATCCATTACAATGTACATCATCAGCGACTCATAGGTTTCTGTCCGGGACCAGTAATTTCCAAATTCCCTGCCGTCTATTGCCTCAATCACAGAATTAGGACTATACACATGTCCGGTCGATCCCAGAAAATATCCATCATACCATTGCCGCATTTCTTCAAAGGGCATATCATGTTCTTCACAAAGGGCCTTCACCTCTTCTTCTGTAAAGCCGACATACTCTGCCATCTGTCTTGGGCTGACCATGGTATGCTCCCGGAAATTATTCAGTGCTGACTGTGTGCCGTATTTCTTCACCGGCAGGATTCCCGTGATATACGCCAGCTTCAGAAACGCGCCTGACGGGGTTCCTTTGAACAATCCCCTGAGCAGATTGATATATTCCTTCTGAAGTATTTCATTATGTTTGTCCTCCCGGAACAGACAGTCCCACTCATCGATAATGATGATAAACTGTTCCTTTGTCATGATATAGATGTTTGCTAATACAGACGGCAATGAGACATCCGTATCCCGGACATATTCCGGATATTCTTTTTTCAACTCGGAAATCACCTGGTCCTGGATGTAGTTCACTACACTCACGGAAGTATTTCTTTTCATTTCCTCAAGCGCATTTCCATACATCCATTGAATATCCAGAAAAATCACATTATATTTATTTAAATGGATTTTAAAAAATTCATTCTGGCTGATCTTAAATCCTGCAAACAATGTTTCGGAATGGCATCCTTTACTGTAATATGCCGCAAGCATGGTCACAGCCATTGTTTTTCCAAATCTTCTTGGTCTGCTGGAACAAATAAGCGGCCGGTCTTTTCCGATCCGGCTGTTGGTGTACTTTATAAGCTCTGTTTTATCCACATACAACTCAGAATTAACAGAGACTGTAAACTGTTCATTCCCCGGATTCAAATAAATCCCCATACTTACACGCTCCTTATTGAATTGTTGGTAAGTTCCTAAATAAGTATAGTAAACTTTCTTGGTTATGTCAAAGGCCATCTCTGGCTGCAAAATGGACTTTTCACAAAAAAGTTACTGTTCACAAGACGCATCCTCTTGTCCGCCTACGCCAGACAAGAAGCATCGTGAACTGTAACACAAAAAAGCAGGAACCCTGTTTCAGATTCCTGCAATATCTCCCGGCTCCTACTCAAACATCGGCGTAGACAGATACCGGTCTCCCGTATCCGGCAGAAGCACAACAATATTCTTGCCCGTATTCTCCGGCCGCTTCGCCAGCTGGATGGCGGCCCACAAAGCTGCACCTGAGGAAATGCCCACCAGAACACCTTCCTGTCTCCCCATCTGTCTTCCTGCCGCAAATGCATCCTCATTCTCCACGGCAATGATCTCGTCATAGACCTTCGTATCCAGCACCTCCGGCACAAATCCTGCGCCGATTCCCTGGATCTTGTGGGCGCCGGCAGTTCCCTTGCTGAGCACCGGCGAGGAGGCCGGCTCCACGGCAACCACCTTCACCTCCGGCTTCTGCTCCTTGAGATAGGATCCGATGCCCGTGATCGTCCCGCCGGTACCCACTCCGGCCACAAAGATATCCACCTGACCGTCGGTATCTGCCCAGATCTCCGGGCCTGTAGCCGCCCTGTGAGCCGCCGGATTGGCCGGATTCACAAACTGCCCCGGGATAAATGCTCCCGGTATCTCCTCTGCCAGCTCCTCTGCCCTGGCGATGGCGCCCTTCATCCCCTTGGCTCCCTCTGTCAGAACCAGCTCCGCTCCATAAGCCTTCATCAACTGCCGCCGCTCCACACTCATGGTCTCCGGCATGACAATGATGATCCGGTACCCCCTGGCCGCGGCCACAGAAGCCAGACCGATCCCGGTGTTTCCGGATGTAGGCTCGATGATCACAGCCCCCTCCTTCAAAAGCCCTTTCTCCTCTGCATCATCAATCATGGCCCTGGCGATCCTGTCTTTCACAGAACCTGCCGGATTCAGATACTCCAGCTTCGCCAGAATCCTGGCCGAAAGCCCCTCCGCCTTCTCAATATGTGTCAGCTCCAGAAGCGGAGTCCCTCCGATCAGCTGATCTGCGGATGTGTAAATTTTCCCCATGTGTGTATTCCTCTCTTTCTACAGCCATCCCGAACTCCGGACATGCTCCAGAATCCGGCAGCTATATTCCTATCTTCTTGATTGGTTAATAGGGATTATACCTCCATATTCTGGATTTGTCAATCACATATCCTCTCTACGGCAAACGAACGCTCTTAACGTAACAGTTCAGATACCCCTTGAACTGTTACCTCTTAACCCATGTGCAGGGTTGCTGATTAAAAATAAATATAGACAAAGGCCTTTGTTGCAGTATAATAGAAGCAGCGAAAAATCAAAGTTTAAGGAGGAGCAAAATGCCATATATTACAGTTGAAAGCGGGGCTTTGTCCGATCAGCAAAAGGAACTGCTGATAAAGAGATTAACAGAAGTATCTTCTGAAATTATGAATGTGCCACAGGAATTTTTTGTGACTACGATTAAAGAGCTGCCAGATAAAAACTTCGGGATTGGCGGTAAAACAATTGACAAAGTGAAGGCAGAATATATGTTACATCTCACGGGGCGGGGAAAACCAGACTAAAACAGGCGTCAGGCCC
This sequence comes from uncultured Lachnospiraceae bacterium, assembly GCA_910577655.1. GTDB lineage: Bacteria > Bacillota > Clostridia > Lachnospirales > Lachnospiraceae > Brotaphodocola. The sequence continues at coordinate 27 of CAJTOW010000202.1, read as the reverse complement.
GCTTGTAAAACTGTTTTTGTCCAGTTT
>CAJTOW010000201.1 GCA_910577655.1 uncultured Lachnospiraceae bacterium | reverse complement strand
GCTGGTACGGACAACGCAGCGAGTGCGCAGTCCTACTTGGAGGATTCGCAACTTTTAAAGTAAACGTCTGGCACGGAGGTTTCTATGAATCCCTACATCCAATATATGTACAGTTATCCTCATAAGACGGCTTACCGTCCACTGGAAGGAATCCGGCTGGAGAATTATCTGCCGGCCCTGGCTGGCGGCGGGCACAGTCTCTATATTCATATCCCTTTCTGTCAGAGCAAATGCGGCTATTGCAATCTGTTCTCGGTCACCGGCCAGGATACGGTCTCCATGGACCGCTATCTGGATACCCTGGAGCGCCAGGGAAAGCAGTATGGAAAGCTGCTGGCTCTGTACCGGACAGAATTTTCCAGTCTCACCATCGGCGGCGGGACTCCGCTTCTTCTGTCAGAGGCACAGATGTGGCGTATGTTTTCCATAGTAAATGACTGCTTTGTTCTCTCTTCCGGACGGGAGCTGGTCATCGAGACCGCACCGAACCAGACCACACCAGAGAAGCTGCGGCTGTTAAAGGAGGCTGGTGCAACAAGGATCAGCATGGGGATCCAGAGCTTTTCTGATGAGGAACTCAGGATTCTCCAGCGCAGCCACCAGGCAGACAGGGCCAGAGAGGCTCTGGCTCTGTTAAAAACCTTTGATTTTCCCTGCATCAACGTGGATTTCATTTACGGGATTCCGGGACAGACTGTCCAGAGCCTTTTGCAGTCCCTGAAAGAGGCCCTGACCTTCGGACCGGATGAGATTTTCCTTTATCCTCTTTATGTGAAGCATGGAGCCAGACTGGAGCGAAAGCTGGGACAAGGCATAGTCCTGGAACCGGAGGCCGCCTTCTCCCAGTACCAGGAGGCCGCCGCATTTCTGCGGGACCAGGGCTTCCGGCAGGATTCCATGCGCCGCTTCCTGCGCCAGGACGGACGGCGTGCCTACTCCGAATGCGGGGCCGGCACCTCCCTGGCTCTGGGCTGCGGCGGGAGAAGCTATCTGGGAAATCTTCATTTCTGCAGTCCCTACGCCATCACCCGCGCCGACTGTCTGGCGCAGCTGCGGGACTATGAAAAGACCCTGGATTTCACCAGAATCACCCACGGGCTGCTGCTTTCGGAGGAAGAACAGAAACGGCGGTACGTGATCCGCCATCTGCTGATCCAGCCGGGGCTGTCCCTGTCACGATACCGGGAGCATTTTCAAAGTGACGCTGTAACGGACTTTCCTTTGCTGAAGGTCTGGCAGGAAGAGGGATATTTGGAAATTCAGACATCCGAAGCTACTGTCCAGGCTAGCGGAAATACCCCCGGCCTGAAAGATATCCCCCAGAAAACAGACACTTACCTGACACTCACCCAGACAGGAACAGGACTATCCGACTACCTGGGGCCACAGCTTATGTCCCCTGAGATAATCAGGCTTATGGAAGAATGGGAGGCTGCTCATGGACAAACCGATGATCTTGTACCGGGGCACTTTAAAAAGCTGTAACTACCACTGCTCCTACTGCCCTTTCGCCAAGCGCCCTATGGGGAAACGAGAGCTGGAGCAGGACAAAACCCGGTGGGAAACATTTATCGGGACATATCTGGCAGCAACAGATTCCCATTACAAAATGGATGCAGCATCCCATGAATCTGAAACAACAGAATTTGCAGCACACACAGCCGCCCCGTTGCAGGCTGCAGCATGCACACCGGAAGTATCCCACGTTCCAGGCCATGCTCTGATGGTCGTGCCCTATGGGGAAGCTCTGATCCATTCCTGGTACTGGAAAGGGCTGGGGCAACTCAGTGCCCTGCCCCATATAGATGCAGCAGGTGCCCAGACCAATCTCAGCTTTTCCATAAGGCCCTCCCTGGATATTTATGAACAAGCTGGCGGAGACCTGGCAAAGCTGCGTCTCTGGGCAACCTTTCACCCGGAAATGATCACGGCAGAAGCATTTGCCGGCGCCTGCAGAGAGCTCCTTATGGCAGGTGTCTCCCTCTGTGCCGGAGCCGTGGGGGCGCCCGAAAATCTGGCACAGATCCGCACTCTGCGGCAGGCACTTCCGGCAGAAATCTATCTCTGGATCAACCGGATGGACGGCATGAACCGGGAGTATACCCGGGAAGAAATCAACGCCTTTCTGGACATTGATCCCTATTTCCTGCGGGAGCTGGTTCCCGTTCCCGCAGAGCCCGCCCGGTGCCAAAAACGGCTCTTTGCGGAGGGAAATGGACAGGCAAGGCTTTGTAATATCAGCCAGATTGTGGCTGGCCAGACATGGGAAACCGCTCTGCTATCCGGCCACAGCAGCCATTGTCAGGACACCTTTCCCCCAGATCATTCCTTCCCGGAAAACAGGCTTTGCCGCAAAAAATTCTGCTCCTGCTATCTGGCCTATGGGGGAAGAGACGACTTTATGAACCAGATTCTTTTTGGTCCCTATCCGCTGTTCCGGATTCCCAGACGTCCCAGGGCGGTCTTTCTGGATATCATGGGCACTCTGCTCCCAAACGGGAAAAAAACAAATGATCCTACGGGAATAGCTGCTGCACAGACTCAGAAACATTTGCCGGAAGAACCCCCTGGAGCCGCCGTCCGGACACCCTCCGGACAGTCGCCCCCAGAGATTCCTGCCTTAACCCTGACCGGACTAAAAGCCCTGAAACGGGAACAGATCCCAGTCTTTTTTGCCACCACCCTTCCCTATGAGGATGCCATGACACGCTGCCGCGCCGTCCGCCATCTGTTTTCCGGCGGAGTCTTCTCTGGCGGGGCACACCTCCGGCTGGAGCAGGGAGACAATGCAAAAGAATATTTCTGGTATCTTCCGGAGACTTTCCTGGAACATATGGCTGAACTTGAGATTATGAAGAAACGTTTCCGTTACCGGATACTCCTTTACCAGGGAAATTCCTGCGACCGGCTTTACAAAATCACACTGCTGCGCCCCAGACAGCTTCCCTGGAAAGAACAGGAAGCCAGTGAACTGGCAGAGCTTTTGTCCATAAACAAGGATTCCTCTGTCCGTTACTTTATCGAAGACTGCTGCCTTCAGATTGTTTCATCAAAAGCAACCAAGCAGCAAGGTGTCCGCATCCTGTGCCAGTGGCTGGGCATCTCCCCGGAGGAGACTGCGGCGGCGGGGGATTCGGAGGAAGATGCGGGGATGATCAGACTTGGAATCCTATAAGGAGCTGTGGAAAAATCCTTAGAAATATGGGGCTGCTGCACTTTTTCAGAGCAGCAGCCCCATGGAGTTCATCAATTCACGGCCAGTCTCCGGTTCTTACTTACATTCTTGCAATATCTACTCCAGCGAGCCACTGCTGTACAACCTCCTGGCCTACATTTAATACTTTTGCGATTATCGTATCCGACATACCCTCCCGTTTCATATTTCGTGCAGTTTCTTTGGCTTTCATCAATTCTCCTTCCTTCATCTTATCGTAACCATACTGTTCCACAGCCTTCTCCTGGTCAAACAAACCCATCATAATGTTGATAACCTCCTTCTCCCGTTTTTCAAAATATTCCTTTAACAAATTTCTGTCTTTACATATCCGTATGGTCTCCAGCACTGCTTTCCGAGTTCTTCCATACAGCTTCACCTGCTCATTATACACCTTTGTGAAGCTTACATACTGGCTGATAATATCATCTTTCCCTTCTCCATAGAGCACTTTAACCTGCACTTCCAGAAAATCCTTATTTCCATCAAAAAATTCTTCTGAAAGATTCAGCCACTCCGGCCTATTCTTTCGTTTTCCCGTATAGATCATGTAGAGTTCCGGTCTGGGAAGCTCCAGCCTTTTGCTGCCATAACGGTTCTGTTTCGTTGTTTCAATATGTTCATTCCATATATGGGCCAGATAGAGCAGAATCCTTATTATAATATTCATTGTCCAACTGGCCTGGGCTTCCAGCATAACAAGAAGTCTTCCCCGGACATTCATCCCCAGATCATTGTATTCCTGGTCCGTAAATATATTGTGGATTGTCACATCTCCAATATCTGCCTCCGTCACATCCGTATCTTCCGGATGGAGTGCCTGATACAGCTGCAAAGCATACCTTCGATCGCCAAACAAATCCCGGAATACAGAATCCTTGACCGTTCCTTTTACATCTGGCTTTTGAACTTCGGAAATGGAACTTTTCGCATCCTCACCGGCCTCCGGCACATTTGTAAATGGAACTTTACCGCTCTCGTCCATGACACTTCACCTCCTGCATATGCACCACAAACATGCATTTCGTCTGCAATTCTATTATAAGAAAAAAACAGACTTGTGGCAACACAAAGATAGAGAAAAAGAGAACGGATAAAACCGTTCTCATCATAGCGCAAAACTTTTATTGTGTCTTTCCTTCTTAATAGCAGAAAGAGGGAATTTAATAAAAATCGTCATAAATAGTAACAAAACCAGTCAAAATCTATGGTCTGACAGCATCTCCTCCTGAAATCCATTGCTGCACCAGTTCCTGACCCACATTCAAAACCCTTGCAATCATACTGACAGACAAGCCTTCCCGCTGCATATTCAGCGCAGTCTCCCTGGCCTTCTTTATTTCTCCTCTGGTTTCTCCTTCCTTCATCTTATCGTAACCATACTGTTCCACAGCCTTCTCCTGGTCAAACAAACCCATCATAATGTTGATTACCTCCTTCTCCCTCTTCTCAAGATATTCCTTTAACAAATTTCTGTCTTTACATATCCGTATGGTCTCCAGCACTGCT
>CAJTOW010000200.1 GCA_910577655.1 uncultured Lachnospiraceae bacterium | reverse complement strand
CTGGAATTCCTCCTCGCTCATGGCGTTCAGCACAGGCCGCAGATAATCTGCCGGACCATCCGCCGCGATAATCTTCATGCGCAAAAGGCCCGCAGCCTCATTGAGCCGGTCAATATCCTCCAGGCGCACATAGTCATACAGCTCCTTCTTGCCGGAGACACAATGGAAATCCCCATCCAGCCTTCCGTCCTCCAGGCATTCCAGTACATGGCCCTCCCGGAAGCCATAGGTGATGACTGCGTATTCATTCATCAGGTAAGCCACCAGCAGGACCCCGCCGGACTTTGTCACCCGCTTAGCCTCTGACAAAGCCCTCACCTTGTCCTCAAAGCTGTAGAGATGGTACATGGGGCCGAATAAAAGAGTAAGGTCAAAGGTATCGTCCTCAAACCGTTTCAGGTTCAGCGCCGTACCCTGGTAAGCCTTGACATTGCTCTTCTTGGTTTTCAGAACCCCCAGGTTGTACCTTACCAGCTCCACAGCCGTCACATCATATCCTTCCCCGGCCAGGGCCACGCTGTATCGCCCGGTTCCGGCTCCGATATCCAGGATCTTCGGTCTGTCCATGGGGGCCAGACAGTCGTGGATGTACTTCATGGATGTGATGTACTCCACCTGGCCATGGCGTCTTTGCAGGCGTTTGTCCTCATTGAATTTATTGTAATGTGCTTCCAGCTCTGTCATCTTATAGTCAGCTCCATTCCGTTCCAGATACAAAACTTATACATCTACCCTCTCTCCCCGACGGTCACCCCGTCATAGAAGAATTTCAGAATATCCTCATAGCCCATACCTTCCTTAGCCATGCCCTGGGCGCCGTTCTGGCTCATGCCGGCACCGTGTCCGTAGCCGCCGCCGCAGATCCGGAACTGGTGTACACCGCTGTCTCCGGTTCCCAGATCCTCGATACATAAGAAGCCGCTGGGCAGAGAGCTCCAGCCTTCTGTCGTCTTCCCATCCTTCCGCTGGATGACCAGACGGGCATCTCCCAGGGCGGACCGGATGGCATTCTGGCCGCTGATAGTCCGTTCACCGTCACTTCCCGTCACCAGAAGCTTGAGAGCAACTCCGCTGCTGCTGCGTTCTGTGATCCGGATCTGCTGCACCTGCCCCACTCCGTCTATATTCTCCGTGAGAATACTGGTATTGGTGATCACGCTCCAGCGGAAGAATGGATAGGAGGAATCGTAGGCTGTCATCTCTTCTTTGATAAAAGCAGCAAAGGCCTCCTCCGAGCTTAAATCCGGAGATTTTCTTCCGGGAGTCAGGGTCACGCTTTTCAGATAGGGGGCCTCGGCAGGGTCGCCGCCCCAGACACTGTTATCCGCGGTCACGCCGCAGGAGGTGGAAAAGTAGTAAGCCGTCACCGGATTTCCCTGGCAGAACATCATTTTCCCATAGGTTTCCTCCACCGCCCGGATGCACCGCTCATCAGGCGGGATATTATTGTAAACCTGGTAATTGGTGCTGTCATCCACGTGGGCCCCATACTGGCGGTAGCTGTTGCCCTGGATCTGCATGTAGGCATAGGTTCTGGCACAGACCGCCTGGGCCTTCAGGGCCTCCAGCTCATATGAGGATGGCATTTCGCTGGGTACCACCCGTTTCAGATAATCCTCCAGGTAAAGGTCATTGACCAGCACCAGCCCTTCCTTTTCCTCTGTAATCTCCAGACGTCCGGCGTACCGGGGCTGGTAATCCATCCGCTGAATGGACGTGACCTGGATCTCCTGGCCCTCCACCGGCTCCAGCAGCAGACGTCCGGCCTGAAGCCGTTCATCACCGGGAGCAAAGGACAGCTCCTCTCCTGCCGCCACCTGGGTCTTCTGGTCACCGCTTATAAGGGTCATCTCTCCCTCGCAGCGCAGCGTCACCTGGGGATGGTAGATACTTATAAATCCGCTGTTCATAAGAAGCACCCGGATCCGGTCCGCATCAAATTCCCGGACCGTAAGGACGGCACAGATCTTCCCTCTGGCCACCACGAATTCCTGCATATCATAGCCCACCAGAATATCCTCCGGCCTCTGACGCTCCAGAGTCCCGTAAGTCTTTAAGAACATACAGCCTTCCGCAAAAGGAAGCTTCCCATAGTTTTCCAGCTCTACGCCATCCTCCTGAACCGCCAGGACCCGCGCTGCCACCCGTTCCTTCTTCAGGGATACCTTGGTAATCTTTCCATTCTTCATCTGGATATCTGCCATATTGCGAAGCCACCCTTCCACATTCTTAGAGGACTTGGCCAGGGGAATGGCGCGGTCTATGTCACCCTGGCAGACGGTCAGCGTCTCGCTGTCGCCGCCAGCCAGCCACACATTGTAGCAGGTATACTCCTGTCCTTCATCCTCCAGTATATGGATGATTTCCTTGTCCCGCCGGTACACCCGCAGCTGGTGGTCGATATATCCGTCCAGTGAAAGGCCGTAGAACTTCATGGCCCCCAGACTGGTGTGGACTGTCCAGGGAGCCGTGCCGGGAATATTTTCCACTGTCCCATAGATCTGGAGCTGGAGTTCCTGGACATGCTGTTCTGGATCCGCCTCCTTCAGCAGCGCGTCATACAAAAGCCACCAGCGTTCCTCAGGGATCGGTTTGTCCGAATTCTGCCTGCCCGCCTCGATCAGACGTTCCAGATCTTTGGAAATACGTCCGGCCAGACGGAAGGCGTCCGCATAGGTGAGATATTCCTGAGCCGCCTCTTCGGTGGCGGGAATCTCATCCTCCTCTATGTAACCCAGCTCGTAAAGGCAGTCCATATAAGGCACATACCACTGGTCCACGGACCTGGCCGGGAACCGGGAGGCCCCATGGTCCGCCTGCCAGCTCTCCAGCTCCTCCTGGGATAGGAAAACCAGGGCGACAGACTTTGCCGCCATCGCCCTGGTAATTCCATCCTTTTCCTTCTCATGTATAACTATAATCAAAATCAATACCAACACCAGGATGGGGATCCCAGTCACCCATCCCATCATTGCTTTCTTCTTCATAAAGACCCCTGCCTCTGTAACAGTCCAGACGTGCTTCCCGGGTCAGGAAGATGCCCCGTCTGACCTTACCTTTTTTTGATAAATGTTTTCTGGTCTTCATCAATATGATCCAGATTCTCATATTTCCCAATATCTGCCGACAGCCTGCGCTTTCCAAGGCGGTAGGTCACCAGCTCCGTCACCAGCTTGTAGATGACCGCAAAGGTAGGCACTCCGATGATCATACCCACAAATCCGAACAGCCCGCCAAACAGCAGGATGGAAAACAGCACCCAGAAGCTGGAGAGGCCGGTGGAATCCCCCAGGATCTTGGGTCCCAGGATGTTGCCGTCAAACTGCTGCAGCAGCAGGATGAAAATGACAAAATAGAGGCATTTCACAGGGCTTACCAGCAGGATCAGAAAAGCACTGGGAATAGCCCCGATGAAGGGCCCGAAGAACGGGATCACATTGGTCACCCCAATGATGACGCTGATCAGCAGCACATAGGGCATCTTCATCACATTCAAAAGCACAAAGCACATGATTCCGATGATCAGGGAGTCTACAAGCTTCCCGATGATAAATCCGCCAAATATCTGGTGAACATATCTGCCCTCCTCCAGCAGCTTGTTGGCCAGCTTTACCGGGCAGATGCTGTAGAGGATCATCTTCATCTGGGTAAGCAGCTTCTCCTTCATATTCAAGAGATATACCATGACGATAATGCCGATCAGCATATTCTTGATCACATTGAGGAAGGTGAAGACTCCGTTTGAGACCTCTCCGATGATCTTGCGCAGATTGGGCACCACATCATTGGTCACCCAGTTCTGCAAATAACCCACTGCCATGCTGTAATACTCCATGACCGTCTCTTCCATATCCGGGTTGTCCGCCAGCACCTGCTCCAGCCATCTCTGCAGGTTCATGAAGCCGGCAGGCAGGGCCTCCACGATCCCCATGACACTTTCCCACAGCTGGGGAATCATCATGGATATAATGCCGAACACTGCCAGAATCCACATGACCACACTGACGATGGTGGCGATGAAGCTCCCAAATCCCTTACGTTTCTCCGGACTTGTGATAATACGCTCTGTGGCATGTACCACCAGATTCCTGATCCAGTTGTAAACCGGGGCCAGAAGGTAAGCGAACACCGCACCATAGAGAATGGGCGCCAGGATCCCTGTGACTGTCCCTGCGGCATCCATCACCCCGTCAAATTCCACCAGAAGAAAGACCACCAGCACTACGCCTGACAAGGCCAGAAATGCGGTCACTCCCCAATATATATATTTCTGATATTTCTCATTATTCATAGGCTCTCCTTATGCGGTATGATATTCTATTATTGTTACCGCCCATACATTTTTTAGACTATTATCCATATCCTACCACAAATTGACAAAAAGATAAAGCAGCGATTGCTCGCTGCTTTTTTCTTTTGTAATCCCAAAATGCCGGTCTTACTTATTGACGCCTAGCATGTGCCAGGTGGGCAACCTCACGCAGACTTCTGCCTTCCACTCAAAAGGAGGCCTGACATCCGCCTGCAAATATTGGAATCCCTAAGTCAAAAATGTAGGTTCAAAATTGGTAAGGTTGTCGAACATTCCAGGAATTACAATTATGCCTGCATGCAGTGTGTTCTGCATTTGCTATGGTTTGATTATACAACAGGTAGTTGGGTTTTTCAAGTTCCTTTTCTTTACTGGGCAAGATTTCCTGAATTCGTGTTACAGTTCACGGGGCGGGGAAAACTGGACAAAAACAG
>CAJTOW010000199.1 GCA_910577655.1 uncultured Lachnospiraceae bacterium | reverse complement strand
GGAAAACTGGACGAAAACAGTCTTACAAGCGGACTTGACGTCTGTTTTCGTCCAGTTTTCCCCGCCCCGTGAACTGTAACCTTATTTTCTCTCCGCCAGGATCTTATCGATACTGACGATCTTTACACACAAAGCAAACAGTTCCATAGCTACCACCAGGTCTCCCAGGGGCGGATAGGACGGCGCGATCCGGATATTGCTGTCATGGGGATCCCTGCCGTACGGGTAGGTGGCACCGGCACCGGTTATAATAAGACCTGCCTTCTTGCACCTGGCTACAATGCTCTTTGCACAACCGTCCAGGGAGTCAAAGGAGATAAAGTAGCCGCCCTTGGGGCTGGTCCAGGATGCGATCTCCAGCCCGCCCAGCTCCCGCTCCAGAATACTGGTAACGGCCTCAAACTTGGGGCGCATAACATCTGCATGGAGCCTCATATGCTCGCACATACCATGAATATCCCCGAAGAAACGTACATGGCGGAGCTGGTTCACCTTATCGTGGCCAATGGTCTGGAATTTCAGCTGCTTCTCAATATCCTCCAGATTGTTGTGGGATGTGGCAATAGCCGCAATGCCGGAACCCGGGAAACTGATCTTGGAGGTGGAAGAGAACTTATAAACCAGGTCCGGTGCCCCCGCCCTCTTACATTCCGCCAGAATCTCGATCAGATGATCCTGGTCATGATCATACAGATGATGGACGCCATAGGCATTGTCCCAGTAGATACGGAAATCCGGGGCAGCCGGTTTCAGCCGTGCGAAACGTCTTACCGTAGCATCCGAATAGCTGGTGCCCGTGGGATTGGAATATTTGGGCACACACCAGATTCCCTTGATCGTATCATCGGAAGCCACCAGCTGCTCTACCATATCCATATCCGGCCCGTTCTCGTCCATAGGCACATTGATCATTTCGATACCGAAATATTCCGTAATGGCAAAATGGCGGTCATAACCAGGTACCGGACAGAGGAATTTCACCTTGTCCAGCTTGCACCAGGGGGTGCACCCCATAACACCGTGGGTCATGGACCGGGCAATGGTGTCAAACATTACATTCAGACTGGAGTTTCCGTAAATGATGATATTTTCCGGATTAACCTCCATCATATCCCCGATCAGCTCCTTGGCCTCCTTGATACCGGTCAGTACACCGTAGTTACGACAGTCTGTGCCATCCTCGCAGGTAAGATCATCCTCGCTGCTCAGCACATCCATCATACCCATGGACAGATCCAGCTGCTCCGCGCTGGGCTTGCCCCGGGACATATCCAGTCTCAGGTCCTTCACCTGAAACTCCCTGTAGTGGGATGACAGTTTCTTTCTCAATGCCTGTAATTCCTCTGTGCTCATTTCTGTATATGGCTGCATGTAGTTTCCTCCTTCTTGTCCATGCTCTTTGGACATCATGGTATGCCCCGGGGGCGTTTTCTCCTTCTTGTCCATGCTTTCCGGACATCATGGTATGCCCTGGGGCATTCCTTATTGTATGGGGTTAGGGGGTAGCATAAAATGGGGGTGTATCTGTTTTTACATTCTACACGAAAAAGTGCTATCTTGCAATCCGGTTTTTGGATTTCCAATGTATCACCAGCCATCACAATTACTGTTCACAGCCAGTACAGCAATCAGGCAGACCTATCTGAGAAGCAGCTCCCGGACAAGCTTATTCACCACCGCCGGATCAGCTTTACCTTTCATGGCACGCATGGTCTGACCCACGATAAAGCCCATGGCTTTCTCCTTGCCTGCCTTGTAATCAGCCACGGACTGGGGATTTGCCGCCAGAATTTCTCCAATGGCGGTTTTTAAGGCGCCTTCATCATTTACCACTTTCAGGCCCTTTTCTTCCACGTAGACCTCCGGGTCGGTGTCATTGGCAAAGATTTCCTCAAATACGGTGCGGGCCACAGTACGGTTGATGACATTCTGCTCCACCAGACGGATCAGCTTTGCCAGATTGGCCGGACTGAAGGAAATGTCTCCGGCATCCTGTTCACGTTCCTTTAAAAGGCGCATGGCATCGGTCATGAGCCAGTTGGAGACCTCCTTGGGTTTCCCGCAGAGGGCCGCAGTCTCCTCAAACACGTCTGCCAGGTGCTTGGAGCTGGTGAGGATTTCGGCATCATACTGGGGCAGAGAAAATTCTGACTGATAGCGGGCCAGCTTCTCGGTGCGCATCTCCGGCTGCTGTGCTTTCACCTGGTCAATCCACTCATCACTGATCCAGACCGGCACCAGATCCGGATCCGGGAAATAGCGGTAATCCTGGGCGTCCTCCTTGGAGCGCATGGCATGGGAGGATTCCTTGTTGTCGTCCCAGCGTCTGGTCTCCTGGATAACCTTCTTCCCATCCTCCAGAAGCTCGATCTGCCGCTCCCGTTCCCCCTCGATAGCGCGGGCAATGGCCTTGAAAGAGTTTAAATTCTTCATTTCCGTCCTGGTACCGAACTCCGGGGCACCCTGCTCCCGCACGGACAAGTTCACATCGGCGCGCATGGAGCCTTCCTGGAGCTTGCAGTCGGAAGCGCCCAGGTACTGGATAATCAGGCGCAACTTTTCCAGATAGGCGATAACCTCGTCGGCGCTGCGCATATCCGGTTCGGACACGATCTCAATCAGGGGGACTCCACTGCGGTTGTAATCCACCAGGGAGCAGTCCTCCCACTCGTCATGTACCAGCTTGCCTGCGTCCTCTTCCATATGAATCTCGTGGATCCTGATCTTCTTCTTTCCTGCTGCCGTCTCGATCTCCACCCAGCCGTCATGGCAGATAGGCAGATACAGCTGGGAGATCTGGTAGTTCTGGGGATTATCCGGATAGAAATAATTCTTCCGGTCAAATTTGCAATACTGGTTGATACCGCAGTTTGTAGCCAGACCTACGGCCAGGGCATATTCCACCACCTGCTTATTGAGAACCGGCAGGGAGCCGGGCATACCGGTGCACACCGGGCAGGTATGGGTGTTGGGCGCTCCCCCGAACTCGGTAGAGCATCCGCAGAAGATCTTGGTTCTGGTAGCCAGCTCTACATGAACCTCCAGACCTATGACTGTTTCGTACTGTTTGCCCATTTATCCCACCTCCGTTTCTGAGGCAGCAGATGCTGCCAATACCATATTTCCGTCTGACGGGCCGGCGAGACCGGCGGCCTGACGGGCACCACCGGCTCCCGGACTGGCGAGGCCGGCGGCCTGACGGACACCACCGGCTCCCGGGCTGGCGAGACCGACGGCCTGCCCTGACTTCCTGCTTTCCTGGTCTCCTGTTTTTTTCGCCAGTTCCGGCGTCTGGTAACTGCGGCTGCACTCGAATGCATAGCCCGCACGGATAATATTTTTTTCCTTAAAGCAGTCTCCGATCAGCTGAAGGCCGATGGGCAGTCCCCTGGAATCCATGCCGCAGGGAACGGTCATGCCCGGAAGTCCGGCCAGATTCACGGAAACAGTATAGATGTCGCCCAGATACATTTTCAGCGGGTCACTCAAGGACTCTCCCAGTCTGGGAGCCGTAGTGGGAGCCGCCGGTCCCAGAATCACGTCATAGTGTTCAAATGCCTTGTCAAATGCCTGCTTAATCAAGGCCTTGGTCCGCAGGGCCTTCAGATAATATGCGTCATAATAGCCGCTGCTGAGTACAAAGGAGCCCAGCATGATCCGGCGCTTCACCTCCGGGCCAAAGCCTTCGGAACGGCTCTTCTTGTACATATTGTGGAGTCCCTGGTACTCCGCTGTGCGGTAACCGTATTTCACACCGTCAAAACGGGAAAGGTTGGAGCTGGCCTCCGCGGAGGCGATCACATAGTAGGCTGGAATGGCGTATTCTACCAGGCTTAAGTCGAATTCCTCCACCACTGCCCCCTTATCCGCAAGCACTTTGGCCGCTCCCAGGACAGCTTCCTTCACCTCCGGGTCCAGGCCCTCCCCGAAATAATCCCTGGGGATACCGATCCGCATTCCCTTTACGTCATCCACCAGGGCAGCCGTGAAATCACAGTCCCCGCGGTCCATGGAGGTGCTGTCTTTCTTATCATAGGAAGAAACTGCTTCCAGAATGGTGGCACAGTCAGTGACATCTTTGGCAATGGGCCCGATCTGGTCCAGGGAAGAACCATAGGCGATAAGACCATACCGGGAAACGGTTCCGTAAGTGGGCTTGATCCCAGTGACGCCGCAGAAGGAGCTGGGCTGGCGGATGGAGCCGCCGGTATCCGACCCCAGGGCGTAGAAGCACTCGTTAGCTGCCACTGCCGCACAGGAACCGCCGGAAGATCCACCGGGAACATGATCCGGGTTCCAGGGATTCCTGGTTGCCCCAAAGGCTGAAGTCTCGGTGGTGCTTCCCATGGCGAACTCGTCCATATTGGTCTTGCCCAGGATCACGGCCCCGGCCTTCTCCAGATTCAGCACAGCCTCCGCCGTGTAGGCAGGCTTATAATTCCCAAGTATCCGGGAGCTGCAGGTGGTCACTATCCCTTCTGTGCAGAGATTGTCCTTGACAGCCACCGGCACGCCGGCCAGGGGGCCTTTCATGGTTCCTGCTTCTATTTCCTTCTGGACACAGGCCGCACGTTCCAGGGCCTTGTCTTCCTCTATGGTCACATAACAGTTCAGCACTGGCTCCAGGGTCTTCATCTGGTCGAGGACTGCTTTTGTCACCTCCACGGATGTGATATCCCCGGACTGTATCTTTTTCCCCAGCGCAACGGCTGTCAGATCCAGGATGCTCATTATGTTTTCTCCTTTCTATGGGGTGGTTTCACG
>CAJTOW010000198.1 GCA_910577655.1 uncultured Lachnospiraceae bacterium | reverse complement strand
TCGCTGCGCTGACCGTGCGAAAACGTAGTGGCCGGAGGGCATCTGCCCCATCGCGCAGCGATTTTCATGGACAGATGCCGTAACAGTTCAAGGGGTATCTGAACTGTTACCACGGAACTGCACATGGAACCGGACGGGAGATTCAAAACAGTAGCCTATTCTCTTTTCTTGTGCTATACTAAATAAAGTTTTTTCACGGAAGGAGCAGCGGCCATGGGCGGACAGGCAGATAGAAAGAAACCAAAGAAGCATATTTGTGTGGGTCTGCTGGCCCATGTAGATGCCGGCAAGACCACCTTGTCGGAGGGAATCCTTTATCTGACTGGCAGTATCCGCAAGCTGGGACGTGTAGACAATCGGGATGCGTTTTTGGATACCTATGAGATGGAGCGGGCCAGAGGGATCACCATCTTTTCCAAGCAGGCGGTGCTGACGCTGGGGGATATGGCGGTGACATTGGTGGATACTCCGGGACATGTGGATTTTTCTGCTGAGATGGAGCGGACGCTGCAGATTCTTGATTACGGGATCCTGGTAATCAGCGGGGCAGATGGTGTCCAGGGCCACACAGAGACCTTGTGGCGGCTTCTGAAACGCTATGGCATCCCGGTATTTCTGTTTATTAATAAGATGGACCAGCCTGGGACAGACCGGGCCAGACTGATGGAGGAGCTGAAGGAACGTCTGGATGGGAGCTGCGTGGACTTTGGAGCAGACCGGGAGATGTGGCTGGAGGAGCTGGCCATGTGCGATGAGGCGGTTCTGGATACCTATCTGGAGCAGGGAGAGGTTCCGGATCAGGATATCCGGGAGATGATTGTCCGGCGAAAAGTATTTCCTTGTTATTTCGGCTCTGCTTTGAAGCTCTGGGGGGTGGAGGAGCTGCTTGAGGGGCTGGAGCACTATGGGGCGGTTGTGGAATATCCGGACACCTTTGGTGCCAAGGTATTCAAGATATCCAGGGATGAACAGGGAAACCGCCAGACCCATCTCAAGATCACCGGAGGGAATCTGAAAGTAAAGGATATTCTGGAAGGCCGCGAGGCAGAGAAGGTCAACCAGATCCGGATCTATTCCGGCGCCAGATATGAGACAGTCGGGGAAGCAGGGCCGGGAACGGTCTGCGCGGTGACTGGGCCGGTGACCACCTATCCGGGGCAGGGGATCGGCCGGGAAGCAGAGTCTGAGCAGCCGGTTCTGGAGCCGGTGCTGAATTTCCGGCTGGTACTTCCTGAGGAGGCCAATCTTCTGGAACAGCTTAAGAACTTAAAGCAGCTGGAGGAAGAGGAGCCTCAGCTTCATATCGTGTGGGACGAGGAGCTTCAGGAGATCCAGGCCCAGGTTATGGGTGAGGTACAGATGGAGATTCTGAAGAATCTGGTCCGGGAGCGTTTCGGGATCAATGTGGAGTTCGGCACAGGGCGGATCGTGTATAAAGAGACTATCGCCAGGGCTGTGGAGGGAGTGGGCCATTTTGAGCCGCTGCGCCATTATGCGGAGGTTCATCTTCTTATGGAACCGGCAGAAAGGGGAAGCGGTCTGCAGTTCGGGACAGCCTGCAGCGAAGATGTCCTGGAGCGGAACTGGCAGCGCCTGATACTGACCCATCTGGAGGAACGGCTTCACAGGGGAGTTCTGACCGGGTCGGTGATCACAGATATGAAGATCACTCTGATCACCGGACGGGCCCATCTGAAACATACGGAGGGAGGAGATTTCCGTCAGGCTACCTACCGGGCAGTGCGCCAGGGACTGATGGAGGCAGGGTGCAGGCTGCTGGAGCCTTACTATGCGTTCCGTCTGGAGATTCCGGCAGAGTCCGTGGGACGTGCCATGACGGATCTGGAACGGCTCCAGGGGAGATTTGATCCGCCCCAGCTGGATGGCGGTCAGGCGGTGCTGACTGGCACCGCGCCGGTATCCACTCTTCAGGGCTATCAGATGGAGGTGACTGCCTATACCAGAGGGAGGGGGAGACTCATCTGTTCCCTGGCAGGCTACGACCTGTGCCACAATGAGGACGATGTGGTAGCAGAGCGGCGCTATGACCCGGAGCTGGATCTGGCTAATCCTGCCGGTTCTGTATTCTGCGCCCACGGCGCGGGCTTTGTGGTTCCCTGGTATGAGGTGAAGGATTATATGCAGGTGGAAAGCCCTTTGGCTCCCCCTTCCAAAGAGGATGAAGAAGCCCTGATGCACCGTCTGGAAATGGCGGCGGCCCGCAGGCCTCTCCAGGAGACTCCGGCTGTGTTTGGGGCGGATGAGAAGGAACTCCAGGCTATTTTTACCCGGACTTACGGGGAGGACAGGCGGAAGCGGGGGCAGGAGGGCGGAAGAAGACGGGTGGAGTATGATCCGGAGCGGGCCGGAGAAGACCAGAAAAGACAGGACAGATATGATTCTGTGGGGGACAGATCCGGGTATTTCCGGCGCGGCAGGGAGGAGCTGGAGGATTATCTGCTGGTAGATGGATACAATATTATCTATGCCTGGGAAGACCTGCGTGAGCTGGCGGCAGTCACTATCGACGGAGCACGGCAGAAGCTTATGGATATTCTTTGCAACTACCAGGCCTACCATCAGTGTTCCCTGATCGTTGTATTCGACGCCTACAAGGTTACCGGCAATCCGGGAAGCGTCATGGATTACCACAACATCCATGTAGTCTACACCAGAGAGGCCGAGACCGCAGACCAGTATATCGAGAAATTCGCCCATCAGATGGGCCGCCGTTACCGTGTGACTGTAGCTACCTCCGATGGTCTGGAGCAGCTTATTATCCATGGTCAGGGATGTCTCCTTATGTCCGCCGCTGATCTGCGCGAAGATATAGTGCGGACCGAAGCCCTCATTCAGGAGGCCCAGGGCCGGCTGCCAAAGCCGGGGAAAGTTTCCATGCTTCAGAATCTGGATGAGGAAGTCAGGAGATATCTGGAAGAACTGTAAACCAGAGTCTTGAAAAATTGTTCCAGATACAGTACAATTAAAAAACCGTATTTCTTAAAACATAACAGTTCAGAAACCCCTTAAACTGTTATGTTAAAACACACCTATAACAGTTTCCAAAAATGGACTGTTACAAATGGACCAGTAAAGGGTCGTTAAATAAAAGGAGATTTTATATGAGCAAGAAACCAGTGGTACTTATGATTCTGGATGGCTATGGCCTCAATGACAGATGCGAGGCCAACGCTGTATGCGAGGGCAGGACGCCGGTGATGGACCAGCTGATGAGTCAGTGTCCCTTTGTGAAAGGCCAGGCCAGCGGTATGGCCGTAGGGCTTCCGGAAGGTCAGATGGGAAACTCCGAGGTGGGCCATCTGAACATGGGTGCAGGACGTATTGTCTACCAGGAGCTGACCAGGATCACCAAATCCATCCAGGATGGGGATTTCTTTGAGAATAAGGCGTTTATGGCGGCTGTAGACAACTGTAAGAAGCATGATTCCGCCCTTCATCTTTTCGGTCTGGTGTCTGACGGCGGAGTACACAGCCACAATACCCATATCTACGGACTGCTGGAGCTGGCTAAGAGAAACGGTCTTAAGAAGGTATATGTTCACTGCTTTTTAGATGGGCGGGACACACCGCCGGCTTCCGGCAGGGAATATGTGGAGGCCCTGGAAGCCAGGATGGCAGAGATTGGAGTAGGTAAGGTGGCCACGGTGGAAGGCCGCTACTATGCCATGGACCGGGACAAGAACTGGGACCGTGTAAAGATTGCTTATGACGCTCTCACCAGGGGCGAGGGCGTTCAGAATGAAAGCGCACCGGCTGCCATCCAGGCTTCCTATGATGCAGGCAAGACCGATGAGTTCGTGGTGCCTACGGTGATCACAAAGGATGGTGCTCCGGTGGGCATGATCAGGGAGAATGATTCTGTGATCTTCTACAATTTCCGTCCGGACCGTGCCAGAGAGATGACCCGCGCCTTCTGTGACGACCAGTTTGACGGCTTTGACCGTGGGGAGAGAGTGAAGACTACCTATGTATGCTTTACGAATTATGACGAGACGATCCCCAACAAGCTGGTGGCCTTTGAGAAAGAAACCATCACCAATACCTTTGGTGAGTTTCTGGCTGCCCACAACAAGACCCAGGCAAGGATTGCGGAGACGGAGAAATACGCCCATGTTACTTTCTTCTTCAATGGAGGGATTGAGGAGCCGAATCCGGGTGAGGACCGTTTCCTGATTCCGTCTCCTAAGGAGGTCGCGACTTATGACCTGAAACCGGAGATGAGCGCTCCCGGTGTCTGCGACAAGCTGGTAGAGTCCATCAAGTCCGGGAAGTACGATGTGATCATCATCAATTTCGCAAATCCCGATATGGTAGGCCATACGGGTGTGGAGGCTGCTGCCATCAAGGCCATTGAGACAGTGGATGCCTGCGTGGGAAGAGCAGTGGATGCTATCAAAGAGGTCAACGGCGTCATGTTCATCTGTGCGGATCACGGCAATGCGGAGCAGCTGGTAGACTATGAGACCGGTGATCCTTTCACGGCCCACACCACCAATCCGGTACCTTTCATTCTGGTGAACGCAGATCCGTCCTGGAAGCTGAGAGAGGGCGGCTGCCTTGCTGATATCGCACCCACGCTTATCCAGCTGATGGGTATGGAGCAGCCTAAGGAAATGACCGGAAAGTCCCTGCTGATTTCCTGACCTGGATGACCAGGGACAGCAGTGGGGATAATTTAGCTGTTTCTATGGCATATACGGTATATTTGGCCCAAATTCATGTAACGCAGCTTATTGCACTGCGTTCATTTGGGCCAAATCCCCACAAGGGGCGCCTGCGGTGTCCCACAAAGTGG
>CAJTOW010000197.1 GCA_910577655.1 uncultured Lachnospiraceae bacterium | reverse complement strand
GCAGCGAGTGCGCAGACCTATCTGAACTGTTACCCCGTCTGAACTGCTGCAAAAAATCCCTGCATTTCGCACTTGACATTTCCTCCCAGAAATAGTATACTAACAAAAGTTGTGAAAACAGCGACAAGGAAAGTAGGTATCCACCTCACCTCGGCACAATTGCGTGACCCTGGTTTATAAGTAAGAAGCACGGGATTGCAGTGTTTTTTCCGGTGTGATATTTGCAGGGTGGATAGAATCGTCTATCTACTTTTTTTATGCAGGAAAACAAACATGTTCTTATGGAAATTGGAGGTGCACGACAATTAGCGATTTAATGATTAACGAACAAATCAGGGATAAGGAAGTTCGCTTGATTGGTGAGGACGGACAGCAGCTGGGAATCATGTCTGCGAAGGAAGCCTATAAGCTTGCCCAGAATGCGGAGCTGGATCTGGTGAAGATCGCTCCGACAGCAAAGCCGCCGGTTTGTAAGATTATCGATTATGGTAAGTATTGCTACGAGCTGGCGCGAAAAGAGAAGGAAGCTAAGAAAAAACAGAAAATCATCGAAATAAAAGAAGTACGTCTGACGCCGAACATAGACACTAACGACCTGAATACTAAGATGAGTTCGGCGCGGAAGTTTCTGGAGAAGGGAAACAAGGTTAAGGTTACGCTTCGTTTCCGCGGTCGTGAGATGGCGCATATGTCTAAGTCCAGATACATTCTGGATGATTTTGCTGAAAGCCTGAAAGATATTGCCGTTATTGACAAGCCTTCCAAGGTTGAGGGAAGAAGCATGGTTATGTTTTTGACTGCTAAAAAGTAAAGTCGAACGAAGATTAAGGAGGAAGAAATTATGCCTAAATTAAAAACAAGCAGGGCGGCTGCAAAGCGTTTCAAAAAGACTGGTACAGGTAAGCTGGTAAGAAACAAAGCCTATAAGTCCCATATTCTGACCAAAAAGTCTTCCAAGAGAAAGAGAAATCTTAGAAAAGACATCGTTACAGACAAGACCAACGCAAAAGTCATGAAGAAGATTTTACCGTATCTGTAAATAGAAGGAAAGAAGGAGGAAGAAACCGATGGCAAGAATTAAAGGTGGCATGAATGCCAGAAAAAAACATAACAGAGTGCTGAAGATGGCCAAAGGCTACAGAGGCGCCCGTTCCAAACAGTATAGAATCGCCAAGCAGTCCGTGATGAGGGCTCTGGCCAGTTCCTACTCAGGACGTAAGGAGAGAAAGAGACAGTTCCGCCGTCTGTGGATCGCCCGGATCAATGCAGCTGCAAGAATCAACGGGCTGTCCTACAGCAAGTTCATGTACGGCCTGAAGCTGGCCGGCGTTGAGATGAACCGCAAGCTCCTTTCCGACATGGCAATCAATGATGCGGAGGGCTTTGCAAAGATGGCAGAGCTGGCCAAGTCCAAACTGGCTTAAGAAGATTTTCATGCTTGTCCGGGTATTTACGGACAGGCATGCTGCAAGGATCAAAGACCGGCAGTGAGAATTTCCCCCTGGATGAACATATCCAGGGGGCTTTTGGTGTTTAGTTACAGTAATTCTAAATATTGACATAAACAGCCGCACTTGTTAGAATAAAGTTATATATGACCTGCTATCCCCGGGATGGAGGGTCATCACAAACATAGGAGGGAAATAGTATGTATCACTGCCATACTCATTTCTATTTAATGGGTGACCACAGCAGAATATTTGATATTATAAAGGGTATGGAACCCCTTGAACATTTTACCCATGAATTTTCGGAAAGTGGCAGACCGGAGAAGGAACTGGCGGCCCTTGCAGATGTGGTTGTGGCAGATCTGACGGAGTTGCCTGTAGAGGAGACTTTACAGGTTCTGGCGGAGGGCAGGAAACAGGAGGCGGAGGTGATCCTGGCAGTCGCGAAGGATCAGATGCCCCTTTTGGAGTCATGCCTGTCCTGGGTGCAGGATATCTGGAACATACCCATGGAGGATGAGGAGATCCGTTTTCGTTTCCTGAGATGGCAGCAGACCTGGAAGCTGGAGAAGGATCACTGGGAGACCAGCCATTTCTTTGAATCCACCATCAACCATGTTCCTAATCTTATCTGGTATAAGGATAAAAACGGGATTCATGAGAAGGTGAACGACAGCTTCTGTGAGACAGTGAATAAGTCCAAACAGCAGGTAGAGGGGCGCGGCCATGCATATATCTGGGATGTGGAGCAGGATGATCCTGCCTGCATTGAGTCGGAGCAGGAGGTCATGACCACGGAGAAAACCTGCGTATCAGAAGAGACCATCCAGACCGGCAGCGGCACCAGACTGCTGACCACCTATAAGTCTCCCTTGTATGACCTGGATGGCAGCGTTATGGGAACTGTAGGTGTGGCCATTGATGTGACCAGGGAGCGTGCCTACGAGCAGGAGATCATAAAAAAGAACCATACCCTGGAGATGATCTTTACCACCATGGACTGCGGTGTGATGTGTCATTCTGTGGACGGAAGCCGTATCCTCAGTGTGAACCGGGCTGCTTTGAAGATCCTGGGCTATGAATCCATGGAGGAGATGATGGAAGACGGCTTTGACATGGTGGCAGCTTCCGTGATGGAGGCTGACAGGAAAAGACTCAGGGCGGCCATCATGGGCCTGGAGAAAGAGGATGACAGCGTAAGTGTAGAGTACCAGATATGCCATAAGAATGGGGACGTCCTTCATGTCATGGGCAATATCAAGCTGATCAAAGAGAAGGGGGAGCTGTTCTACCAGCGTTTCCTTCTGGACTGTACAGCCCAGAAGCTTGAGGAAAAGAAACGGGAACAACGTCAGGCAGAGCTGATCCAGGCCCTGGGTATTGACTATAATCTGGTATACTTTTTTGACCTGGATACAGGGATGGGATTTCCATTGAGAAATGATGAGAGCAACGGACATATGTTTGATGAGCTCTTTGACGGGGAGAACTCCTTCCAGGAGAGTGTAGGCGGTTACATAGACCAGTTTGTATATGAGGATGACCGGGAAATGCTGCATCATATCTTTTCCCTGGAGGAGCTGAGAAAGATTCTGCTGGAGAAGCCCCAGCATTATGTCAACTACCGGGTATCCCGGGACGGTGGAATCCAGTACTTCCAGATGAAGGTGGTGCGTACGGGAACCTGGGATACGGATTACTGTATTGTAATAGGAATACGCAGTGTGGATGATGAGGTCCGCAAGGATATGGAGAAGAAAAACATGCTGGAGGATGCGCTGATGCGGGCCAATCAGGCCAGCAAGGCCAAGAGCGTGTTCCTGTCCAACATGTCCCATGATATCCGCACGCCGATGAATGCCATCGTGGGCTTTACGGCCCTGGCCCTGGCCCATGCGGATCATAAGGAGCAGGTGGAAGAATACCTGAAAAAGATCATGACATCAGGGAACCATCTGCTGAGCCTGATCAATGATGTTCTGGATATGAGCCGCATCGAAAGCGGTAAGATCCATCTGGATGAGAAACCATGCAGTCTGCCGGATATTCTCCACGGGCTGCGCAATATCCTGCAGGCAGATATCCACGCAAAGCAGCTGGAGCTGTATATCGATGCGGTGGACGTGCTGGATGAGGATATCTGTTGTGACCGTCTCCGGCTGAATCAGGTACTTTTAAACCTTTTGAGCAATTCAGTCAAGTATACAGGAGCAGGGGGCACCGTCACTATGCGGATCATAGAGAGGCCGGGAGCGCCCGCCGGCTTTGCCAACTATGAGTTCTGTATCAAGGATACAGGGATCGGCATGAGTGAGGAATTTGTGACCCATATATTTGAGCCCTTTGAGCGGGAGAAGAGCACTACCATCAGCGGGATCCCCGGGACCGGTCTGGGCATGGCCATCACGAAGAATATCGTGGACATGATGAACGGCACCATTGATGTGAAAAGTGAGCAGGGGGTAGGGACGGAATTCAGGGTTTCATTCACCTTCCGCCTGACCCAGGAGAAGAAGGAGCCAAGGGATATTCCGGAACTCAAGAACTGCAGGGCCCTGGTGGTGGATGATGATTTCAACACCTGCGACAGTGTATCCTACATGCTCCAGCAGATCGGAATGCGTGCCGAGTGGACCTTGTCAGGCCGGGAGGCAGTGTTGCGTACCCGTCAGGCAACCATGCGGGGGGACAATTACAGTGTCTATATCGTTGACTGGCTGCTGTCGGATATGAATGGAATCGAGGTCACCCGGCGGATCCGCAAGGAGGTGGGGGAGGAAGCGCCTATCATCGTGCTGACAGCCTACGACTGGGCAGATATTGAGGATGAGGCCAAAGAAGCCGGGGTGACCAGCTTCTGCAGCAAGCCCCTGTTCTTCTCAGAGTTGCGGGACTGCCTGAATTCCATTCTCAATGCCGGGGAGGAGAGCCAGGACAGTTTTGATATAGAGCCGGTGCAGTTTGAGGCAGGCCGTATTCTTCTGGCTGAGGATAATGAGCTGAACCAGGAGATTGCGGTGGCGATTCTGGAAGAGGCGGGCTTCACCACGGAGGTTGCCCCCAACGGACAGATCGCTGTGGATATGCTGGTGAAGTCAGAGCCGGGGTATTACCAGCTGGTGCTGATGGATGTCCAGATGCCGGTAATGAACGGTTATGAGGCCACCCGGAAGATCCGCCGTCTGGAGAATAGGGAGCTGTCTTCCATCCCGATCCTGGCCATGACAGCCAATGCCTTTGAGGAGGATAAGCAGGCGGCCCTGGAATGTGGGATGAACGGACACATCGCCAAGCCCATTGATGTGTCGCATCTGTTTGACACCCTGAATGAGGTGCTGGCACATTGAGTGGATTTTACAGGTCTGCGCACCCGTCAGGTCTGGCCACACGAAAATGTAATGGTTGCGGGCATACGGCCATCGCGAAGCGGTTCTGAATGGCCGTATGCCTAAACAGCTCAGGCGGACGCCCGATGCTTCTTGTCCGGCTACGCCAGACAAGAAGATGCGCCCCGTGAACCATACATTTATTTCACATGTATCACATTCATCTTGACCGAATACCACTCCGTACGCTCCGGTGCCAGAATCC
>CAJTOW010000196.1 GCA_910577655.1 uncultured Lachnospiraceae bacterium | reverse complement strand
GGATATTTGGGCCAAATTCAGGTTACATAGCCCACTATGCGCCCTTTATTTGGCCTAAATCTCCCCGGTAAGCCGGATCCCCGCATGGAATCGCAATAATCTTTCACCCATGCTGCTATCCTCCATCTTGATCACCCCGATCGGATAGCTCCTCACAAGAGTCATCGGCTCTATCGCCTCCGAGCAGAGCACCAGGATATCCAACGGATCCTTGTCATCCCCATAGGATCTCGGGACGAATCCGTAATTCACAGGATAATGGGTAGCCGTAAAAAGAATCCGGTCCAGCATCAGCATCCCTGCAATAACCTCTACCGTCTGGCCGCATTTTATACCGAGTCCCGCAGGCTGCGCCATAAAACACGTCACAATTTAACATATGCAGGCTTTTTATCCAGAAAGCGTCATTCTAATGTGCTCTTGCTCAAACGTACAACCTGCTCAAAATCATGCCCATAGATTAGTTTTGCATCCATCTCTGACTGCATTTTCTTAATCCTTGCAAGATTTGTATAAAATTCTTCCGTAGTCGCATTGATGCTTCCTCCCGGAGGCAGCTCCATTTTATCATTGTCTTCTGTATAGATTGTGTCACTTGTTACAATGACCGTTCCCTGCTGCTCTGTATCAAGCACCATCCCCGTACACCCTGCAGTATGTGACTTCTGGGCAAAAAGCAGGATATCATCTGCAAGACGCAGTTCCTCATGGTAAGGGACATAACGGATACCTTCAATATCAAAAAGCTCCTTGACATAGGCTCCGCCCTGTCCGGTCATAACACGAAAATATGCATCCTTTAATTCATCCTCTGACACTATGACATTCTGGAGTGCCTTTGTCCCTTTAAAATAACGAAACCGGATATTTCTGCCCATAATCCGGACTGTTGCCTGTATCATAAAGAATATTTCCAATTTTCGGATGACTGATCAGTATAGCGTTGACCGGTGACTGGATCATCTGGTTTTCATCCCCGCATTTAACCAGATTGTCACGTTTACAGGATATTTTCCCCAAATACAAAACATTTATTTTCATGCTTTGCCTTCCTCTCTTTCATCCGCGCCACACTGTATCATGACTTTTACTTCACAACCATTCCGGTCCATGCACCTGTCAAATCCTTTACGGATATCTGCAAGCGGCAGGACTGAAGTGATGATCTTGTCTGCATCTATCTTCTTTTCCGCAAGCAGTGTTATCGCCTGTTCCATATCCGCCCTCTCCTGCATCCTGGCTGTTACCACGTTTTTCTCATAATAGTAAAGCTGCTTTAAATCTACAAGCATCGGTTTCCCATAGATAGCAACAAGCACAACGGTGCCATGGACTTTTGGCAGCTGGACCATGCTGTCAACCCCAGGCTGGGAACCGGATGTTTCAAAGACCACATCTGCCCCTTTCCCTGATGTCAGATCTTTGACGGTTTCCAGCAGGTTTTCCTTCACTGGATTTACCGTCCGGATACCCATTTCCCCGGCTTTTTCCAGTCGCTTTTCATTTACCTCAGACAGCAGCACATCTGCTCCTGCGGCTTTGGCCACCAGCGCTGTCATAATTCCAATTGGGCCTCCGCCGATGACAACAGCAAAATCGCCCGCCTTGACATTGCCGCGCTTCACCACATGGCAGCAGATTGCCAGCGGCTCCGCCAATGCGCCGTGGAGCATGCTTACCGTATCCGGAAGCCGTACGAGCGCTTCCTCATCCAGCGTCCAGGCATACTGAAATGCCCCCTCTGTCTCGATCCCGCGGACCTTAAGATTCTGGCATACATGCCCATATCCTTCTTTGCAGGCAAAGCACTCTTTGCAGGCTTTTACCGGCCATACAACAACCCTGTCCCCCGGTCTGACACGTTCCACCTTGCTCCCCACACGCCAGACGGTCCCGGAACATTCATGCCCTATAACCGATGGCAGCTGCATCCTGTGGTCTTCCGACCCCTGCAGGATATGGATATCAGAACCGCATATCCCGCAATAGGAGACCCTGATCTGCACCTCCTTTTCCTCTGGCATCCTGTCCTTCCACTCTTCTACTGAAAGCTCCCCGTTTCCTTTATAAACTGCTGCTTTCATCTTCATTTCCTCCTCGTAAGGAATTTACAACTAATGCTATGAAAAGTAATTCTTCCTTTTCCTTATTACAGATACCGTGTTCATCTCCGTCCAGACAGATGACTGCCTCGCCGGCTTTTATTTTATATTTATTCCCATTATCCGTATAAAGACCGCACCAATCACAACCGCTATATACGGTTTTTTTTAACTGTTTTGCCACAGTATACGATAATAAAACCGGGAAAAACAACCGGAAACTATAATGATTCACCATTTGTTGCAATTACATTCTTATACCATTCAAACGACTTCTTTTTATAACGTTTCCCGCTGCCAGTACCGTCATCATTTTTATCCACATAGATAAATCCATACCGTTTACGCAGCTCCCCGGTCGTGAAAGAAACTACATCAATGCAGCCCCATGGAGTATACCCCATCAGATCAACCCCGTCATATTCCACCGCTTTTTTCATTTCTTCAATATGCGTTTTCAGATACTCAATCCGGTAGCTGTCATCACAGGAGCCATCCTCATTCAAAACATCTATTGCACCAAACCCATTCTCAACAATGAACAGCGGTTTCTCATAACGTTCATACATAAGATTCAGTGCGTATCTAAGGCCAGTCGGATCGATCTGCCATCCCCAGTCGGAAGCTTTCAGATAAGTATTGCGGACCGTATGGATACTTCTTCCATCTGCATTTTCATCCCCTTCAAGAACTGCATCTGCTTTTACCGCATGAGACATATAATAGCTGAAACCAATGTAATCTACTGTGCCTTCTGACAAAATCTGCTCATCCCCGCTTTCCATAACCGGTGCATTGTTTTCACGCTCCCAGATTTTCTTCGCATAAGCGCCATAATGCCCTCTTGCATGGACATCCATAAAATAAAAACGTTCATGCATGGATTCATGGGCAGTCATAACATCCTCCGGATTCATGGAATAGGCATAATACGGAATAAACGAACACATACACCCAATCCGGAAATCCGGATTGATCTCATGTCCCTTTTTCACTACAATCGCAGAAGCAAGCAGTTCATGATGCGCAACCTGGTGCAGTGCCTTTTTCGGATCCTCAAACTCAGAATACCTTACTCCGGAATTTGTCCACCCATAGATGTCCGGGTTTGTCTTCACCTGATTATTGATTTCATTGAATGTCATCCAGTATTTCACCTTATTTTTATACCGTTCCATAACTGTAACCGCATAATGCACAAAAAAGTCAATGCATTTACGGTTTATCCATCCCCCATAATGCTTTGCAAGATAATACGGCATTTCAAAATGGCTTAGTGTAATGACCGGCTCAATGCCATACTTTAACAGCTCATCGAACATGTCATCATAAAACTGCAGCCCTGCCTCATTCGGCTCTGTCTCATCGCCATTTGGAAAAATGCGGCTCCAGGATATGGATGTGCGGAAGCATTTAAATCCCAGTTCGGCAAATAATGCAATGTCATCCTTATATGTATGGAAAAAATCAATCCCTTCATGGTTCGGATAGCTTTCCCCTTCAACCACCCCGTCCGTAATACGGCGCGCAACACCATGCGCCCCCGCAGTCAGGACATCACTGACAGAAATCCCGCGGCCATCTGCATCCCATCCGCCTTCCAGCTGATGTGCAGCAACTGCGCCGCCCCAAAGAAAACTTTTTGGTAAACTCATAGTCACAACTCCTTAATCTTTAAATCCCTTATTTGTTCCGTGCCTTTGCAGATACACGGTTACGATTCACAAACCTTATACAGCGGTTCTCCTGCCCTGACAGAGCCGGATGTCTTTAAATAGCTGATTTCTCCATAATCATCAGCATTTGTAATCACCAGGACCACTCAGGCAGACTGCATGTTTCGTGTCAAATACAGAGGCTACCGTACCCTCAAAAGGCGCATACAGCTTTCCCTCTGAAGGAATGATCGCAGCTCCCTGTCCCAAAACGCCTTCGGAAAATGTAGGATCCGGAACCCCGGAAAGCTGTTTCGCTTCTCCATTCACAGGTGCAAAGACCGTAGACTCACCGCCTGCTAACGTACCAGAAGTATTTTCTCATTTACTGGTATCCTCAGTCTCTTCCGGTATCTGGGCAGGATCATCAAAGCCAAGTATCTGCACCAGTACAAAAGCAATGAAAACAGCCACAGCTGTACCAATCAATATGCCGACAACAGAATTCGAGTAATTGCCTGCATAGCCCAATGCCTTGCAATTTTCTGCTGCACTTTCCGTATAAATGGAATTCGGAATGGACAAAAGCCCTGGCAGTCCCGCATAAACAAAATACCTGGAGCCAAAGAAAGCCGTGACCGCACTT
Organism: uncultured Lachnospiraceae bacterium; assembly: GCA_910577655.1. GTDB lineage: Bacteria > Bacillota > Clostridia > Lachnospirales > Lachnospiraceae > Brotaphodocola. The sequence continues at coordinate 641 of CAJTOW010000196.1, read as the reverse complement.
CCCACCGCACTTCCGATACAGCCGCAGATAAATGGCTTCTTAAACCGAAGGGTAATGCCATAAATAGCCGGCTCCGTGATTCCAAACAATCCGGTAGCCGCAGAAGATGCTGCCATATTTTTCACCTGTGAGTTCCTGCTTTTCCAAAATACGCCAAAGCATGCAGCAACCTGCGCACACACTGCAATCCCTTTAAACGCCTGCAGGGTATCAAAGCCCATATTCTGATAATTCGTCAGTGAAATTGGTGTAAAACTCCAATGTATTCCAAAGATAACCACTACTTCCCATATCGCGCCAAACAATCCGGATGCCAGCCAAGGGATTAATTCATACAGTTTATTATAGACAGACGCCAGACTGTTCGAAAGCACTGTGGAAACCGGCCCAATCGCTATAATCGTCATCGGAACCATAATACCTGCGCAGATAAACGGCGTGCCAATCGGCCGTACAATTTCAGGCAGACGCGGTTCCACCCAGTGTTCCAGCTTGCTCAATATCGCTACTAAAATAATAGGCGGTATGACAGTTGAAGTATAAGTAACGGATGTCAGCGGTACAAAAAGAAAGTTAAGCGCTGTCCGAGGGTGTAAAAAATTTTGTGTCTTTGGAAGTCCATGCTTCCCTGGATAAGAGTT
>CAJTOW010000195.1 GCA_910577655.1 uncultured Lachnospiraceae bacterium | reverse complement strand
CGCCCTCAGGGACTCGAACCCTGGACAAATAGATTAAGAGTCTACTGCTCTACCAACTGAGCTAAGGGCGCTCACGCTATATACTTTTCTGTGTTCTCCTGAACACAAAAGTCATTATAGCGAATATGATAAAAAATGTCAACACTTTTTTACAAAAAAATTTAAAAAAGGTAACAGTTCGTATCCATAGGATGGTTGTTCCGAATGGGACACTTTTTCCAAAGCTGGTATCTGCCGGTCAGGAAGGAACAGTCTGGCCATGAACAGTACCAACAGTTCAGACGGACCATGTTCTTGTCCCCGAAAAGCCTCGGGCGTCAGCCCGATATTAAATTAGAGCAGTATAGTTTTGCCACAACCAGACTGTCCCATGGCAGAACCGGATTCCTCCACATTACGGCCCCAATTAGGCTGTCTGGTATATAGTACTTTTTCCTGAAATCAAAAAGGCTGACCGTCATTACCCGGATAATAGTAGACTGTCAGCCTTAATCTCATTTCCTCATTATCATGGAGGAGCCACCCTTACTTTTTCACTTCAAACTTATACCCTATTCCCCACACCGTAGACAGCGCCCAGCTGTCGCTGTCCCTGATCTTCTCACGCAGCCGTTTGATATGCACGTCCACGGTGCGGGTGTCGCCGATATATTCGTAGCCCCAGATATGATCCAGAAGCTGCTCCCTGGTAAACACCTGGTTGGGAGAAGAGGCCAGGAAATATAAAAGCTCCAGCTCCTTGGGCGGCATCTCGATGGAATGGCCCTTGTAGGTGACTGCGTAGTTGGTCAGATTGACGATCAGGTCCGGGTATTCCACGTAATCCCCCTGCTGGGTCACAGCCGGGGCAGCAGGCGGCGGGGCGGCCTGGTAGCGGCGCAGCACCGCCTTGACCCGTGCCACCAGCTCCTTGGAATCAAAGGGCTTGATCATGTAATCATCCGCCCCCAGCTCCAGCCCCAGTACCTTGTCGAAGATCTCGCCCTTGGCAGACAGCATGATGATAGGCACCTGGGAAGAAGCCCGCAGCTCACGGCACACCTGGTAACCGTCGATACCCGGCAGCATCAAATCCAGCAGGATCAGATTCGGCTTAAAGGACGGGAACACCTTCAGCGCCTCTTCCCCATCATAAACAATCTTTGTTTCATAACATTCCTTGGTCAGATAGAGAGAAATCAGCTCAGCAATATTCTCATCATCATCAACAATCAAAATCCGCTGCTTTTCAGCCATGTTTATCCTCCTGATAAGAGAAGTACACAAATAGCGCACTTCCAGAGTTGTATGCGTTTCTGTTTACGATGTAACAGTCCCGGGACTCTTACATCATTATATTATTTAAATACAACAATTGTCACCCCGGCGTCCCCTTCCCCAAACTCGCCCAGGTGGAATTCCTTTACATTCTTCAGCTTTTTCAGATGTTTATGGATCCCGGCCCGCAAAGCTCCGGTTCCCTTGCCGTGAACCACCCGCACCTGGGGAAGATGGGCGATGTAAGCGTCATCCAGATACTTATCCAGACACGGGATCGCCTCATCCACGGTCATGCCCAGCAGATTGATCTCCGTGGAAACAGACGCGGATTTGGAGACCTTGATGCCGCTGCTTCCCGAACCCTTGCGTTTTCCGTCCAGGCCGGGGCCACTGACGGAGTTCTCCTGGATAAGCTCCAGATCGGAGACATTTACCTGGGAACGGAGAATGCCCATCTGGACAAAAAGATTGCCTCTGGCATCCGGCAGGGTGCTGACCGTCCCTTTGAGATTCATGGAAAGAACCCGGACTCCGTCGCCGATTTTCAGGGTTTTGGGATTAACGGCCTTGCGTGGTCTGGCCTCCTGCTTTAAGGAAAGGCCGCTTTCCACCTTCTTTAAGCTGTCCCGCAGTCTGGTCCGCTCCGCTTCCAGGGCTCTGGTGTCCACACCGGACTGGGAGGCCAGCTTATTGATATTCTTGATGGTCTGGTCCGCCGTCTCTTTGGCCTGACGCAGGATCCGCTGGGCCTCTTCATTGGCAGAGCGGATCAGTTTGTCCCTGCGCTCGTCGAAACGCTCCTCCTTCAGCTCCAGCCGTGCCTTCAGCCGGGAGATCTCCGACTTGTAAGCCTGGATCTGGGCCTGTTCTTTCTCGATGGTCAGTCTGCTCTCCTCCAGATGGCTGATGACATCTTCAAATGTCTCATCCTCTGACTCCAGCCGTCCCCTGGCGTCCTCGATGATATAGTCCGGCAGTCCCAGCTTCCGGGAAATAGCAAAGGCATTGCTCTTGCCGGGGATGCCGATCAGCAGCCGGTAGGTGGGGCGCAGGGTAGCAACATCAAATTCGCAGCAGGCATTTTCCACCCCTTCCGTGCCCAGGGCGTAGATCTTCAGCTCGCTGTAATGGGTAGTAGCCATGACCCGGCACTGCATATTGTGGAGAAAATTCAGGATCGCCATGGCCAGGGACGCGCCCTCGGTAGGATCCGTGCCGGAGCACAGCTCGTCAAAAAGGCATAAAGAGCGGCTGTCCGCCTGCCCCAGGATACTGACGATATTGGTCATATGGGCGGAAAAGGTGCTGAGGCTCTGCTCAATGCTCTGTTCATCGCCGATATCCGCAAACACCTGGTCAAAGACCGCCAGCTCCGAGTCGTCAAAGGCCGGAATATGCAGTCCGGCCTGCCCCATAAGAGTGAAAAGGCCCACGGTTTTTAAGGACACCGTCTTGCCTCCTGTATTTGGCCCAGTGACGATCAGCTGGTCAAAGCCGTCCCCCAGCCACAAGGTGATGGGCACGCAGCTTTTTGGATCCAGCAGCGGATGGCGTCCGTCCTTGATGGAAATGCGCCCGTTCTGGTTGAACCTGGGCTCTGTGCCATTGTAATGGCGGGATAGGGCGCCGCGGGCGAAAATAAAGTCCAGCTGGGTCAGCAGCATCTGATTGGTCCGGATTTCTTCTATATAAGAGATAAGCTGGTTGCTCAAGTCCGCCAGCACGGCTTCAATCTCCTTCTGCTCCTGCAGCTCCAGAGTCCGCAGCTCATTGTTCATCTGAATGATAGCCATAGGCTCGATAAACAGGGTGGAGCCGGTGGACGACTGGTCGTGAACCATGCCGGAGACCTGGTTCTTGTACTCCGCCTTCACCGGCAGGCAGTAACGCCCGTCCCGCATGGTGATGACCGCATCCTGCAGATAGCTCCGGTTAGAGTTGAGAATGCTGCCAAGCTGGGAATGGATCCGTCCGTTAATGGTCTGCATGGAACGCCGCACCCGGCGCAGTCCGGGACTGGCATCATCGCTGACCTCCTCCTCGGAAATGATGCAGCGTTTAATTTCATTGTTCACCGGGGTCAGGGGCTCTAAGCCCCGGAACATCTCGTCCAGGGAATCGTCAGGAGTCTCCTCGGATTCCTCGTGGCGCCCATAGGATTTGGCCCTGGCGGCCGCAGTCAGCAGGGAGCTGACAGCGAGAAGCTCCGGGATGGTGAGGGAGCTGCCAATCTCCAGGCGTTTTAAGGAATCCTGCACATTGTGGACACCGCTTAAGGACAGACTGCCTTTTAAACGAACCCGGTTCACCGCATCGCTGGTCTGAGTCTGCATCAGCAGAATCTCCTGGTAGTCTGAGGACGGAAGCAGCTCCCGGCACAGCTGTCTGCCAGGGGCAGAGGCGGCGTATTCTGTCAGTTTATTTATGATCTTCTCGTATTCCAGAGTTTTTAATGCTTTTTGGTTCATGAAAAATCCTCCAGGTATCCGGTGTACCCCTGGGATCAAGTGGGATGCCTGGGGTGACCGGGCGGGTGGGATCCGGAAAGGGTGCAGCGGATAGTGATTGGTGAGTCCGCAGTGATATCTGTTTTCGTGGATAGTATATCATACTTGCGGGGGTTATGAAAAGCATAACAGGTGGCAGGGGAGAAAGTTTTTCTGGAGTAACTATTTATGACCAGGTTGTTTTTGGGGCTGGCAGATACCAGCTCTGGAAAAAGTTTTCCGAGTGTATCTCCCGGAGCATCATCCCCGTGAACTGTAACACGTTTTGTGGATGGTAAGGGGTTTAAAAGCAGTTTTTTGTTGCACATTTTCCTTAACAACCTTATAATAAGGTTAAGTCTTTTTTGGAGGGAATATGCATACCGGCGGTTTTTCTTGTGTCTGTTCTGCAAAAAGAAGGCAGGTGTGCATGGGAATGTGCGTCCGGAGTTTCCGGGAGTGCATGAGATAAGTTTAGGAGGCGCAGCATGCCTGGAGTACATGAGCCAAAGAATGATTTGGGAAGAAAGCGGCATTTTATCACGGAGAAGATCGTGAGGCAGCCGTTGACCAGGAGACAGATCATCAAACGTTTCCTGGCATTGTGTTTTTGTGCGGCGGTTTTCGGGGTGATCGCGGCGGTCAGTTTCGTGTTTACGCAGCCGCTGGCGGTACGGATGCTGGGGACGGAGGAGACAGAGGAATCTACGATTTCATTCCCCAAGGACGAGCCGACTGAGATGACCGAGGCGACGGAACCGGAGACAGAGACAGTCTCTGAGACGGAGCCGGAGAGTGAGAGCGAGCCGGTGGAGGAGCTGGTGCAGGATGCCATGGAACGGTACCATTTTACAGTGGATGACCTGAACAAGATGTTCAGCAGTCTCCGCTCCCAGGTGCAGAGCGTCAACAAGGGAATCGTGGTGGTCCATTCCGTACAGCAGGGAACCGACTGGTTTGACAATCCGGTGGAGACCAGCGGCCAGTATGCGGGAGCCGTGATTGCCCGTACGGCCCAGGAGCTGGTGATCATGACGCCGGAGGACGCGGTGGAGCGGGCGGATTCCATCAAGGTAACCTTCGGCGACGGCCAGGAGGTGGACGGCCGGATGAAGCAGAAGGACAGCACCTCCGGCATGGCCATTGTCAGTGTGAATCTGGCGGATCTGGAGGAGGGCACCAGCAGCAGTGTGAAGGAGCTGGTTCTTGGCAACTCCTACAAGGTCCGGGAGGGGGATCTGGTCATAGCCGTTGGGGGACCGTCGGGGATGGTTTACTCAATAGATTACGGATTTGTCTCCTATATTTCCAGGAATAC
>CAJTOW010000194.1 GCA_910577655.1 uncultured Lachnospiraceae bacterium | reverse complement strand
GTAGGCGATTCTAAATGGCCGTATGCCGTAACAGTTCAAGGGGTATCTGAACTGTAACGTTTGCTTTGTGGGATTTCCCGCAGAATCTTGAAAAATATAGACAAAATAACGAAATAATGATAAAATGCTGAGAGCCAGGGATACTTGGCTCTCTTGCTTTTCGGGAGCCTGAGTACGGATAAGTATGGAAGATTTTGGGTTTCGATCCACGTTGAACGGAGGATAAAGATGAAGAAGGCGAAAGAACCAGTAAAGAAAGCACAAAAAGAGGCGGCAGAAACGGACAGGAAGAAGGCGGCAGGTCAGAAGCGGGCAGCGGATCAGGGTAAGGCAGCAGGCAGGAACCAGGCCTCAGGTCAGAACCAGGCGGCAGACCAGGACCAGGCAGAAAAGAAGAAGCTGGCCCTGGAGGTGATTTCCCGGCTTAAGAAAGCCTATCCGGTTGCGGACTGCACCCTGGACTACAATGAGGCCTGGAAGCTTTTGGTCAGCGTCCGTCTGGCTGCCCAGTGTACCGATGCCAGGGTCAATGTGGTGGTGGAGGATCTTTACGCCAGATACCCGGATGTGGACTCACTGGCCCAGGCGGAGGTGGCGGATATTGAGGCCATCGTCAAGCCCTGCGGTCTGGGACACAGCAAGGCCCGGGACATCAGCGCCTGTATGAAAATACTTCGCGACCAGCATGGCAGCCGTGTGCCGGATGATTTTGATGCCCTGCTGGCTTTGCCGGGGGTTGGCAGAAAAAGCGCCAATCTGATCATGGGTGATGTGTTCGGGAAACCCGCCATTGTCACGGATACCCACTGCATCCGTCTGACCAACCGGATCGGACTGGTGGACGGGATCAAGGAGCCAAAGAAGGTAGAGATGGCCCTCTGGAAGATTGTTCCGCCAGAGGAGGGCAGCGACTTCTGCCATAGGCTGGTATATCATGGAAGGGAGGTCTGCACGGCGCGGACAAAGCCATTCTGTGACCGCTGCTGTCTGCAGGATATCTGTGCCCAAAATGGAATATAGACTGGTACGTTCAACAAGAAAGACGATCGCCATCCAGATCACCCCGGAGGCGGAGGTGGTGGTCCGGGCGCCGAAGCGGTGCAGTAAGGCGGCGATTGACGGATTTATCCGGGAAAAGGAAACCTGGATTCAGGAGCATCTGCGTCAGGCCAGAGCCCACAGGGAGGAGATAGAGGCCCAGCGGGAGAACCAGCCCCAATGGGGCGAGGACGATTACGTCAGGGCCAGAAGACTGGCCAGGACCGTATTCCAGCAGAAGGCTGCTCTCTATGCCGGTCTCATGAGGGTGACCTTCGGCGGGATCACAGTCCGTGACCAGAAGACACGCTGGGGAAGCTGCAGCGCCAGAGGAAACTTGAATTTCAACTGGCGTCTGATTCTGGCCCCGGAGCCGGTGCTGGACTATGTGGTGATCCATGAGCTGGCCCACCGGAAGGAAATGAACCACTCAAAGCAGTTCTGGGATATTGTGGAGGCCATGATGCCGGATTACAGAATCCAGAGACAGTGGCTGAAGGAACATGGAGACCAGCTGATGGCCAGATAAATGGTGTGTTTCGGGAAAGGCTGACAGAATATGAAATATTTTTTTGCTCCTATGGAGGGAATCACCGGGTATGTATACCGGAATGCCCACCACCGGTTCTTCCGCCAGGTGGATCAGTACTTTACGCCCTTCATTGTACCAAACCAGAACCGGCGTCTGACCTCCCGGGAAATGAATGACATTTGTCCAGAGCACAATGAGGGGGTACCGGTGGTTCCCCAGATCATGAGCTGCAAGGCGGATGAATTCATCTGGGCGGCAGAAAAGGCCAGATCCTTTGGATACAGGGAAGTGAATCTGAATCTGGGCTGCCCCTCGGCTACGGTGGTTACCAGGAAGCGGGGCTCCGGGTTTCTGGCTTTTCCCCAGGAGCTGGATATCTTCCTGGGTCAGGTCTGTGAAGCTCTTGGAAAGCTGGATATGGAGCTGTCCGTAAAGACGCGGACAGGGAAGGAAAAGCCCCAGGAGTTCCCGCGGTTATTAGAGATTTTCAACAAGTATCCTTTAAAGCAGCTGGTGATCCATCCGCGGCTCCAGACGGACTTTTATGAGAACAAACCGGATCTGGAGGCCTTTGCCATGGCAGTATCAGAGAGCCGGAACCCGGTCTGCTACAATGGAGACTTGTTTTCTGTGGAGGATATTTGCAGGATACGGGAGCATTTCCCCTCTGTGGAGTGCCTGATGATGGGACGGGGGCTTCTGGCCAATCCGGCTCTGGCTGAGGGGAAGGTGCCGGACATGGCCCGGCTTAAGGGCTTTCATGACGCGCTGCTTTCCGGGTACAGGCAGGCGATTCCCGGAGATCGGAATGTGCTGTTTAAAATGAAAGAAGTCTGGATCTATCTGGGGTCCGGCTTTACAAATTTTGAGAAATATGGTAAGAAGATAAAAAAGTCCCAGAAGCTTGCAGAGTATGAGCAGGCGGTGGAGCGGCTGTTTCATGAGCAGCAGATCCGGAAGGAGCCGTTCTTTCACGGGTATAGAAAAAACAGTAGTTAAGACACGATGGGAGGGGGTTGCAGACTTTGCTGTATAACATACCATATTATTATTCACAATTCACCTGCACAGGATCCTCCTGCAAGGATACCTGCTGTAAGGGCTGGAGAATCGGAATCGACGAGAAAAGTTATCGGAGATATATGCAGGTTCCGGGGGCATTTGGGGAACGTTTAAGAAGAGGGATCGATCACAGAGACCGCTCTTTCCGGTTGAAGGACCGTGCATGCACCCTTCTGGATGAGGAGGGCTTGTGCTGGATTCAGAAGGAGCTGGGAAAGCGTGCCATGTGCCAGACCTGCAGGCTGTATCCCCGCCACAGGGAGGATTATGGAGAGCTGCAGGAGATGATGCTGTCCCTTTCCTGCCCGGAGGCAGCCAGACTGATCCTTACGGATTGCACCCAGGGTGCCTGCATCCAGTGGCAGAAGCCGGAGGAAGCAGCGGAGGAAAGGGCAGATTCCGTGTCAGAGGGGGACAATGGAACAGAGGAAGTGTGTGACCCCCAAAAGCTTCACTGCTTCGAGGAAATCCGTCTGGCCATGATGTGCATTATCAAGAACCGTTCCATCCCCTGGAACCAGCGTCTGGCCATGATTCTGGCCTATGCCCATGATTTCCAGCGCCATATGGATCAGGACGGACCGGAAGCGGATCTGAACCAGCTGGTGGAGAGATGGAACCGGCGGTATCTGGCCCCGGAGGCGGTCAGTGCATTTGCAGAGAAACTGAAGCCCTGGCAGGGACGGGATCATGAGCAGATGTTGCGGATCTGCGCCTGGATGCGTGATCTCCAGAAGCTGGAGCCGGTTTTGGCCTGCTGGAAGCAGAAGCAGGGAAGGATCTGCACGGCGCTTTATCATCAGGAGAGTCCGGCTTCCTACAGGAAGCTGGAGCAGGCATTTGGGAAGGCGGCAGCAGATCTGGAAGCAGCCTGGGAGAACCTGGTTCTTTATTTTTTGCGGACCTGGCTGCTGGGGGCAGTCTATGATGATGATATCTATGGAAAAGTGAAGCTGACTGTGTTCAGCAGTCTGGTCATACGGGAGTGGTGCCTGTTCCAGTACAGGAAGACCGGCAGGATCCGGGAAAGGGAGCTGGCAGCAGCCGCCTACCGGTATTCCCGGGAAGTGGAGAATTCCGATGCCAATCTGGAGATGCTGGAAGGCAGGCTTGCAGACAGTCCTCTGTACTCCCTTTCATCCATGCTGACAGTTCTTTGTGGCAGAATGGATGAGAAGGAGTGCGGATAGCGTAACAATTCACGGGTATCTGAGCTGCTGCAAAGATTGCGAAGGAGAGAAAAACATGTCGATTAAGGTAGTAGCAGTGGACAATGCACCAGAGCTGCTGGAAAAGATCAAACGTATTTTTCTGAATATGGAGGGAGTAGAGCTGGCCGGGTGCTTCGAGGAAGCTGTAGCTGTGGTGGATTTTGTCAGGGAGCATACGGTGGACATGGTATTCACGGACATTGTCATGCCGGATATCAGCGGGATCAGTCTGGCTAAGGAGCTTCACAAGCAGGAGCCCGCGCCTGCGGTGGTTCTCATGTCCAGTATCCCTGGCTTTTCCCTGGAGGCATGGAAGATCCAGGCCTTTGGCTTCATCGAGAAGCCCTATACACGGGCGCATATCGCCGAGATGGTACAGCGGTATGTAAACGGGGGAAGGGAAGGAGAGTGAACTGTAACGTTCAAATCAAAGCCCTTCCAGATCAAAGGGCGGCGTATATTCTTCTTTCGCACTGCTTTTCTCCTGCATAAAGCCCTGATCCAGTCCCAGCTTTAAAGCCTCATCCACCACCTTCTGGTACTCGTAGCTGGTGATGCGCCGGTTCAGCTCCGGGTAATCCTGGCTTTTATAAAAGGGCGTATACTGGCTTAGCAGGCTGATAAAATACTGCCCTTTAGGAAGGGTATCTGCGATCCAGTGAAGCAGACGGACGGAATCGTCCCTCTGTCCCGGCAGTACCATATGCCGGATAATGACGCCACGGGTCATAAGGGTGCATCCATGACTATAGTTCTGGAATACCGGATTCCCGGTCTGCCGGATCATCTGCAAAACCGCCTGGGACGCCACCGCGAAATAATCCGGCGCTTTCGAGTACCGGGCCGAAAGCCCAGGATCAAAGTATTTCAGATCAGGGAGCCAGATATCCACATAATCAGCCAGGGCCTTTACTATCTCCGGCCGTTCATAGCCCCCGCTGTTGAAGACCACGGGTACAGCACCTGGTCCAGGGCCCTTAGGATCCAGGGAAGGAACTGGGTAGCCGTGACCAGATTGATATTGTGGGCTCCCTGGTCCTGAAGCCGGAGAAATATCTCTGCCAGCTTTGTCACTTCTACTTCCTTTCCGAAGTTCTCCTGGCTGATCTGGTAATTCTGGCAGAAACAGCACCCCAGAGTACAGCCGCTGAAAAACACGGTTCCGCTCCCCCGGATGCCGCTGATCCAGGGCTCCTCCCATTGATGCAGAGCGGCCCTGGCTGCCA
>CAJTOW010000193.1 GCA_910577655.1 uncultured Lachnospiraceae bacterium | reverse complement strand
GCGTGCACACCGAAGGCGTCCCTTGTGGAGATGCCGGGAATGAATTTTCAGACACCCTCTAGTACAGCGCCGCCTTTCCCACAGAACCGAACAGCTCCATTTTTTCCGCGATCACGATTTTTGCCGCGTCAATCGCCGGAGCCAGAACTTTCGCCGGGATGAAACCGCCTGTTTTTTCCAGAACCTCACCCAGCTCTTTGAAAAATGCATACTTAAAATCGCTGGATATGTTCACTTTCCGGATTCCGATCCGGCAGGCCTCCCGGATCTCCCCGTCCGGATTATTGCTGCCTCCGTGAAGCACCAGAGGCACCGGCGATACGTCCCTGATTTCCTTCAGCAGTTCCAACTGGAGCTTTGGCACAAAGCCTTTGGGATAAATGCCGTGGGCAGTCCCGATTGCCACCGCCAGACAGTCCACACCTGTGCGGGATACAAATTCAACCACTTCCTCCGGGTTGGTGTAGATTACATTTTCCACGCCGCCTTCATCGGAATTGTTCATGGTTCCGATGGTACCGATTTCCCCTTCCACAGAAACCCCTGCCATATGGGCTATTTTCACCACCTCGGCCGTCTGGCGGATATTCTCTTCAAAGGGAAGCGCCGAACCGTCAAACATGACGGATGTATAGCCTGCCTGGATCGCTCTCACACATTCATCCATGCTCTTTCCATGATCCAGATGCAGAACAAAGGGCACCGGGCTGTTGGCCAGCCGTTCTCTCACATAAGCATAGAATTCCCGGGTAGCAAAATCAAATTCCCCCGGTGCCGCCTGAATGATCGCCGGTGCATTCTGCTTCTCCGCTTCCTCGGCCACCGCCCGGAACAAAGAACTCTCTGTAGCGTTAAATGCCCCCACGGCAAAATGATGCTCATCCGCGGTCTTCAGCATTTTCTCCATGTTCATTAACATATAACCACCTGTACCTTTCTCTCAGTTAATGTTTTTCAATTACGAAATCCAACCCATCTCCGGATGACATACCCAGGACGTCTGCCCCCATATCATCGTAGGCTTCATCTTCTTCGGTAACCGGCTTTTTCAGCACTGCCAGGATCACCCCGGTAATCACGCTGCCGATTGCCAGGGCAATGCAGAACATCAGCGGCTTGTCAAACAACGGAACTGTCAGCATGCCGCCGTGAGGAATCGGAGAACCGGTTCCCCATATCATGCACAGGGCTCCCGCCACGGCCGACCCGCAGCAGCAGGAGAATACCACCCTCACCAGGTCCCTGGCCGCAATGGGGATAACCCCTTCTGTAATCATGCAAAAGCCCATAGGCACCGCTGCTTTCAGCGCTTCTTTCTCAGCCCTGGTGAATTTGTTTCTGGCAATCAGACAGGCAATGGCTATGCCGAAGGGCGGAATCATAGAGCCTGCAAACTTAATGGACTCCGGCCCTATGACTCCGTCAATCATAAGACCATTCACAAAGGTGGACATCGTCTTATTCACCGGACCGCCAAAGTCAAAGCATGCCATCACGCCCAGAACCGCGCCAAATACGATCTTGGAACCGGTCTGCAGATTGGTAATCCAGCCGGTCAGTGCTTCCTGCAGCCATACAAAGGGAATTCCGACAATGGTATACATCAGAACACAGGACAGGGCTGTAACGATAACGGGAATCACCATAACCGGCATCAGGCCCTGCATGGATTTGGGCAGCTTCACATATTTCCTGACAGCCAGCACCAGGTACCCCACCAGGAAACCACCCACAATTCCTCCGATAAATCCGGCCTTGATCTCTGTACAGACAAATCCCACGATCAGACCAGGAGCAATCCCCGGCTTGTCCGATACCGCATAGGCTACCCCTGCCGTGATTACCGGCACCACCAGGTTCATGCCGTACCCGCCTGCCTTGTACAGGTAATAGCCAAGGCCCGCGGAAGAATTCCGCACATCGCTGTCCACAACCTGTCCCAGCGCCATGCACAGCCCTGCCGCAACCACCAGGGGAATCATATAGCTGATTGCTGTCAAAATATTCTTTTTGATATTACCGGCTCCACCTTTCATCTTGTTACCTCACTTTCTCTAGGTTTTATTGGTTTGCATTTATGGCTTTTTCGATCTTCACCAGCAGCTCCAGCGGATTCTTAATTGCCGCCGCCGTGCCGACGCGGACCACCGTCTTGCCTTTAAAACGCCCTTCCCCGCTCACCTTCACATCCACGGCCAGAATCACCACATCCGCTTCGGCAATCTCCTGGGCTGTCAGCTCGTTTTCGATTCCAATAGTTCCCTGGGTCTCGATTCTGGCTGTATGTCCCAGCTTTTCAGCCGCTCTCATCAGCTTTTCCCGTGCCATGTAGGTGTGGGCGATTCCTGCCGTACATGCCGCAATTCCCACAATTTTCATATGGTTACCTCCCCTCTTTGTTTAATAATGCAATCACTTCGGATGCATGTTCACATAGAAACAGCGCTTTTACAGTCTCTTCGTCGCACAAAGCCACTGCCACCTCGGCCAGAAGGGACACCAGCTTTGATTTGTCCCGGCTGTTCACCGCAAACATGATAAACAGCCGGGAGGGCCCCTCTCCAATGGTTTCCCATTCAATATCGCAGTCACATCGTCCTACTGCCACGGAAGTTTTTACTACGGCATTTGACTTGCCATGGGGAATCGCCACCCTGTCCCCCAGACCGGTCGCGCCTTCCGATTCCCGCAGATATACATCTTGGATAAACTCTTCCAGGGACGAAATATTCCCGGCTTTATAAAACATGTCCGCCATTTCACGGATCACTTCATCTTTCGTTGATGCCTTCATATGTAGATTGACGCAGGAAGCGTCAATAATATCTGCAATCGATAATTCTGCCATACTGCCCTCTCCTCTCTTATGCAATCAGCCCATTCATCATATCCACCAGCGCCTTCTCGCTTGTCATAGTCCGGAACTGTTCATAGGTTTCCAGCTCATCCAGCATTATGACAAAATTCTTATAAAACCGTAAAATCTCATCCTTCATTCCCAGGGACTCGTCGGGATTAAATGCCAGCAGCAGCACCTTGTCCACATTCTCGTCATTGCTCCAGGGAATCTCTTTTTCCAAAAAGGCGACCGCCACCACCGAACGGATCACGTATACCGCATCCCCATGGGGAATTGCCATTTTCTGACCGATTCCCGTAGGAAGTTTTTTCTCCCTGGAAATGGCGGATTTTTGAAAGTCCTCTGTGACAAAGCCTTTGTCAGCCAGTTGTTCACACATGGCCGTGATCACAGAGTATTTATCATCTCCCTTCATATGAAACCAGACCAGTTCTTCTGAAAACAGCGCCCTCTTTGTCTCAAATAACCCGGCCAGGGCCTTTCCGTGCATTTTTCTCTTCCGTATCTTTTTCAGTGCGGCTTCGATGGCATCTATGTCATAATCCAGCAACAGTTCTTCAACCAGAACCACTGTTCTTCCATGAAACGGATTCTCAATGGGGACCGCCGATATGATCAGGTCACAACTGCATTTTCTTACCTGCATCAGATCACGGACAGAGAATTCTGCCACAATATTCAGATCTTTAATCTCCCGTTCCAGTTTTTCCTTTAAAATGTGGGCCGAACCGATTCCATAGTAATTGCAGATGATACAGACATCCACGATGGCATTGCCCCTGAGAAGGGCGCCGCCCAAAAGCAGTACCAGAGAGCAGGTCTCTTCTTCATTCATTACGATCCCCAGTTCCTTCTCCACAAAAACCACGACTCCATGCACTGCCACGAAAATATCCTGATATTTCTGTCTGGCCTGCCTGACCAGGGGATTTCTCAGCTTTAATTCATATTTCCGTCTCCCAATCATGGAGCGAAGCTGCAAAAACAGACTTTCCACAAAATAATCGTCTTTCTTCAGTTCCCTCCCCGTAATATCTTCCATTAAGGATGCGATTTTAACAGTAAAGCGGCAGAGCTCCATGGAACGTGACTGGCAGAACAGCTTTGCCTCCATATCGGTAAAGCCCTGGATATCTGCCACCTCCAGGACATAAGCAATATAATCCCGCTCGATCACCGGCAGACTGATCCCATAATTTCTTTCCAGCCTGCCGGTCAAACAGCTGGCTGCCATTTCGTCAAACTCGCTGTCCGTCTTTCTGGTATGGATGGCAAAAAAATCCATTACTTCATGTCTGCGGACCCGCTGTACGGATATGGCCGTCATCAGAAGCACCTGCCAGAATCCTTCATAGGTGAAGCGGAATCCAAACTGTTTTTCCGTTTTCTTGATGGCATCCTCTACTCCCCCTATGTCAAAGCCTCCCAGAAAGGATTCATAGAAGGTGCGCCGCGGCGCCATTCCCCCTCCCGGCGTCTGCCCTGGCAGTTTGCCCGCCCGCTCCAGCTCTGCTTCCAGCCTGACCAGGGCGGCGCTCCAGACATACTCCTGCTTTAAGCTGGGTATATTCCGGACAAGCCCCTCTCCCCGCTTCTTTTCCAACAGGATCTCACTTTCTTCCATCCACCGGACAGCCTGGGGCAGCAGCCGTTCCATGACTGGTCTGGTCAGACACAGCTTCTTCTCCATCTCGCTATAACTGACCACTTGTCTGGTAAACAGTCCAGATGCCTCTGAACGGTTGCCTTGTTTTTTCAATATTTCCTCCAGCAGACCATAAAGCAGTTCCTGGCTGTCCCTGATGGTGTTTTCCTTCTTCTCGGCATAAACACTGACTTTCTCCCAGCATTCAGAGGAAATCAAAAGGCGCACACCCACACGGGACCTGGAATCGATCTCCCCCCATTTCTTATCCCTGAGCAGCTTTTTGATCGTATTGATCTCATTTCTTACCGTCTTTTGAGAAACCTGCAATGCTTCTGCAATCTTCCACACCGGAGTATATCCCTCGGATCTTTGCAAAAGCTCCATGATCTCATATTGTCTGGCACTAAGCATGATCACCACTCCCAGTCTTCTTCCCGTTTCTGCCTACTGTTGTATTATGTACCAGTTCAGGCTGGTATCTGCTAGAGCGTGTCTGAAAATTGCTTTCTGGTAGATGTGCGTCACAGTTTGTGGGAGATTTGGGCCAAATGAAGGGCGCATAGTGGG
>CAJTOW010000192.1 GCA_910577655.1 uncultured Lachnospiraceae bacterium | reverse complement strand
CCCACAAAGCGGAACGCACAGCTACCAGAAAGCAATTTTCAAACACGCTCTAGTGGAAATAATCTTTGGATGGAGTAATGATTTTCAGATGCGCTCCAGCACGACTGAATTATTTGTATGTTTGAATTGTTGCAAATAGGGTGATTAGAATGCAAAAAATATATATTCGTAATAATGGACCAGTTAAATATTTTGAAATGGAGATTGAAAAGTTTAATCTGCTGATCGGGGAGCAGGCTACGGGAAAGAGCACGATTGCTAAAAGCGTGTATTATTTTAAGACAATTAAAACAAAGATTATCGATTATCTTACACAGATATATGATTCTAATTCCTATAAAAATGTACCCCAGGAGAATGTCTGGTTTGATAAAGCAATTAAATCTGAATTAAAGAATATTTTTGTTAAACTATTTGGCTATAGTTGGGATCTGAATCCCCAATTTTATATGAGATATGATTATGATAAAGAATTGCATATTCAGGTTCAATTGAGAAAGGGATACAAAAGTAAACAATTTATTAGTGTAACATACTCGCCCAAACTATTAACATCTATTAAAGAATTACAAAATGAAGTGCGGAAAATGTATTATGGTAAAGAGGGAAAAATAAGAACCAGCTTATTTCTTACAAATGAAGAAAGAAATAGAAAGCACGAAGAGATCATCAGTAAGGTTAATGCTATTTTTAGTGACAGCAGAGAAACCTATTATGTTCCGGCAGGTCGCAGCCTTTTGACTGTTATGTCAAATAATCGTGCAATCATGAACAGTGCCAGTAATCTGGATCTGATAACGGATACATTTATGATGCTAATTGACAGTGTACGTGACAGCTTTAAAAATGGACTAAAGAAAGCATTCCTTTTTTACCCCATTGAGAAGCGTAAATTTGATGTCAATTATATCGCGGATCTTATTGTGGAGATTGAAAAGGGTGAATATTTTTATAGTAATGGAAATGAATTTTTAAAAATAGAAGAAGATATGGAGCATCCGGTAGCGATCAACTTTGCGTCATCCGGGCAGCAAGAGATATTGTGGTTGCTGAATTTTATGTATATATTACTTTTGCGTCAGGAAGATGTTTTTTTGATCATTGAGGAGCCAGAAGCCCACATCTATCCGACAGTACAAAAAAAAATAATGGAATTTATTACAATGTTTACAAATATGCAGGATAGTGGTGTGTTTATTACAACCCATAGCCCCTACATGCTTACAGTTGCTAACAATCTCTATTATGCGGGTGTATTATCAGAAGAGGGTCAGGCAAAAGAGGTTGCCAGGACAATTAATAAAAACCATATTATAAAAAAAGGAGAGCTTTCAGCCTATAAACTTCTGAACAAACCAGATGGGCCAGGAAATCAGTTTTATATAAAATTGCTGGATGATGAAGAACGGGAGATCCGGTCGGGACTCATTGATGATGTATCATGTCAAATTAATCAATTGTATACAGCCTTATATGATATTGAGTTAGACAGAAAATAGGAAGAAAGGAAAATATGGCAAAAAGTAAGGAACAGAAGATATGGTTTTCTACCAGCTTGACAGAAGGGCAAAGATATGTGGTCAGGGATGCGAAGCATGGAAGCAGGGCACTTGTTCCCATACAAATTGATGCTGGAAATTCCGTAGAAGTAGTGCAGGTAGACGGTGGCCTGATCACAGGATTGTCAGAAGGGGATGCAATATGTGATAGTCTGATATATACCATAAAAGATAATTATGGAGGATTGAATATTACCTGGATCATAGAATTGAAGGGAACGAAAAATATTACTGAGGCTAAACATTCCATAGAGCAGATCACAAAAAGCATACAATATATGCAAGACCAGATCGCATATCCTCAGGCAAGTAAATATATTATGAATCGGGACTTTGTATTTGCTGCAGTAGCTGGCGCCCCAGATAAAACACTTCCAGTGCTGAATAATGATGAGATAAAAACGCTTTGTAAAAAATTGAGGGCGATCAGCGGCAGACGAAAAGAGGTAAGGGATATGTTTATGTTTTTTTGTTACATCAAACCGAATGAGAGAAGCAAGAAAGCAGAGATACGGGGGAACAAGCCACCTTATGATATTTTGTGTTACAACAAACAGGATGGCTATATCCCTTACCCGTCTATGTTGATGAGCCTGCTGGAATAGAACGGCAGAAACATAAGAAACGGCCTGCCTTTAAGAGGACTTTTCACAGAATTGAATAAATGTCTCCACCGCCCGCGAAGTATGTCCCGTCCGGTAAGCGAAACCAATGGTACGCTTGCGGATGGGACTGCCTGGTCTGATCTCTGTCAGGCGGCCGCTTTCTAAGTCATCCTTTACGAATTCCCGGATCATACAACCCACGCCCAGGCCGATGCGGGCGAACTCGATCAGAAGATCCATGGTGGTCACCTCCAGAAGATGGTGGACTTCAATGTGGCTGGCATCCAGATAGTCGTCGATATGGGTGCGGGTGATATTGTGCTTGTCCAGGAGCAGGATTGTGCCTGCACGGAATGGATCCGCGTCCTGGCCTTCCCTGAGGCGCAGATTCTCCAGATAGCTGGGAGTGGCCGCAAATATATCCTCAATCTCCATAACCGGCAGAAAGACCAGGTTTTTCAGGCTTTTTGGCTCCGCCACCAGCCCGATATCAATCTGCTGCTGTTCCAGCATGGCCAGGGTACGTGCCGAGGACTGGTTCTCAATGGTGATCTTGATGTGGGGATATTGTTCAATAAAATGCTTCAGATAGGATACCATAACAAAGCGGCAGAGAGTATTGCTGCCGCCCAGCCGCAGCTGTCCCAGATGAAACTCCCGGATACGCCGCAGCTCCTGCTCGCCCTGGCTTAAGGCCTCAAAAGCAGCGCAGGTATGCTCAAACAGGATTTTCCCCTCTTCCGTCAGCTGTACTCCCCGGGAGCCCCGGGTAAACAGAGTAGTGCCCAGATTCTCTTCCAGCCTGCTCACGGCCTTGCTGATCGCCGGCTGACTGATATAGAGATCTTTCGCCGCTTTTGATATATTTCCTGCCTTTGCCACTGCGTGAAAAATACGATATTGTGATAAATTCTGTTCCATAATCAAACTTCCTGTCTGCACTTATACTTTACAAGTCAGTCACTGTCATAACTCCACATTATAATAAATATCAGCATTATGTATTGTTATTATACCAGGTTCAATGCTATAATGCAATTACCGATAAGTCTATCTAACTATGGAGGAGAATCATGTCCACAGGTAAAATTTTCAAATTTCATGATGATCTTGATACAGACCAGATCATCGCATCCCAGTATTTGCTGCTTCCGGATCTTGAGGAGATGAAGGTACATACCTTTGAATCTCTGGATCCGGAGTTCCCGGATAAGGTGAAGCCGGGTGATTATGTAGTCGGCGGGGAGAATTTTGGTTGCGGTTCTTCCAGGGAGCAGGCGCCGGGTGTGCTGAAAGCCCTGGGAGTAGAGGCTGTCATAGCCAAATCATTTGCCAGGATTTTCTACCGCAATGCCATCAATATCGGCCTTCCGGTCATTGTCTGCAGGGAGCTTCCGGATGTGGTGAAGACTGGTGACGAGATGGAGCTGTCCATGACCGGGGGCGTGGCCCGGACCGGCGGGAAGACCTACACCTGCACGAAGCTGCCGGAATATATGCAGCAGATCTTAAGTCAGGGCGGGCTCATCGCATCGCTGAACAAGGAGGAAGCATGATATGGGAATGACAATTGCTGAGAAGATCATCGCCCTGGCCGCCGGGGTGCCGGAGGCGAAGGCGGGGAATATCTATACGGTGAATCTGGACCGGATGATGAGTAATGACGGCACCACCCATCTGACAGTGGATATGTACCACAACAAACTGAAGAATCCGCATATTGCCGACACGAAGAAGATGGTCTTCATCGTGGATCACAACGTGCCTTCCGACAGCCCCAAAACGGCTGCTTCCCAGAAGAAGATGCGGGACTTTGCCAGAGAGCACGGGATTGATTTCTGGGAAGGCAAGGGTGTGTGCCACCAGATCATGATGGAGCATTATGTCCGCCCCGGCGAGCTGATCTTCGGCGCGGACAGCCATACCTGCACCTATGGCGCCCTGGGAGCCTTCGGAACCGGGGTGGGGTGCACGGACCTTCTGTATGGGATGGTCACCGGGACATCCTGGGTACTGGCGCCGGAGACCATGAAATTCAACCTGACCGGGAAGCTGCCGGAGGGTGTGTATCCCAGGGATCTGATGCTGACCATCATCGGAACCGTCGGAGCCAACGGGGCTAATTACCGGGTGATGGAATTCTGCGGGGATGGCGCTAAGACCTTGAGCGTAGATGACCGCATGGTGCTGTGCAATCTGGCGGTGGAAGCAGGGGCCAAGACCGCCATCTTCGAAGCCGATGAGACAGCGCTGGAGTACTTAAAAGCCCGCGGCAGAGAACCCAAGGCCGTATTTCAGAGCGACGCGGACGCTGACTATCATAGCGAATATACCTTTGATCTGGCAAAGATCGAACCGGTGGTGGCAAAGCCTGACTTTGTGGACGCCCTGGCCCCGGCCAGAGAGGTGTGCGGTGTCCGCATCGACGAGGCATTCTTAGGTTCCTGCAACAATGGCCGGATCAGCGAGCTGCGTGTAGGCGCCCGTATCCTGAAAGGAAGAAAGGTGGCTGATCATGTACGTTTCCTGGTGGTGCCGGCCTCCCAGGAGGTATACCTGCAGGCTATGGAGGAAGGGCTGCTCCAGATATTCATGGAGAGCGGCGCTATTGTTATGAATCCTAACTGCAGTGTGTGCTGGGGAAGCTGTCAGGGTGTGATCGGGGAAAATGAGGTCCTGATCAGCACCGGCACCCGGAACTTCAAGGGCCGCGCGGGGCATCCCAGCTCCAAAGTATATCTGGGTTCTGCGGCAACCGTGGCAGCCTCAGCGGTAAAAGGCGAGATCTGTACAGAAGATATGATCTGACACAGACAGACGGGGGTTCAGAGTGTCTTGTCCCTAGAGGGTGTCTGAAAATTCATTCCCGCCATCTGTACGCCCCACTTTGCGGTACACCGCAGGCGTCCCTTGGGATATTTGGGC
>CAJTOW010000191.1 GCA_910577655.1 uncultured Lachnospiraceae bacterium | reverse complement strand
TCATATCTTATCTGCCCAATCCGCCAATCCAGGTGAGCATCCCAAATTGAAACTATGTCCTCTTGCTGTTCAATCGCTGCCTGGTATCCATCTGGCTCCAATCCCATAAAAAGGGCAGAGTAGATATTGGGGAGTTCGATTGACAAAACCGGTATCAGGGATTACCGCATTCAAAACAGGAGGTTACTTATGAGTACTATTATAATCAATCTTGGCATGGATGTCCATACTACAAATTACACACTCTGCTGCTACACGTTTTACAACGATACCTTTTTCGCTGAAACATCGGTCGCTCCGGACTTCCGGGAAGTACTTAAATACATGGATACCGTCCGCAAGGCCCAGAAGCTCTCCACCGGCGCCGATGTCAGGTTTGTCTGCGGCTACGAGGCAGGCTGTCTCGGTTATACCCTGTACCACCAGCTGGTCCAGACAGGCCATGAGTGCGTGATCCCCGCACCTTCCACGGTCCCCAGCTTCAGGACCGGGGAAATCAAGACGGACAAACGGGATGCCAGAAAGCTTGCCCAGTGCCTGATGGGGATCCGGACCTGTACTGCCCTGGCCGTTGTGGTTGAAACCGGTGATTTCCGCAGGTTTGCATCGGCAGAGCAGTATGCCTCCTGCCTCGGTATTACACCAGGGGAGCGCTCCAGCGGGGAAAGCCGCCACAGGACCGGGATCACCCGTGCGGGGAATGCCCACATCCGGAGACTGCTGGTGGAGGCAGCCCAGGGGTACGGGCGCGGCCGGGTGGGATACAAGTCCAAAGCCCTTAAGGCCCGTCAGAGCGGCAGCAGCACGGAAACCATTGCCTATGCGGACCGGGCAAATGAACGGCTGCAGCTTTTTCCTGATTCCCTCAGTACTGGAACAGTCTACGATTTAAAAAAGTTTGCTGGTTGCTAAATTTAGGTATTGACAAAAGTCATTACATAACAGTTCAGGGGAAGCTCCCATTCTTAGATGAGACCGTCACGGCTGCTTCCCCAGCCGCTCCTCCCATTCCTTCTCCTTAAACCCGACCAGCACATATCCGTCCCCCACCAGGATAGGACGCTTCACCAGCATCCCGTCAGTAGCCAGGAGCTGATACTGCTCCTCCTCGCTCATGGTAGGAAGCAGATCCTTAAGCCCCTTTTCTTTGTAGAGCATTCCACTTGTATTGAAGAAGCGTTTCAGCGGCAGGCCGCTGGCAGCATGCCACTTTTTCAGTTCCCCGGCAGAAGGATTCTTTTCCTTGATATGCCGGTCCTCATAGGTGACCTGGCGGGCATCCAGCCACTTCTTTGCCTTCTGGCAGGTGGAACATTTGGGATATTCTACAAATAACATGCTGTTTCCTCCTTATCTTATGCCTCCTCCGGCACAAATACTCTGGTCTTATGCACATCCGTCTCCTCTACCTGCCGCCGTGCCATGGCTGCCGCTTCCTCACAGAACTGCTTCTGGGCCATGACCAGCACCTTGCCCCGCTTGTCGGGCTTTTCGTAGGTACCGTCAGGCTGCAGGATGTGGGCCTTGACATTGTCCTCCAGCTGAACCCGGAGAATATGGATCACCTTTTCTTTAAGCTGGGGATCCTCCACCGGGAAAAGGATCTCCACCCGCTTGTCCAGATTCCTGGGCATCCAGTCGGCGCTTCCCATATAGACCTCCGGACTGCCGTCATTTTCAAAATAGAAGATCCTGGCGTGCTCCAGATAATTCCCCACAATGGAATGAACCGAGATATGCTCACTTAATCCCAAAATCCCAGCCTTCAGGCAGCAGATGCCCCGGACCACCAGCTGGATCTCCACTCCGGCGCAGGACGCCTCGTAAAGCTCCGCGATAATCTCCTTATCACAAAGGGAATTCATCTTGGCCATAATACGGGCAGGCCGGCCCTTCCGGGCATGGGCCGTCTCACGCCGGATCATTTTCACAAACTTGCTCCGCAGCCACAATGGAGCCAGAGACAGCTTATTCCACGTCGGCGGCTCCGAATAGCCGGAAAGCATATTGAATACAGCCGTGGCATCCTCTCCGATCTTGGGATCGCAGGTCATCAGGCCGCAGTCCGTGTAAAGTCTGGCTGTAGAATCATTGTAGTTGCCGGTGCCCAGATGGACGTAGCGGCGGATGCCGTCCTCCTCCCGGCGCACCACCAGGGTGATCTTGCAGTGGGTCTTAAGACCCATGAGGCCATAGATCACGTGGCACCCGGCCTGCTCCAGCTTCTTGGCCCAGTTGATATTGTTCTCCTCATCAAACCGCGCCTTCAGTTCTACCAGAACGGAGACCTGCTTGCCGCTCTCTGCCGCTTCCGCCAGAGCCGCCACTATAGGTGAATGGCCGCTGACCCGGTACAGCGTCTGCTTGATGGCCAGCACTTCCGGATCCCTGGCCGCCATGCGGACAAAATTCACCACCGGATCAAAGGTCTGGTAAGGATGGTGCAGGAGTATATCCCCATTCCGGATATTGGTGAATATGTCATCATCATTCATCAAGGCCGGTACCGGCCGGGGTGTATAGGAAGGAGCCTTAAGATCGTCAAATCCCTCCATGCCGTACATCTTCATCAGGAAGGTCAGGTCCAGGGGGCCATTGATTACATAGATGTCCTCGCTGCCTACAGCCATCTCCTTGCGGAGAATCTTCAAGAGGTGTTTGTCCACTCCCTCCTCCACCTCCAGGCGGATGACCTCTCCCCACTGGCGTTTCTTAAGCTGCTTCTTGATCTCTACCAAAAGATCGCTGGCTTCCTCCTCATCCAGGGTAAAGTCCGCATTCCGCATGATCCGGAAGGGGTGGGCCGCCACGATATTATAATTAAGAAAAAGCTGCTTCATATTCCGCTCAATGATCTCCTCTAAGAGGACGACTCTGCGGACGCCGTCCCGGGTCTCTGGCAGCTCCACGATCCGGGGCAGCACCGAGGGAACCTGAACCATGGCAAACTCCAGCACCTCCTTCTCGTCCTTCTTCTGGACCAGGGCTGCGATATTTAAGGATTTGTTGCGGACCAGAGGGAAAGGACGGGATGAATCCACCGCCATAGGCGTCAGCACCGGATAAACCGTCTCCTGGAAATATTTGTCCACGTATCTGCCCTCCGCCTCCGTCAGCTGCTCATGACTGCTGACCACCAGAAGTCCGTGACTCTCCAAGGCCGGAAGCAGGGAGCGGTTGTAGGTAGAATACTGCAGGCTCACCAGATCATGGGTTTTCCTGCCGATCATCTCCAGCTGCTCCTCCGGTTTCAGACCTGCAATGTCCAGCTTCTTGTACCTGGCATGAACCTGATCCTTCAGAGACGCCACCCGGACCATGAAAAACTCATCCAGATTGGATGCGGTAATGCTTAGGAATTTCAACCGCTCAAACAGCGGGATCTGCTTGTCCCTGGCCTCCCCCAGGATCCGGTAGTCAAACTCCAGCCAACTCATTTCCCTGTTTACGTAATTTTTAGGATTGGTATAAATGTTCTCTGTCTCTGCCATAATCATACCTTCTTTTTCTGTTTTAATACCGGACGGATGCCAAATATCTCCTCGAAGAAATCGCCCTTCTGCTGGATGGAAATACTCTCCAGCATCACATCCCCTGGATAATCTGTAGTGATCACCAGCTGCTTGTCCTTGACAACGATACGACATCCCAGAAGCTTCCCCTTATGCCCCCGGTCCATGGAATTGGCCAACCGCAGCATGGCAGTCAGCTTGGCGATGACCATGGTCAGGTTCTCCGGCGTAGCCAGCCGCGAGCTTCCCACCTCGTCCTCGTGGATCTCCACCTCATTGTACTTGAACGGAAGCATCTGGTAACGGACCACATTGGCCACCAGCTCCCGCTCCAGGTGGGACAGACCGATAATCTCTGTGGCCATGATGATATTGTAAGCCCGATCCGAAGCGTCCCGCATGGTGACAAACTTGCCGCAGGAATGAAGCACTGCCGCGATCCGCAGCAGCAGACGTTCCCTATCCCCCAGGCCATGATATTTCTTCAGACTGTCAAAAACCTGGAGAGCTTCCGTCTCCACGGTCTGGACGTGGGACATATGGCATTTGTACCGTTTGGCCATGTTGCGGGAGGTGACGATGATGTCATTGTCAAAATCATGATGAAATTTCAGGAGCTTTTTTTCCTGGGCGTACTCTGCCGCTATGCCGTCCTCGATCCGAATGCCGGGAACCCACAGCATCTGGGCGCCGGTCAGCTCAAACATCCTCTCCAGGATAGCAGCGGCCGGAAACAGCAGGGAGGCGTACTCAGCATTGACATCAAAGGTCTCCTCGATCTGATCTAAGTTCATGGCACACAACCGGTTGAAAAATCTGTCGAATTCCTCCCTGGTCACCCGGTCTTTCTGGGCAGTCATGCCCTCCATCTTGTAATACATGGTCAGAAGCGGTGTCCCGATACCGATCAGATTCTGGACATCCTTATCCTTGAGATAGATCTTGCGGTAGGTCACCAGCTCATTGTCAATGGTTTCCCGGATCAGGCTCTGCTCCTGCTGGGCCGTGGCCCGGAGCCTGGACATGGACTGACGCAGCCGCAGCACGCCCAGGGGCAGATTCTGGGTGGACATAAGAGCATCCTTGTCAAACAAGGACACCTGCAGGCTCCCGAAGCCCATGTCCACAACAGCAGTACCGCTCTGGATGATCTTCTGGAACTCCGCGTCCCGGCTGGCCAGGGCCTTGTAGCTGGTGAGACGCTGCTCCGAGTTGCTGACGATGTGGATCTGGATCCCCGTCCGCACCCGGATCTGGTCCAGAACGATCTTATTGTTCTGGGCCTCCCGCATGGCTGTGGTGGCGCAGGCCCGGTAGTCAGCGACCTGGTAGGACTTCATGACCCGCCCGAATTCCTCCAGCACCTGACAGATCTCCTCCACCTGCGGATAACTGATCTTACCGGTATTGAAGGTATCCTTCCCCAAGGCGATCATGTGCCGTACGTGGTCGATCCGCCTGACACCGAACTTGGGCGATATCTCATAAATTCCCATTTCCAGCTCAAAAGAACCTACATTGATGGCTGCAAATGTGTATATCATACGATCTTCCCCTTCTTTCTATATTCTGCCAGAGCATTTCTGAAAATTGGTTACTGTTCACGGGGTGCATCTTCTTGTCCGGCTACGCCAGACAAGAAGCATCGGGCGTCCGCCCGATGTG
>CAJTOW010000190.1 GCA_910577655.1 uncultured Lachnospiraceae bacterium | reverse complement strand
ATACCGCAAAGTGGGGCGTACAGATGGCGGGAATGAATTTTCAGACACGCTCTAGGATCTATGCCACCAATGGTCCGGCATCCTGCAATATACCGGCCTCGGCCCTTGCCCATGAAATAAACGGTTTTCAGGATATGCGGGCTTTTCTGTGCCTTCAGGCACTTCTGGGCAACATTGACAGAAAAGGGGGAAATGTGCCGGAAGCACAGAATACCTACCTGAACCGGAATGCCGGCTTTGTGGCAAGAGAGTCCCGGTACTATATGGAAAATGCACCGGATCTTACGCGGATGATTGCCTATGACAAATTCCCGGTCTGGTCAAAATTCTGTCATGAGTTCCAGGCCATGACGCTGGCCGACGCGATCCTGGAGGAGGATCCATACCCCATCAGGGCGATCTATGGTGTGGGAATGAACTTTAAAATGTATCCCCAGACAAAGAAGCTGGTTAAGGCACTGGACAAAATAGACTTCTTTGTGAATACCGATCTTTTTATGACTTATACCTGCCGCTATGCGGATATTGTGCTTCCCTGCTGCTCCTCCCTGGAGCGGGGAGAATTCAAGGTATATCCGGGCGGATATGGAGTATATACAGAGCCGGTTATACAGCCTCTTTATGAGTCAAAGTCCGATACGGATATTCTCTGTGAGCTGGCCAATTATATGGAGCTTCCGGATCCGCTGCTGCGAAAAGGCTATGAGGCATCTGTTGATTTCATTATGGAGGGCTGCGGACTCAGTGTGGCAGATTTTAAGAAGACACCGGGAGTTCCCCGGAAGATGCCTGGCGCAAAGCCCTGCCCTCCGGGCTACTGGCTGGAAAAAGGCTTCCCCACACCCAGCGGTAAAATCGAATTCTATTCCCAGACGATTGCGGAGTTTGAGAAGGACTTTGGACTTGATCCGCTGCCGGACTATGTGGCTCCGCTGGCAGATGATGAGCATGAGGAATACGCGTCAGATTATCCCTTTATGCTGTCCTCAGGGACAAGGCTGCCCCATACGATTCACAGCAGGCTTCACGGTGTCAGCTGGTCACGGTATATCCGAAAGGAGCCTCTGGTGGAGATTCATGAAACAGATGCCGAAACGCTGGGGATCTGCCAGGGAGACAAGGTGGAGCTTTACAGTCCCTTTGGCAGTATCACAGTGCGGGCCATGGTGACCGCGAAAATCCATGTGGGGACTCTTCAGATTGCCCACGGTTATACGGAAGCCAACTCCAGTATCCTGATGAGTGACAGGCATCTGGATCCTTATTCAGGCTTCCCCGGCTACAAAGCAATGCGGTGCAATATCAGAAAGGCAGGGACGAACCATGAAGAAGATAACCTTTGATTCATCCAGATGTGTTGCCTGCCATGCCTGTACCATAGCATGTATCGACCAGAACGATACATCCGTGGAGGAAGGCCAGAAGGCCCTGAGAAGGGCGGGCAGCCTTGAGATCAGAGAGGAATCTGGTCAGACCCGGTTTGCATTTTTCTCCTCGGCATGCAGACATTGTGAGGATGCTCCCTGCATTATGGCCTGCCCCGTGGGCTGCCTTGGCAAATCGGAGGAAACGGGTATGACGATTTATGATAATACAAACTGTATCGGATGCAAAAGCTGCGGCATGGCCTGCCCCTTCGGCGCGCCCCGCTATCGTCCTGGTGATGGGAAAATGGTCAAATGCGACGGATGCTACATCCGGCAGGCATATGGAATGGAGCCTGCATGTGTGCGGGCCTGCGCCTTTGGGGCGCTTAAGATACTTTAGACAGCAGGATGCCTGCTTCCATCCGGTCCATAGGGCCGGCTGGAAGCCGTTGGCAGGATCCGGAAATCCCTGGCTCTATTCCCATTTTTCCCCTAATTATTTTCCAGCGTTCTTATGGTACAATACTTTTGTAACAGAAATGTAAAACATTTGAAACAGAAGGAGGACTTACCATGAGAAAATTTTCTGTTTATGTAGCCACAGCATCCGCAGTCCTGGCAATCGCGGGGGCCAGTCCGGCAGTAGCCTGGGCTGGAACCGTTTCCTATAATATTCCGGCAGGCAGGATCACCGTGATCGGTGGAAACGGTAACAGCGCAGGATGCAGTCAGGGGACCCAGAGCATCCGGGATATTCTGGGAGGCACCAGCGGTGGGAACAGCTGTGGTTCGTCCGGAAACACAGGCTCTGGAAATACTTGCAACACATCCGGAAACACAGGCTCCGGAAACACTTGCAACACATCCGGAAACAACCAGCTCAACTATATTCGCCCGGGCATTAACCGGCCCAACTGGGATACACCTGTATGCGATTCCGGCAATTCACAGTGTCCGGATATCCTGACACCGAATCTTCCGAATCTGGATTGTCCTGATAACCAGAATCCCGGAACCACAAATCCCGGAATCACAAATCCCGGAACCACAAATCCCGGAACCACAAATCCCGGAACCACAAATCCCGGAATCACAAATCCCGGAACCACGAATCCCGGAACCACAAATCCCGGAATCACAAATCCCGGAACCACAAATCCCGGAACCACGAACCCAGGCACTACAAAGCCAGGTACCCAGCTTCCGGATGCCAGTGACGATTACGCTCTCCAGGTAGTAGAACTGGTTAATGCAGAACGGGCAAAGGCTGGCTTGTCTCCCTTAAGCTTACATAACGGTGCGGCGGATGCGGCTCTGGTCCGGGCCCAGGAACTGAAACGTTCTTTCTCCCACACAAGACCGGACGGAAGTAACTGCAATACTGCTCTTGACCAGGCAGGCATCTCCTATAGAGGCTATGGCGAGAACATTGCTTATGGTCAGAGATCTGCGGAGGAAGTTATGCAGGGATGGATGAACAGCTCCGGACATAGGGCCAACATTCTGAACAGAAGTTTTACATCTATTGGAGTCGGCCACTATAAGGACAGCTCAGGAACCGATTACTGGTGTCAGCTCTTTTTAACAGAGTAATTATAACAAATCATAATAGTATAAGAGGGATCTCAACAGATACCAGAAATCCGCTTACCCCATAGTACAAAAGAGGCTGTGAAAAAAGTCAGGACTTCCTGCAAAAAGACAATGGGTCAGATATGGAAAATCGTTGTTTTCCTAATCGCAGAAAGGACTTTTTTCACAGCTTCTTCTGCATCTGTGATTCATATACTTCACCGAACGGGGACAGACAAGTATCTCTATGAGGCGGGAGACAACAGGGCAATCTCCTCCACTACCGCCACATCATCCTGCTCCGTGCAGGTAAAGCGAACACGGTCTCCGGCCTTCATAAAGGGAAGCCGCTCCGACGTGGAAATAGATGCCACATATACCTTGTCCTCATCTCTGAGGGTAAAGTAGTAGTGGGTATTGCCGGAGATCACCACGCTTTCAATCGCGTCAATGATACCGGACAGTTCAATCATCTGCTCCGGGGCCTCAGGTTCTGTATCTTCCAGATTCAGAGCCTGACGGTAGTTCTTGCGGGCCTCGTCGATGGTGGCGCCGGTGCCTACGATCTGATACTGGCGTACATCTACGAAGGCGTACATTTTCACCAGACCAGCTGCGTCCTTTAAGGAGACGAAGTAGGTGGGGCGGTCAGAGATGTTCAGGAGCAGCGGAAAGGTGGCACTGTAGCCCAGGTGCTGTACCTGGCCCTTGGCTGACTCCATAGCCGAGTACTCTGTGGCTCCAGGAACCGTGTAGAAGCTGGTCTCCTTGGTCCGCAGATTCACCAGGACGAAGCCGATATTGGACTCATCCGCAGTTACCGAGGACATGCCGGTGTACAGATATACGTCATCGTTGCTGGCCAGGTAGTTGTAGCCGTAGGTGGTGCGGCGCACGCCCCGCTGGCCGAAGATGGAATTGATATATCCATTCTGGAATTTACCGTTGTCATCCAGCTGCTCGATGATCAGCTCTGAGGTATAGAGCTGGTCGATCCAGGTGGGCACCTGGTCTCTGGGATAGAACCGGCTCTCCCCGGTGACCGCATTGACCAGGATAGCGCCGTTAATATCCTTGCCGTCCCACCATCCGATCCGGTAGGTGATGGTTGGAGCCACCCAGTAGGGAACCCCATCATCATCGATTTCAAAGGATACGGTTTCGAACATCCGGGTGGGATAGCGGAAACGGATATACCGGTAAATATTCCGGAAGAAATATTCGCCTGAAGAGTAGCGCATCCCCTCATCCAGCCATACCAGATCCGTGTCCTGGGTCACCATATCTACGGTAATGTAGGCAGGAAGACCGTTGGACATGTTGAAGAGCCATTTGACCGGATCTGCGTAGGTCAGGGGGGTAACCCGGTAAGGAGACCCCTTGTAATTGATCTGGGTGTAGTTGGGCTCGATCTCAAACTGGGATACCAGCTCCGTCATCTCCCCCAGCTTGCGGCTCCCCAGCCTGGAAGCCGTATCCTGGTCCACTACGGGGATCTGGGACATACTTAGTTCCGCCACATCCGTGGTGAAATCACCTTCCGTAATGGTGATCAGATCCCGGTAACGGGCCGCGTTGAAGAAACGGTGTCCTGCGATGGAAGCCCCCACCATGAAGATGATCAGGATTCCGATGATGGAAAATCCCACCTTCAGGGGCATTCCCAGGGAGGTTCTGACCGAAGGTTCTCCTATCTCGTCAGGGCCGCTGAAACGACGGAACACATACTGGCCGGTGACCGGATCCCGGTAGATGCCGCCGAAGCGCCTGCCATTTCCCAGGGCATGAATCAGATCCTTCACATAGCCGAGAAAATTCACAGCCAGGAAGATCAGGATGCAGGTGATCACATAGACGAAAAAGCTGCGGCTCTTTATATTGATGGCCGGTAGGCTCGTGTAGAACAGCACGAACATGAGGACCAGGGAAAGCAGCAGCCTGCCGGCGATGGATGAAATTCGTTTCATATAAGATACACTCCTTTCTGAAAACAGTCATAAGGATAGTGTACCATATATTGAGAAGAAAATAATACTTTTTTTAAAAAGAATGAGGTTCCAAGTTCACGGGGCGGGGAAAACTGGATGAAAACAGATGTCAAGCCCGCTTGTAAGACTGTTTTCGTCCAGTTTTCCACATTGGGCGCCCGATGCTTCTTGTCTGGCGGAGCCGGACAAGAAGATGCCCCATGGTAACAGATAGGTCTGCGCACTCGCTGTGCTGACCGCACGAAAACGTAGTGGCTGGAGGGCATCTGCCCCATCACGTAGCGATTCTCATGGGCAGTAACAGTT
>CAJTOW010000189.1 GCA_910577655.1 uncultured Lachnospiraceae bacterium | reverse complement strand
TATACCGCAAAGTGGGGCGTACAGATGCCGGGAATGAATTTTCAGACACGCTCTAGTGTGAATGTACAGAAAAAGGAGACGTTATGAACAATCAGACAGCAGCAGATATCAAAAACCCTGATCTGGTAGCCGCCATGCAGGCTATGCAGAAGCGCAATGACAGCGAGACTCTCAGCCGGATGGCCGCCGCACTGGTGAATTCCCGGCTGCTTTCCCCGATTCTGAAGCAGACAGTCCTTACGGAGAAGTCCGGGCCATCCACCCGGATCAAGTTTGAGGATATCGAAGATACAAAAGGAGAGAAGTACTATCTGGCTTTCACGGATCTGGACGAATATGAGAAGTGGAACCAGGAAGGAACCCACAACGAAGCCCTGATCATGACCCTGGAGGATTTCGGCAATATCCTGATCCGCAATATCAATGACTTAAAGGGTTTTGTGATCAATCCCTATGGGGAGAACGTCAGCATCTCCAAGTCCCTGCTTCTTTCCCTCTTAAAGCAGCATGAGGCGAAGCGGCAGAACGCTCACAAGGGGAACTGACCGTCCATGAAGGTGATAGGAGTCACTGGCGGAGTCGGCTCCGGGAAGAGCCGGGTACTTGCCATATTAAAGGAAGATTTTGGTGCAAAGATCATCCTGGCAGACGAGGTGGCCAGACAGCTGGAGGAGCCGGGACAACCCGGCCTGATCCGGCTGACCCGGTATTTCGGAAAAGAGATTCTGGAAGAGGACGGTACTCTGGACCGGGTCCGGCTGGCCACCATAATCTTTCGGGATGAGAAGGCCCTGGAAGCAGTGAATCGTATGATCCATCCCCTGGTCTGGGAGACCATTAAGGAAATGGTATCGTCCATGAGGACGTCCCGGAATGTGGGGATGTCTCAGAACGGCAGGCTGCCCCACACCGGCGGGAAGCTGACGGCAGCAGAGGAGTCTGTGGTGACAGCAGCGGCACTGGAGCCGGCAGAGCAGATAATTGTGCCGGTGTCAGCTCCGCCGGTGCCATCGGTTTCGATGCCGGAATCAGTTTGTTTAACAGCCGTGGAATCCGCTTTGTTTAATGGGCAGACCCGAAGTATCTGTGATCAGGTGTGGCTGATTGATGCCTCTGATGAGAACCGGATCCGCCGTCTGATGGAGAACCGGGGGTATTCCAGGGAGAAGTGCATTTCCATCATAAAGAACCAGAAGAGCCGTGAAGAATTTCTTGAATTTTGTGATGTGGTTATTAATAATGATGGCTCCATAGAGCAGGTACGCCAGAAGATTCATGAGCAGCTTGGAAAGCAGGGAATAAGCAGATAAGTTACACTGTTTCAGACAAATTAAGAAACTAAGGAAACAAACGAATATGAGACTAGTCAGTATTGCCAGTGGAAGCAGCGGAAACTGCGTCTATGTGGGCACAGACACCACCAGTATTCTGGTGGATGCCGGAATCAGCAGGAAGCGGATTGAGCTGGGACTGGAAGAGATCGGGATCAGGGGCAGCGAACTGGACGCGGTGGTTATTACCCATGAGCATTCGGATCATATCAGGGGGCTGGGAGTTCTGTCCAGGAAGTACAAGATTCCCGTCTATGCCACGAAGGAAACACTTGAGGAGATTTCCAGAATCCCGTCCCTGGGGCATTTCCCGGAAGGCCTTTTCCATGAGATCCGGCCGGATGTGGACTTTACGGTGGGAGATATGGAGATGCTTCCTTTTACCATCTATCATGACGCGGCCAATCCGGTAGCCTACCGGATCCGCAATGGACGGCAGTCAGTGGCAGTGGCCACGGATATGGGTCATTATGATGCCGGCATCATCAGTCATCTTCAGGGGCTGGACGCAGTGCTTTTGGAGTCCAACCATGATGTGAACATGCTTGAGACAGGGCCTTATCCCTACTATCTCAAGCGGCGGATCCTGGGCGACTATGGGCATCTGTCCAATGAAAACGCGGGAAGGCTTTTAACTTACATACTTCATGACAATATGAAGAAGATTCTTCTGGGCCACCTCAGTAAGGAGAACAACTATGAGGCCCTGGCCTACGAGACCGTCAGGCTGGAGATTGACCAGGGAGAATGTCCATACAGGGCATCGGATTTCCCTATCGTAGTGGCAGGGAGAGACAAAATGTCGGAAATCATAGAACTGTAAAATCAGGGGCACAGGCGGCAGTTAGTATGAAAACGGACTGTTGCCGGAGGAAAGCTGAGACCTGGTCTGATGCAGAGCGGGAGAGAAGCCGGGGCCTGATCTGGTTTAGAAAGGTGAGGAATATGAACAAAGTAATCATTACAGTTGTAGGAAAAGATACAGTGGGTATCATTGCGAAGGTGTGCACCTATCTGGCAGAGAACAAGGTGAATATCCTGGACATTTCCCAGACCATTGTGCAGGAATATTTTAACATGATGATGATCGCAGACATGGAGCATGCCGCGGCCTCATTTGACGCAGTGGCTGCTGGTCTGGATAAGATCGGCGAGGAGATCGGTGTGAAGATCAAATGCCAGCGGGAAGAGATTTTTACAAAGATGCATCGTATCTGAGAAAGGCGGACAGTTCCTATGTTAAATATGTTTGAAGTGATTGAGACCAACAACATGATCGAGCATGAGAAGCTGGATGTCCGTACTATCACCATGGGGATCAGCCTGCTGGACTGCTGCGACAGCGATCTGAATGCTCTCAACGAAAAGATATACAAAAAAATCCTTTCTTATGCGAAGGATCTTGTAGCCACTGGGGAAGCAATTTCCCGGGACTTTGGTGTGCCTATTGTCAATAAACGGATTTCCGTGACTCCGGTTGCGCTGGTAGGCGGCTGCGCCTGCCGGACGCCGGAGGACTTCGTGACCATTGCCCGGACTCTGGATAAAGCGGCACAGGAGGTGGGGGTCAATTTTATCGGCGGCTATTCTGCCCTGGTGTCCAAGGGTATGACCGGGGCAGATGAGAATCTGATCCGCTCCATCCCCCAGGCCCTGGCTGAGACGGAGCGGGTGTGCAGCTCCATTAACGTAGGTTCCACCAAAACGGGGCTCAACATGGATGCGGTAAAGCTTATGGGCGAGATCGTCCTGGAGACCGCGAGGGCTACCAGCGACCGGGATTCTCTGGGATGTGCCAAGCTGGTGGTATTTTGCAATGCTCCTGATGACAATCCCTTCATGGCGGGAGCATTTCACGGCGTCACTGAGGCAGATGCCATCATCAATGTAGGCGTCAGCGGCCCAGGTGTGGTTAAGGTGGCCCTGGAAAAGGCCCGCGGGGAGAACTTTGAGGTGCTCTGCGAGACCATCAAAAGGACGGCATTTAAGATCACCCGGGTGGGCCAGCTGGTGGCCCAGGAGGCATCGAAGCGTCTGCATGTTCCCTTCGGAATCATTGATCTGTCCCTGGCGCCTACCCCGGCGGTGGGGGACAGCGTGGCGGAGATCCTGGAGGAGATCGGCTTGGAGCGTGTAGGAGCTCCAGGTACTACGGCGGCCCTGGCCATGCTCAACGACCAGGTGAAGAAGGGCGGTGTCATGGCGTCCTCCTATGTGGGTGGTTTAAGCGGTGCCTTCATCCCGGTCAGCGAAGACCAGGGGATGATCGACGCTGTATCCATGGGAGCCCTGACCCTGGAGAAACTGGAGGCCATGACCTGCGTCTGCTCCGTGGGCCTTGACATGATCGCTATTCCGGGGGACACGCCGGCTTCTACCATTGCCGGGATCATCGCGGATGAGGCGGCTATCGGTATGATCAACCAGAAGACCACAGCCGTGCGGGTGATCCCGGTGATCGGGAAACATGTGGGTGATACGGTGGAGTTCGGCGGGCTGCTGGGGTATGCCCCGGTGATGCCGGTGAACCAGTATTCCTGCGAGAAGTTTGTGAGCCGGGGCGGGCGGATACCGGCACCGATTCATAGCTTTAAGAACTGAATGGGTCATGGAAATAGGCACACATAGACAGCTTGTGTAAGCTGGCGTTAAGGCGATTGGCCCAGGGGCCATGTGGAAGGCTGATGGCTGTCAGCCGGACATGTTCTGGAGAAAATGGGGGAAGAAGCATGGCAAATGAGAAACTGACCAATATGCTGGATGAACTGGCGAATGAACATTTGAAGCAGATTGTCCTGAGCAATCCGATGGACAGGAAGACACTGTCTAAAGTACGGATCCGTCCGGCTCTTCTGAAGGGCGGGCTGATGTTTCATGCAGAGGAGCAGTCAGGTACCCAGGCATTTCATAAAAATCTGGATCTGGATCAGTTGAAGGAATATATGCAGGAACGCATGGAGCATGATTTCCGGCAGGCCCAGGTGGAGTCCGGACTGGGGAGCGCCTCGGTTCTGGTGGGGAAGCGGGGAACCATGACGGTGAAGATACGGAGGAATGCAGAAACTGCCGGTCTTTCCTCAGAACCTCTGACAGCCTTACAGCATAACCGACAGAAACGTTATATTCTGAGAGAGGGGATTCCGGTTCCCTTTCTGAAAGAGCTTGGTGTCATGTCAGCAGATGGAAAGATCATCCGGGCGAAATATGACAAGTTCCGGCAGATCAACCGTTTTCTGGAATTTATCGAGGATATCCTTCCGGCCCTGGATCAGAGCCGGGAGACGCGGATTATTGATTTTGGATGCGGGAAATCTTACCTGACCTTTGCCATGTATTATTATCTTCATGAGCTTAAAGGGTATCCGGTGCGGATCACCGGGCTGGATCTGAAAAAGGATGTGATCAGCCGCTGCAGCCGTCTGGCGGAAAGCTACGGCTATGAGAATCTGGAGTTTCTCCATGGGGATATTGCGGACTATCATGGCGCAGACCAGGTGGATATGGTAGTGACGCTTCATGCCTGCGATACGGCCACGGACTATGCCCTGGCCAAGGCTGTGGGGTGGGGCGCGAAAGTGATTCTTTCGGTACCCTGCTGCCAGCATGAGCTGAACCGTACCATGGAGAATCCTCTGATGAAGCCCGTTTTCCAGTATGGAATCATCAAAGAGCGCATGGCGGCTCTGTATACAGACGCGCTTCGCGCCCAGATACTGGAAAGCCAGGGCTACAGGACCCAGATACTGGAATTTATCGATATGGAACACACCCCTAAGAATATCCTGATCCGGGCGGTGCGGGATGGGAAGAAGAAGGATAATGTCAAGGAGATCCGGGCGGTCATGGGGTTTCTGGGGGTGGAGCCGGTGCTGTGGAAGCTGATTCTGGATCAATGTTCCACATGACTGCAATGGATACAAAAAGAGTGATAGAGCGTGTCTGAAAATTGCTTTCTGGCAGATGTGCGTCACAGTTTGTGGGACA
>CAJTOW010000188.1 GCA_910577655.1 uncultured Lachnospiraceae bacterium | reverse complement strand
AGTAACGCCCGCAGTGTCAGCCGCGGCAGCAGAAGAGCCGGTCACAGTAACGCCCCCAGTGTCAGCCGCGGCAGCAGAAGAGCCGGTCGCAGTAACGCCCCCAGTGTCAGCCGCGGCAGCAGAAGAGCCGGTCACAGTAACGCCCCCAGTGTCAGCCGCGGCAGCAGAAGAGCCGGCTGCAGTAACGCCCCCAGTGTCAGCCGTGGCAGCAGAGGAACCGGCTGCAGAGCGTGCCGGCGTCTCCCCGGAGGACGACCGTCTCTATCAGGAACGTTTTGAACGTCATCAGGAGGAGCTGCGGTGGCTGTATATGGAGCTGTACGACAACAGTTCCATGTACGCAGAGCTTTGCGGCCAGATCAGGGAGTTTTACCAGGAGCGGAACCAGGAGCTGAAACGGCTGGATGCAGAGCGTGAGGCTAACCCGGACTGGTACAAGCAGAATGACATGCTGGGCATGATGCTCTACATTGACAATTTTGCGGGCAATATGAAGGGCGTGGAGAAGAAGCTGGACTATCTGGAGAAGAGTAATGTCAATTACATTCATCTTATGCCATTCCTGGATACGGTGGAAGGCCGTTCTGACGGCGGCTACGCAGTGAAGGATTTCCGCAAGGTTCAGGAGAAGCTTGGGACCATGGAGGATCTGGAGAGCCTGACTGCCCGTTGTCACGAACGGAAGATGAATGTGTGCATGGATTTTGTCATGAACCACACCTCCGAGGATCACGAGTGGGCACAGCGGGCCCGCAGGGGGGAAGGCGAGTACATGAGCCGGTATTTCTTCTATGACAATGATCAGATTCCGGCCCAGTATGAGAAGACCGTACCCCAGGTATTCCCCACCACGGCGCCGGGGAATTTCACCTGGCTGCCGGAGATCGGCCACTATGTGATGACCTCCTTTTACCCTTACCAGTGGGATTTAAATTACCGGAATCCACGGGTATTCAACGAAATGATGTACAATTTCCTGTTCCTGGCAAACAAGGGCATTGACATTGTCCGTATCGACGCGGTACCCTATATCTGGAAAGAACTGGGCACCCAGTGCCGCAATTTAAAAGAGGTACACACCATCGTGCGTATGATGCGCATGATTGGGGAGATCGTCTGTCCGGGGATCCTTCTTCTGGGCGAGGTGGTCATGGAGCCGGAGAAGGTGGTTCCCTACTTCGGTACCGTAGAGAAGCCCGAATGCCACATGCTTTACAATGTGACCACCATGGCCACCACCTGGCATACCGTGGCCACCCGTGATGTGAAGCTGCTGCGCAGACAGCTGGATATCGTGGGCGGCCTGCCAAAGCAGTACCTGTTCCTGAACTATCTGCGCTGCCACGATGACATCGGCTGGGGTCTGGATTACGACACCCTGAAGCTGGACGGCATGGAGGAACGCGCCCACAAGAAGTACCTTAATGATTATTTCCAGGGCTATACCCCGGACAGCACCAGCCGGGGCGAGCTCTACAATGCGGATCCGGTAAGCGGAGATGCCCGTTTCTGCGCCACCACGGCCTCTATGTGCGGCATTGAAAAGGCCGGCTTTGAAAATGATTCCGCAGCCATGGAGCGGGCGATCCGTTTCGACATCACCCTCCATGCGTATATGTTCATGCAGTCCGGCATCCCGGTTCTCTACAGCGGGGATGAGATCGGCCAGGTCAATGACTATACCTACAAGGATGATCCCAACAAGGCAGCGGATTCCCGTTACATCCACCGCGGCGCCATGCGGTGGGATCTGGCAGAGCAGATCGACCAGGAGGGCACTGTGGAGAACCAGGTATTCCAGGGCCTGAACCGGCTGGAGAAGTTGCGCAAGAGCGAGAAAGTCTTCGTGGCCAGAGCCGATTCCTGGACTGTGGATACGGACGACGTAAGCGTACTTGGCATGGGCCGGTACTATGACGGCGATAAGCTGATCGGCCTCTTTAATTTCTCAGGAGAAGATAAAAGGATCTATGTAGACCAGATCGATGGGGCGTTTACGGATATGATGGATGGCAGTGAAGTCAGTGAGAAGGAGATGGTACTGCCGGCTTATGGGTTCCGGTATTTGAAGAGAACCATGGAATAAAGGCATCTTTATATTGTTGTGAATCTGTCAGGCGGGCCTGGGGCAGCAGAATTCAGGGATGACAGCTGCCAGACCAGGCCCGTCCCCCCCAGGATCAGCCAGACAGCGGAGGAACCACCTATGAACATAAAAGATGTAGCAAAATTGGCGGGCGTTTCCAATTCCGCCGTATCCCGGTATTTCAATAACCGGAGTCTGTCCGAGGAGAAGCGGGAGGCCATCCGCAAGGCGGTGGAGGAAACGGGATACCGCCCCTCCCCCCAGGCCCAGACACTGCGGACCGGCAAGACCCATATCGTGGGTGTCATCATGCCACGGGTGAATTCCACACCTGTGGGCAATATGATCAAAGGCATGCTCTCGGTACTGAACCAGAACGGTTACCAGCTTCTGCTGGCGGATACCCAGAATGACCCGGTCAAGGAGCTGGAATACCTGTCTGTCTTCAGTGAGAAGCAGGTAGACGGGATCATCCTGATCGGAACCATTTTCTCGGCGAACCACAGGAAGATCCTGAGGAAAATGGAGCTGCCCCTGGTGATCGTCGGCCAGCAGATGAACGGCATCCGCTGTATCTATTTTGATGATTACCGCTCTGTCTGCGCCACCACCCGGCTGCTCATAGAGAAGGGATGCAAAAGGATCGGTTTCTTAAGCGCCCTTCATGCGGATATGGCCGCGGGGCGGGAACGCTACCGGGGCTTCTGCGACACCCTGAAAACCTACGGTATGGTGGAATGCCAGCGGTGCTATGAGGTGGCGGATTTTTCCATAGAATCCGGTTATGAGAAGGCCAGGGTCCTGTGGAAGAAGCATGGCCCCCTGGACGGTATTGTGTGCGCCACCGACGCCACCGCCACCGGAGCCATGCAATACTTAAAAGAAGCAGGCATCCATGTCCCCGGGGAGGTGCTGGTCACCGGTCACGGTGACACCGAGCTTTCCCAGGTCACCACCCCCACCCTGACTACCGTCCACTACGAATACCAGGAAAGCGGCATCCGCGCCGCCAATATACTGCTGGAGCAGCTGAACGGCGGGGATGGGACCGTGGAGGAGATGATGCTGGGGTATAGGGTGGTGGAGCGGGGATCCACAGGGAAATAGAGAGGTCTTTTGGTGCTTTAAACAAAGAAAAAGACCAGCTGTGAGGCTGGCCTGATTATCCGATTTACCAATTGCCTAATAGTGACGCCAACACATGACGCTTACCTCGAAAACGGCACTTGCATAGGACTTACTGTTGGTAAATCTATAGTAGCATATGCAGAACACTTTGTCAATATGCGGAAAATTTTGTATCTATTTCGGAAATTCAAAAGTAAATTTGAGGATGCCAGCATCTTTAAGCTTTTTAAGCTCTTCGTCATATCCACCGGTTTGCAGATGCGAGTAAAGCAAATTTGCGAATACATCAGCAATCTGAATGAGTGAATTATTGGATGAATCAAAATATGCAACGTCAAATTTACCGATTATCGTTCCGTTCATGAAAAGTTCGGTATTGAGATAGTTTTCAAGAAAGAACTTTGTTTCGGTTCTCTCGTTTCGTTCATCCAGCTGGAGGGAACAGTTTTCGTTTGGAAGGAGAGCTTTGCGGATGAAATATTCTATTGCTAGTTTGAGTGTATAGTTAAAAACACGGGCGGTATTTTCGCAAAACTGATCCGTAAGCAGTTGGTTGGAAATTTTAATGTAGTATATTTCAAAAGATGGCTTGCGGCAGAAAAAATGGACAAACTTTTGTTTCATTTTTCTGTCAAATTGAGAACCCTTGAGTTCGTGAAATTTACCGTTTTGAAACATTTTTCCGCCCTTTTTAATTATCTCCCCAGTTACGGGATGTGGTTTTTCCTGATCTAATGCTAAAAGGTCATCATGATTGGAAGAAACGAAACGCTTGTATGCGCGTTTTAGCGCGTCTTTATTAGTGGGATGTATGAGGGCGATAACAAAGTATTTATTGTTAGGGGCGTGGTTGTTTATAGATCCTGATTCATCTATGTAAATATTCATTAAAAAGCACTCCTTGAAAAATGCGTGAGATTCTTATTTGAGTATATCAGAAAAAGAGGGAAAGGACAAATACAATAAGAGATTTTTGAAGAGGATATTGAGGGTCTGGGGTATTATTTACGAGGGTGATCTTCCAGAGCGGGTATCAGCCAAACGGAAAAGACGCTCAATATCTTTGGCGAGGTATAGGACGGCCCCGGGGTTATCAACTCCATGAAATTTTTCTGCGAGGACGTTCTCCGGTGGCTGGCAGATGTGGGCCAGCTCCGCTGTCTGGCCCAGCTGGCTCCTGCAGCCCTGGGTGGAGGTAACTTCCTATTCCCAGATCAGATAAAGCTCCGTGTACGGTTCTCCCTGGATAATATGAAGCTGGACGATGATGTGCAGGACGTCTCTGGTGTTCCGCGAAGCAATAAGCAGATACATCCAGACCGGCTGCATACACCTTGCCGGTGTACGGTCGTATACGGTCAGGCTTCCCAGCTTCTCAAGCTTTTTCCAGGCCAAGACCTGCCGCTACCGGATTGCTCCTAATGGAGGGCCGCGTCCCGCAAGCGATTATCGGCCGGATGAATCACTGGCCCAGCTCTGTATCAAACCGTTCCCCCCTGGCCATTTCCCAGATACCACGGATCCCGCAGTCCACCATACTTTCCACTGCCGCATCCGTATAGAAGGCCATATGCTGGGTCATGATGACATTGCGGAACTGGTGGAGGTAGAACCAGTTGCGGTTGGGCAGGATATCCACCCGGTGGTCTTCGTGGATAATACCCTCCTCGCCTTCAGAGGTATCCATGCCCAGGGCGCCGATCTTCTCACTTTCGATACCCTCTACCAGGGCTTCCAGATCCGCAAGCTCTCCCCGTGAGCAGTTGATCAGGATCACGCCGTCCTTCATCCTCCCGATGGTGTCCCGGTCGATCATGTGGTAGTTGGAATCCAGCAGCGGCACATGGAGAGAGATCACGTCGGATTCAGCCAGAAGCCTTTCATAATCCACATACTCCGCCAGTTCCTCCACCTGGGGATTGTGATACACATCGTGGGCCAGGATCCGGCAGCCAAAGCCCGATAGGTTGCGGACGACCTGGGCGCCGATCCGCCCGGTGCCGATGATTCCCACAGTCAGATCCTTCATCTCACGTCCCTGGAGCCCTGCCAGGGAGAAATCATTGACATACCCCCGCCACATGGCCTGCTTATAATGCCGCAGGCACATGAGAATCATCATAATGGTGAAATCCGCCACCCCGTTAGGGGCATAGCGGGCATTGCAGACGCGGATCCCCAGCTGTCTGGCATAG
>CAJTOW010000187.1 GCA_910577655.1 uncultured Lachnospiraceae bacterium | reverse complement strand
AGAGCGGCTCCATTGGCAAACGCAGGACACTCCCGGTAAGTTCCATCCTTTCTGCGGATCACCGCAGGATTATGGAATATTCTGATTACCTTTTGAGGACGTCGTCTCTGGCTGTCCATGCAAATTCCGGCAGCCCTGCACACCCGGTGCGCTCTATACATGAAATACATGCCGGTCCAGCCGTTCAAACGCCTCCTTCACCCGGCTCAAAGGCAGGGCCAGATTCATGCGGATATGGCAGGGCCCATGGAACATCCGGCCATCCTGCCATGCCACCCCCACATCCCAGCCCGCCTTCTGGACTTCCCCGATACTCCTCCCGTGTGTCTCACACCACCGGGTACAGTCCAGAAACAGCATATAGGTTCCGTCCGGCCTGGACACCTCCACCCCGTCAAAATGCTCCCGGATATAATCGCAGGCATAATCAATATTCCCGGTGATCACCTGACAAAGCTCGTCCACCCACTCATAGCCCTCCGGCCTGTAGGCACCGATCAGCCCGTACATAGCCAGCATATTCATGCTGTTGTAATGGGACAAGGAGGATTCCTTGCGGACCCGGTCCCGGATACAGGAGTTGTATATGATATGATAGCTTCCCACCAGTCCGGCCAGATTGAAGGTCTTGGAAGGCGCGTACAATGCCACCGTGCGCATTCTGGCATCCTCCGAAACACTCTGGGTGGGAATATGTTTATGGCCAGTTGTAAGGATGTCCGACCAGATCTCATCAGATACCACCATCACATCGTATTTTTTGTACAGCTCCATGGCCTTCTCTATCTCCCAACGCTCCCACACGCGCCCGCAGGGATTGTGGGGGGAACAGAAGATGGCCGCATGAATCTTCTCCTTGGAAAGCTTCCTCTCCATGTCCTCATAGTCCATGCGCCATACACCATTTACATCCTTCACCAGATCTGAATGGACGATCCGGTAGCCGTTATTCTTAAGAGAATTTGTAAAGCCGATGTAGGTAGGCTTATGTACCAGGACATTGTCTCCCCGTGAACAGAATACATTGAGGGCGCTGATCACACCGCCCAGGACGCCGTTCTCATATCCAATGCATGCTTCTGTCAGCCCCTCCACTCCATTGCGCACCTGATGCCACCGGATAATCCCGTCATAGTACTCCTGCCGGGGCGCAAAATATCCATAAGCTGCAT
Organism: uncultured Lachnospiraceae bacterium; assembly: GCA_910577655.1. Taxonomy (GTDB): domain Bacteria; phylum Bacillota; class Clostridia; order Lachnospirales; family Lachnospiraceae; genus Brotaphodocola. The sequence goes on along the minus strand of CAJTOW010000187.1, from coordinate 4,361 downwards.
GCTTCGTCCGCTCCATGATAGTCTCGGGAATGGTGGGCACTGTAGGAAAATTCATGTCTGCCACCCACATGGGAATAATGTCAAATCCTTCCCTGGGCGCATCCGGGGCAAAGCCCGGATTCTTTCCCAGGCTGTCCACCGCCATGGCATCCAGGCCCTTCCGGTCAATGATGGTTGTAAAATCGTATTTCATATTCTATGCTCCTCCTGCGAAAATGCTGATTATAGTTTGCAATACCTGACGGCCTTTGTCAAGCAGGATCCTTAAATAGAAACGGCACCACTGGAATCTTCGTATGTAACAGTTCAGATACTCCCTGAACTGTTACGGCATCTGCCCATGAGAATCGCTACGCGATGAGGCAGATGCCCTCCGGCCACTACGTTTTCGCACGGTCAGCGCAGCGAGTGCGCAGACCTGTCTGAACTGTTACCTTCGTGTAACAGTTCAGATTATATTTAACGAACTTTTTATTGACAAATATCGTCATGTATTGCAAACTATAATAAGTAGTTTTAAAAACCACATAACGGATAAAACATTTGGAGGGTACTTATTATGGTTCAGGTGATTACAGATTCTTCTGTGTTGTATACAGAGAAGGAAGCGAAACAGGCAGGATTCGAGGCAATTCCCCTGAATATTCAGATCGGAGACATGGAAGGACGGGATCTGCAGGTTGACATGGAGGAGTTTTACCAGCGCATCGAGGCAGGACAGATGCCCTTGTCCTCCCAGCCGTCCATCGGGGATGTGGTGGATGTATTCCAGTCTTATCCTGACACGGATATCATCAATATCTCCATGGCCGACGGCCTTTCGGGAACCTATCAGAGCGCCTGCAGTGCCAGGGAGATGGTAGAGCACAAGGACCGGATCACCGTCTTCAACAGCCGGACTCTGTGTGGCCCCCACCGGTATCTGGTAGAGATGGCCCAGAGAATGAAGGAGGAGGGCGGAAACGCCCAGGAGATCCTCACATGGCTGCGTAATGCAGCAGAACGGACAGAGTCATTTCTCATCCCCCAGGATTTCTCCTTTTTGAAGCGGGGCGGGCGGCTGACCCCCGTAGCCGCCGCCATCGGCTCAGCCCTGAAGCTGAAGCCGGTGATGAAGCTGACTGTAGACGGGACGCGCCTGGACAAGTTTCTGGTGAAGCGGACCATGTCTTCGGCCGTGAATGGCATTGTGGAACATCTGAAAAAGAAAAGCATCGGAAAAGACCATATTCTCTACATCGCCCATGCCGATGCCCCGGAAGATGCCGGCACCATCCGCAAGATGTTTGAAAAGGTATTTGAGGATCTGGAGATCCGGATGCTGGAGCTGAGTCCCGTATTCGTGGCCCAGGGCGGCCCCCGGTGCGTGGCGATCCAATATATTGAACGGTGTTAGGAGAATTACAGTTATTGTTATTTTGAAGGTCCGCCAGGGAGGCCGCATTGTCGTCAATCAACGATGCGACCGCATCGCCTCCTTCCTCCGCCTTGCAGACTGACAATTATCCGGTGTTGGCAGTTCGGTTACTGGCCGGATGGCGCACTGGTTTTCTGGTAATACCAGATACAAAGAAGAATCTGCACTACCGTAGAGGCCGGGGTAGCCAGCCCGATATAGAATAAGGAGACTCCTGGGATACTGCTTACCAGGTAGGCTACCGGGATCCTGATACAGAAGGCTCCCAGGATTCCCTGGCCCATGACAAACAGAGTCTTGCCGCCGCCATTGAAGTACCCCATAAAACAGAACAAAAACGAGGTCAGGATACAGTCAATGGCATAAGCCCGCAGATAATCTGCTGCTGCCAGGATCACCTGCCGGTCCCTGGCGAAGAGACCGGCCATCCAGGCTCCGTGGAAGAAGGATACATAGAACATGAGGAAGCCCACTATAACGGAGGTTCCGATTCCATAGAACAGTGCTTTCCTGGCACGGTCATGGCGCTTTGCCCCTATGTTCTGGGCCACGAAAGCAGACATGGACTGCATATAGGCAGAGGGCACCAGCATGACGAAGGCGCACAGCTTCTCCGCCACCCCCACACCTGCGGACGCAATCACCCCCATGGAATTGACGATGGCAATGATCACCAGAAAGGAAATGCTTACCAGCAGATCCTGAAAGGCCACCGGTGTTCCAAGGGACAATATCTTTCTTATGATCATCCGGTCGAAGCGGACATCCTGCCGGGACAGCTTAAAGGGAAGCTCTCTTCTCCTGATGATCATGAAGGACAGCACCACGCTGACCGCCTGGGCCAGTACTGTAGCCAGGGCCGCTCCGGCGGCTCCCATATGAAAGCCGGATACAAACAGAAGATCACAGCCGATATTCAGCACGCAGGCAATGGCAACAGTGATCAGAGGCATTTTCGAATCTCCGATTCCCCGGAAGATGCTTCCCAGCACGTTATAGGCCACGATAAAAACGGTACCTGCCGAGCAGATCCGCACATAGGCTACCGTCTGGTCAAAGGCCTCCTCAGGCGCCTGCATGATCCGGGATATGCCGCCTGCCCAGGCCACCATGGTCACTGTCAGCACAGCCGCCACCAGGAAAAACAGGCAGATGCCTGCCCCAATGGTCCGCCCTGCCTCCTCCGGCCTTTTCTCTCCGATCCGCTGGCCCGTAAGGATCGTGATTCCCATAGCCAGCCCCGTGATCACCACAGTGACCGAATGCAGGATCTGGCTGCCGGTGGATACCGCGGACACGTCTGTAGCCTCCCCGAACTGGCCCACCACCAGAAGATCCACCGCCCCATACATGGCCTGCAGAAAAAGAGCCAGCAGAACCGGCAGAGCGAACTGGACCAGCGGCGCCAGGATCTTTCCTTCTGTAAAATTCTGTGTCTTGTTCATAATCACTATTTCCTCCTGATTTTGAAATGCCAGAACGTGTCTGAACATTGCGTTCTGCCAGCTGTACGCCACAGCGTCTGAAAACTGCTTTCTGCCAGCTGTACGTCACAGCTGGCGGGACACCGCAGGCACCCCTCGTCACTTATGCATACCGGAACACCAAAAAGCCGGACAAAATATCGGGCGCCCCCGACATCTTATCCGGCTTTATAATGCGATTATAAGCCCTCCGATGAGCATGTTCAGTATAACAGTGAATAGAAGGATTGTCAACCAGACTGACCAGGATTCTCCTGATACAGCGTAACAGGTGTTACTGTTCAGATGCCTCTGAACAGAGATCCCAACTGCCAGAAGAGATGGCAATACCCTTATGCGGTCTCAGTCTTACTCATCCCAGTCATAGTCATCATAATCTTCACCATAATCTTCCTCATCATCCTGATCATACGAGCTTCCGTAATAAGTATACGTCCAGGTTGTCCCATTTTCCTGATACTCATATTCCCAGGTTCCATAATCCCCGTCATAGCAGGCATCTATTACCTGCTGCAGATAGGTATCAATTTCCTCCTGAGGTACAAACAGACCAGCCAGCTTTCTGGTCGCCTTATCCTTCCATTTTTCGATGCTTCTTTCTCTTGCAGTCGCCTTATTGCTCCTGCTTACATCTTGTTTGAATTCCTCGTAAAGATCACTTTTTACTTCACTAATGTAATCAGCATTACTCATCTGGATATCCTGCCGCTGGGTCCGAAGCTGACTGTCCTCCAGAAGCGGCAGCCAGGATTCTCCTCCGTTCTGGCTGTTTACTGCGCTTTCCTCATTTTTGTACCATTCCTTTCCGTCATCATCATAACGAATCGTAATACCATTTTCCTTTTCGATAACATTTCTTCTTAAACTCCCATCTTGTTCTGCAAAATAATAAAATCCATCAACCGTAAAAGCGCCAATCTTCATTGCCCCGCTTTCATCAAGGTAGTACCGGTTATTGCCCAGCTTCAGCCAGGATTTATGCATAGCTCCCTCTTTTCCCGGATCCAGATAATACCATTTTCCATCCACCTGCAGCCATCCGGTCATCTGGGCCCCTGATTCCGGATTAAAATAATACCAGCTGCTGTCCTGGCTGTACCAGCCCTTTGCCATATAACCTGCACCATCAAACCCATATTTTACGCCGTCAATTTCCACCATCTGGTTTCTTGCTGCTGCGCCGCTGTCAAATACATACCGGTGTCCCTGGTCATCCTGCTCCCATCCTGCTCCAAAAGCAGGCACGGTTCCCATGACAGTCAATACTGCTGCGGACATCCATATTGCTGCTCTCTTTCTACGCTCTTTTCTCTTCATCATTTTTCCCTCCATAATGTGATTATTCATTGTTTAGTAGCAAGCCATAAGGCTGTTACATTTGATACTCTTAATTTAACAGATCAAACGCCGGATTTCTGGCCGGATCCGCCGCCGGAGCCTGGGTCTGGGGCGGTGGTGCC
>CAJTOW010000186.1 GCA_910577655.1 uncultured Lachnospiraceae bacterium | reverse complement strand
AAGCATATGCCAGTCAGCCGGAGAGCGGCGGGAGACGGTCCGCGCAGTCAGAGACAGGAGAATCATATGCCGGTCAGACAGAGAATCGCGGAAGGCAGGCGGTACATCCGAAAGCCGGTGTCTGGCAGCAGTCCCGTGGTTCGAAGCAGCGGGACGTGGCGGCTGTCTGGCGTAAGCTGCCCCATGATAAGGGAGAGGGCAATGGCAGGATCATTTTCACGCTGTGTATAGTGGCTGCGCTGGCCGCGGCGGCATTTTTCCTGCCGGAGTATGGCGGGAGAGGCGGGGGATATGGATTCTATCCGGAGGTGGAAGCCGGAAGGGAAGATGGGTTCCAGCCGGAGCTTTATCCGGACTATGTTCCGCTGGAAGAGCAGGTGAAGGTGCTGGGTGAGCTGGGGATTCTGGTGCCGGAGGAGGATATAGAGACCCTGCAGAATTCTATGGCGGAGGATGAGCAAAGCAGGATCTGGATCGAGGGATATCCCTACTATACGCTGCTGAGCTATCTGGGGATGCCGGAATGGGACCAGGAGACCTGGGAGGTGACCAGTTATCCGGACCAGGCGTTCTGGTTCGACTGGGAGGCATTTGATCTGGAGGAAAGCTACCGTGAGATTCTCTCCAGTATCAATGATATGTCAGGAGGGAGCTGCGCAGTCACGGATATTCAGATCGATATGTCAGAGGTTGACTGGGAGGATGGCGGCGGGCGGATCGCTGTCCGCTTCCAGGTCAATGGAGTTGCCCAGGAATGCACGGTGGCTGTGGAAAATGACTGGCTGGATCCGGTATTTCTGGAGTATATCAACCGGGGGCTGAAGGCAGCAGGTGTCACGGAGCGTATCTACGCCATGGATGACGGCGGCCAGGGGAGTATCCTGTTCTTCCGGAATAGGGACTGGGCGAAAGAATTTGAAAAAAAGACCGGGGTGCGGCTGGAGTAGGGGACCAGCCGCCCCCTGGTTGTCTATGGGTACCATTTTAAGCGGCCCAGGTTCCGGCCGTTACATGCATGCTCCCGGTGGGCTGGCCCGGTGACCGGCTGAGTGCAGACAGAAACTGCTGATTTCCTCATTGCATGGCTGTCAGTCCCCCGTCCACGCACAGCACCTGGCCGCTGACGAAGGCGGCGGCATCGCTGGACAGATAGAGAGCCGCGCTGGCGATATCTGCTTCCTGGCCGATGCGTCCTAAGGGAATGCGGTCGGTGAGTTTCTTATAGAAGACCGGGTCATCCAGCTGGAAGGAATTGATAGGCGTGCGGACGAAGGTGGGGGCTATGGCATTGACTGTAATAAGGTATTTGCCCCATTCGCAGGCAAGCTGCTTTGTATACATATTCACTGCGCCCTTGCTGGCGCAGTAGGCGATGTAATTCTCCGTGGTGCCGATAAGGCTCTTGACCGATGACAGGTTGACGATGCGCCCATAGTTCTTGGGGATCATAAACCGCCTGCCCACTTCCCGGGTGACTGTGTGGAGTCCGTTGAGATTCAGGTCCATGACCTGGGCAAATGTCTCGTCGTCGTATTCCTCGGCACGGATGAGCCGGTTGATCCCGGCGCTGTTGACCAGGATATCCAGGCCGCCCCATGAGTCCGCGATCTGGTCCAGCATAACGGTGACTTCATCCGGCTTTGTGATGTTGCATTTCAGGGCAAGAAAACGGCGTCCCAGGGAAGCAGCCAGCTCGCCCAGAGGGTCTGCTTTCTCCGGGTGCCCTCCGCAGACCGCCACATCCGCGCCGTTCTGCAGAAATGCCGCCGCAATCTGGCTGCCCAGTCCACCGGTGCCTCCGGTAATCAGGGCGCGTTTGCCGACCAGGGAGAAAAGCTTCTGATAATCAGTCATCGTAAAACCTCCTTGTATAGTATGGGTGTAAAAGTTCATAACAGTTCAGAAATATAGCTTGAAAGCCCGGTTTATTCTTCAATCACCTGGATCTCCAGATAATCAAACTCGATCACTTCAATAAAGCTGTCCTGCCGGAACCGGGTTTTGGCCACCCGCTGGAATTCGGAGATATTGGCATCCAGCCAGATAGGCTTTTCCAGGTCAAATTCAAAGCAGATATCATCCAGGGACTGGAATACCATGGCGGTGCGGGAGAGACTGTAGTCTGTGATGCAGACCACCGTGTCCCGGACCAGGTGATTGTCCTTCCATATTTTTCCCCACATGCGGAACATAGGCAAAACCTCCGATCGAAGAGTCATGGTCAGTTGTTTACAAATTGTATTATATACGATTGCAGGGAAAAAACAATATTTTTCGGGATTATACACGGGGCGGGGAAAACTGACAGGAGAGTGTGGTGATGGGGAGGCATCCCATAGCGGCGCCTATGAATTTTTAGCTTCTTTGCAGGAGTGCAACAAATTCTTCTGGTTCAATTATTTTTACTCTTGATCTTGCAAAATCTCCAGGATTTCTTGTCACAATATAATCTGCCATTACATTTACAGCACATTCTTCCTGCAGACAGTCTTCAAAATCTGAAAAATCCTCATTATCAACGGCAGATAATATTTTGTCGAGATTTAAATCTGAAATGCGAAAAATACAACACAAATTTCTGATAATTTTCCGCCGTTCCTGCTGGGAATATTCTTTTCTCAATATATAGAACAAATTGGGAATACTGTGTGCAGCCAGATATCCTGTGATCTGTCTGTCAGCGCATTTTGTCAGTATGAGTTCTGAATTCGTTTTATAAGGTTCTCTTTTCAGAAAAATATCCAAAATGACATTGGTGTCAATTAATATTACCATATCGTTCATCCCTCGCTTCAGCCAGTTCGCGTTTTATATCAAAGTCAGCTGGCAGTCTTTTTTCCATGTTTAGAATATCCTCAAGTGCGGCTTTTGCCATTTCCTTGTCTTTCTCCCGGTTAATAGACATAGCTTGTAGATTTTCTAAAATATTGACAACATAAAACATGGTATCTTCCGGCATATGTTGTATCATTTTCACTGCTCTTTCTTTTATCAGCGTCATGATTGTCATCCTTTCCAGTGGGCAGAATCTTTATTGTGTCTTATCTTATGTCCCAATTATATCCTAAGATACGCGAAATATCAACAACTGGTGCGGGCACCGCCAGAGCGTACCCCTTGGAACAACCGCCCCGTGAACCGTAACCGTTCGAATACATAGTGGTCAAGGGGCATCTGCCCCATTGCGAAGCGGTTTTTATGGGCAGATACCGTAATAGTTCAGGGGGGTGTCTGAACTGTTACAAAGATACGTTACAGCTCACGGGGCAGGGAAAGCCGGAAAATATCTCTTTCGCGTACTCACAAAGAAATACCCCGTTACCGCCAGCGCAGGCAGCTCTGCTGCCACAATGGCCAGCCAGATCCCATCCAGTCCAATAAGAAACGGCAGCCCCATAACCGCAACCACCTGGAACAGCAGAGTCCGTAAAAATGAGATGGCCGCGGAGACGGCGCCATTTCCCAGGGAGGTGAAGTAGGCGGAGCCGTAGATGTTGAAGCCCATAATCAGGAAGGACAAGGAATAGATCATGAAGCCCCGTCCGGTCATGGCATACAGCTCCGGGTCGTAGCCTACGAAGATACGGGCCAGAGGGAAGGCCAGGATCTCCGCCAGACCGGTCAGAACGACACCGGCGGTTCCGGTGATCACCAGGCTTTTGTGGAGCAGGTTCCGGACTTCGTCCAGGCCGTGGGCTCCGTAATGGTAGCTGGTCAGCGGGGCGCTGCCGATGGAATAGCCCACGAACATGGCGATGAAAATAAAGTTCACATACATGATGACACCATAGGCCGCGATGCCGTCCTCTCCGGCGAAACGCATCAGCTGGAAGTTGTAGAGGATGTTCACCAGGGACATGGACAGATTGGTCATAAGCTCCGAGGAGCCGTTAAGGCAGGTTTTTACCAGAATCTTCCCGTAAAAGCAGGGGCGGCCCAGATGCAGCAGGCCGGAGGAGCTTTTACAAAAATACACAAGGGGCACCAGGCCGCCTACCATCTGGCTGATGGTGGTCGCCAGGGCAGCACCCACGATGCCCATGGGAAATACTGCTACCAGAAGCGCGTCCAGGATGATGTTGGTGAGGCCTGCGCCTACGGTGACGGCCAGCCCCAGCTGTGGCTTTTCCGCTGTGACCAGGAAGCTCTGAAATACATTCTGGAGCATGAAGGCAGGCACTGCCGGCAGCAGGATGCGGCCATACAGGATGCAGTGGGACAGCATTTCCCCCTGGGCTCCCAGCATGACAGATACGGCAGGGACGGTGATGATCCCCAGAATGGCCAGAAGGATTCCGGCGGCAATAGTCACATAGACCATCATGGAAAAATAGGCGTTGGCAAGATCCTTTTTCCCTTCGCCCAGGGTCATGGCGACAATGGCGCTGCCGCCGGTGCCGATCATGAAGCCCAGACAGCCCAGCATCATGAGAAAGGGCATGATCAGGTTCACGGCGGCAAAGGGCGTCTTGCCCACAAAATTGGATACAAACAGTCCGTCCACCACGCCATAGATGGATGTGAAGATCATCATGACAATGGAGGGCAGGACAAACCGCAAAAGCCTGCGGTAGGTGAAATGATCAGATAGCTGGATTTTCGTATTCATAGGCTGCTCCGTTCCGCTGTCCAGGCGCAGGGCCGGGACGGCTATGATAAGATTAATCAATGATTGTTCTTGTATTGGTCCGCGGTCAGCTGGCACATGTGTGACAGCTCAGGATAACAGTTCAAGGGATATCTGAACTGTTACGGTTCAGGAGGGCTTATGCAGATGGCATTACACAAATGGCATCACACAGAAAGTCCGTTTGCCAGCATCCGCAGGATCTGGACATACTCAGCGTTGAGCCGGAGAAATTCACGGCTCTTTTCGGGACCGAGTGTGGTGAAGGCGGCATTTTCCAGGGCCACGACAGGGGCTATTTTGTAATGAATCAGCTCTTTGCCTTTTTCTGTGAGCCAGATCCGCTTGTCTCTGCCGCCGGTTTCCAGCCACAGATAGCCGTCCCGCTCCAGATTGCGGATGGAGGAATGGATGGTCTGCTTGCTGACAGAGGCCTGCTGGCAGATATCCCGCTGGAGGCTTCCGTCCCCCAGGGTGTAAAGGCCGTAGAGGATGATCAGGGCGCTGTCCGACAAACCAAGTTTCCGGGCCAGATCATGGTAGATATCATCAATACACCGCCAGTAGTAATTGAACTCGGCCAGCTCCTTCTGGGGATGGCTTGCGGCGGCGGGGCTGGAGCAGCCAGGAACCGCGGATGGAAGACTCTCCGTGTCATGCTGGCTTCTACTGTGGGAATGATTCTTTGCAGCTATGTCATATTGGGCAGATCTACTGGTTTCTTTGTTCATGATTACGGTACTCTCCTTAATCGTATAGTGAGTTTGTGGTTTGGTGAGTTAATAGTCTGATGAATATATAGTCTGATTTCGTACTTGATAGTATAGTCTGAATTCGGACTTATGTCAATAGTGAATATGTAACAGTTCAGATAGGTCTGCGCACTCGCTGCGCTGACCGTACGAAAACGTAGT
>CAJTOW010000185.1 GCA_910577655.1 uncultured Lachnospiraceae bacterium | reverse complement strand
TACATGATCTTCCGTCATTTTCCCGCAGGCAGCCGCGACTTTTTTCACAGCCCCTAAATAGAAAACATCTCTGCCGTTTTTGGGGCCTGTTTTCATAAGTGTCATGCCCCTTCTTCCTTATGTGCTCTCCCGCTCTATGATCTCTGAATAGAGCATCTTCTGCTGGCTCTGGATCTTCCCTTCCAGCCCTTCCCGCAGCATATCAGCCGCCGCCTCACTCAGCTCCTTCAGCTTGTTGTCCAGAGTGGTCAGCTTCGGCATACAGATCTCCCCATAGACCGTGTTGTCCACCCCCACCAGAGCCAGCTCCTCCGGAACCTGACGGCCCTGGTCTATGGCTGCCCGGACGCCGCCCACGGCGATCCGGTCTACAGAATAGATGATCCCCTCCACATCCGGATGCTCCTCCAGGATACGGACCGTCGCATCATATCCGCCTTTGACGGAATTCTCCTCCACATGATAGATCCACAAGGTACCTCCGTTGGCCCCGGTCTGATGCATCCCGTCACAATAGCCCTGCTGCTTTCTTGTATTGGCCGGAGAAGAGGTATCCAGAACAAAGGCAATCTTTGACTTTCCCTTCCCCACAAGAAGCTCTACACAGTGCCGGATCCCTGCATCCTCATCCACGATGACACCGGATACATTGGGCAGATCCAGATAACCGTTGACAATCACAACCGGAATCTCCGGCAGGTATTTCTGGATGCTCTGCTTAACCTTGGGCGTCCCGAACATGGAACCCATCAGTATCACACCTTCCACCCTGCGCTGTTCCAGAATCTGGATATACTCTGCCTTCTTCTCTTCCTCCTGCCCTGTTCCCATGATTATACAGCAGTATCCCTGACGGGTCAGCTCCTGTTCAATAACAAAAGCGCTGTTGACATGATGAAGTACCCGGATATCCTCAATCAGGATCCCCACCATCTTGGTAGACTGCATCACCAGCCCCCGCGCCGCCGCGTCCGGGGTATAATGATATTTTTTCAGGATCTCCTGCACCTTCTGTCTGGTCTCCGCCCGGATCCCTGGTTTGTTGTTGATCACACGGGAAACCGTGCTGGCTGCTACTCCTGCCTCCTTGGCAATATCATATATCGTCACGATCCATACCTCAATATTCCTACAGACACTTCAGGGCGATCTTCACCACGATCTTCTTTACTCTCTCCGGCTTCTCCACCTGACAGAAGGGCCTGTGAACATCCTCAGGGAAGAACACTGCATAGGTCCCTGGCGTCATCAAAAGCATCTTCTCCCCTGCAGCCGGATTCTCCTTATAATAGATGGTATCCTTCTCTTCCAGCAGGTCCTCCAGAATCTCATTGTCCCCGCAGTCCGGGTAAAATCCCATCAGCTCCGACCCTTCTGCCATATACTGCAGCTCCGCATATCTGCGGTGCACCTCCGGAAGCTTCTTCTCCTTAGCCTCCGTCACCCGGTCACAGATCAAAGCGATAAAATCCTCCCCATCCAGCTCAAACCGGCTCTCCCCCATCTGGGACACATCTGTTTCCCTGCAGTACCGGACCGCCCTCCGGATTATAGGCGCATAAGCCGCCTCTGTCTCCTTTGCTGCTATATGTCCAAAGATCATAACTCTCCTCCTTCTCTTGTCCTCTATGTCCTCTTCACACATACAGACGATGACACAGAGATACCTGCATTTCGTAACAGCCAGATCAGCCCTGAACTGCTGCTGAACTACATTATACTTCAAACCACTTCCTATTCCAAGTCTCTTCCGGAAAAAATCTCCGTATTTGCCGCCCGTCTGAACTGTTACACGGAATGCTGCCATTCCTCTGGCGAACCCCGTCTTATTTTTACTCCAGCTCACTCATCCCTGTATACAATTCATAATACCGTCCCTTAAGATCCATCAGCTCCTCATGATCCCCCCGCTCGATGATCCGGCCCTGCTCCAGCACCATGATCGCGTCCGCATTCCGCACAGTGGACAGCCTGTGGGCGATCACCAGAGTGGTCCGGTCTGCCATAAGCCGGTCCATCCCATGCTCAATATGTTTCTCCGTCCTGGTATCCACAGAGCTGGTGGCCTCATCCAGAATCAGGACCGGTGCCCTGGACACCGCCGCCCTGGCAATATTTAAGAGCTGCCTCTGTCCCTGGCTTAAGTTTGCCCCGTCTCCCTCCAGCATGGTCTGATACCCCTGGGGCAGACGCATGATGAAGGAATGGGCCGAGGCCGTCCTGGCCGCCTGAATCACCTCTTCATCTGTAGCATCCAGCCTTCCATACCGGATATTCTCCATAACTGTATCCGTAAACAGATGAGTATCCTGAAGTACCATGGCGATGTTCTCCCGCAGATTAGCCCGGGCAAGCTTGCGGATGTCCACTCCGTCCACGGTGATGCTGCCGCCCTGGATGTCATAGAACCGGTTGATCAGGTTGGTAATGGTGGTCTTCCCCGCTCCCGTAGAACCCACGAAAGCGATCTTCTGTCCCGGTTTGGCATAGAGGCTGATATCCCGAAGGATCACCTTATCCGGATTGTACCCGAATGTCACATGATCCAACACCACATGGCCCTTCATGGGACTGAGAACTACAGCGTCTTCTCTGTCCGGCTCCTCCGGCTTCTCATCCATCACCGCAAACACCCGCTCCGCGCCGGCCAGGGCGCTGAATACACTGGTGACCTGCATGGAGATCTCATTGATGGGACGGCTGAACTGTCTGGAAAAATTCAGAAACACCGTCAGTCCCCCCACATCGAAATTCCGGAAAATACACAAGAGCCCGCCGATGCAGGCCGTCAGGGAATAGTTGACCTGGCTTAAGTTTCCCATGACCGGGCCCATGATCCCGCCAAAAAACTGGGCGCGGATCTGGGTTTTGCGCAGATCTTCATTTAACAAGGCAAACTCTTCCCGTACCACATCCTCGTGACAGAAGACCTTCACCACCTTCTGGCCCGTGATCATCTCCTCGATATAACCGTTAAGGGTGCCCAGGGAAGCCTGCTGCTGGGAGAAATATTTCTGGCTCCGGCGTGCCACTGCCCCTCCGGCCTTCATCATCAGCGGAATCATCACCACAGTCACCACAGTCAGCCAGATATTGGTATAGATCATCAGGATCAGGGTTCCCACGATGCTTAATACCCCGGAAAACAGCTGCACCAGGGTACTGCTCAGCATCTGGCCGATGGTGTCCACATCATTGGTGAAACGGCTCATAAGGTCGCCGTTGCTGTTGGTATCATAGAAACGCACCGGCAGCTCCTGCATCCTGGCAAACAGGTCATTGCGGATCCTGCGCAATGCGTGCTGGGCGATGGTCAGCATCACTTTGGCCTGGAGGTAGTTGGCCCCCACTCCCACCAGATACACGACGGCCATGACCACCAGGGCCCGAAACAGTCCAGCCGCGTCTCCGCGGCTCCCGTCCACCGGTACAATATAGGTATTGATAATGGGCCGCAGCATGTAGGCCCCCAGAAGCGTTCCGATGGTATTTAAAATCACGCAGGCAAAAGCCAGCACCAGTCTGGCCTGGTCCTCCCTCAGATAAGCCAACAGTCTGCCTACTGTAGCCCGGCTGTTGGCAGGCTTTCTACCCTTACCCATAGCCGCCATCCTCCTGCCGGGACCACCAGGGCCCGGACCACCTGGCCCCGGACCGCCAGCTCCTGGCCCTGCCGGCATGGCAGGCGCCTTGGCCTTCCGGTAACGGTGCTGAAGACTCTCCATCCGTTTCTCCTGATCCATCATGCGCCCACCTCCTTTTCCTTCTCTCTCTGGGAATAGTATATTTCCTGGTATGCACCGCAGGAAGCCATCAGCTCCTTGTGAGTGCCCATACCAATAATTCTCCCCTCATCCAGAACCAGAATCTGATCCGCTTCCTCCACGGAGCCGATCCGCTGGGCGATGATGAACTTGGTGGTATCCTTTAAGGCAGTCCGGAAGCATTCACGGATCCTGGCCTCTGTGGCCGTATCCACCGCGCTTGTGGAATCATCCAGGATCAGGACTTTGGGCCGTTTTAAAAGTGCACGGGCGATACAGAGACGCTGCTTCTGACCACCAGATACATTGACCCCGCCCTGGCCCATATCCGTGTCATACCCCTGCTGGAAGGAGGTGATAAATCCATCTGCCTGGGCGGAATCCGCCATGGCGCGGATCTCCTCCATGGAAGCATTCTCATCTCCCCACCGGAGATTCTCCTCAATGGTTCCCGAAAACAGCACATTCTTCTGGAGAACCATTCCGATCCCTTCCCTGAGACTTTGCAGGGAATAATCCCGCACATCCACTCCGTCTACCAGTACACGGCCTCCGGTCACATCATAGAGTCTGGGGATCAGCTGCACCAGGGAGGTTTTCCCGCTTCCCGTGGCACCGATGACCCCGATGATCTGCCCCGCCTCCGCCGTGAAGGTGATGTGCTCCAGCACCTGCTCTCCTGCTGCTCCCTGGTAGCCAAAGGACACATCCTGGAATTCCACCCGGCCCTCTCTCACCATCAGATCCTTCCGGGCTGCCTCATGGTCGGTCAGGTCGATCTCCTGGCGCAGCACCTCATCCACACGCTTCACCGAAGCCATGGCCCTGGCGCTCATAAGGAATACCATGGACAGCATCATCAAAGACATAAGGATCTGTACGATATAAGTGGTAAAAGCGGTCAGATCCCCTACGGGCATACTCCCGCCGATGATCAGATTCCCTCCGTACCAGACCACGGCAATGGTGGTCACATTCATGGACAGCATCATGATGGGCATGGTCATGATCACAATATTCATGGCACGCAGGCTGTTTTCCTGGAGATCCTCGTTGGCACGGCGGAATCTCTCCTTTTCAAAATCCTCCCGCACGAAGGACTTGATCACCCGCACGTTGGTCAGGGCCTCCTGGATCCCGGAGTTCATCTTGTCCAGCTTGACCTGCATGATGCCAAAGCGCGGATAAGCAGTGAACATGATCACGGCAATGGCAGTCCCCAGCAGGGGAATCACCACCAGAATGACCAGGGCCAGCCGGGGATTCATGACAAAGGCCATGATCAGCGCTCCCACAAACATCCCCGGCGCCCGCAGCATCATTTTCAGCCCCATGACCATGACCTGCTGGATCTGCTGGATATCATTGGTCAGCCGGGTCACAAGAGACCCCGTACTGTAGTCGTCAATATTCTTAAAGGAAAAGTTCTGTACCTTTTCAAACAGATCCTGCCGCAGATCGCTGGTAAAACAGATGGAGGCCTTGGCAGAAAAATAGGAACCGCCGATTCCGCTTAGGGCCATGCCTCCTGCCACCAGCACCATACAGAGGCCGACTTTCAGAATATAGCCCCCATCATGGTAAGCAACACCATGGTTGATGATCATGGACATCAGCTTGGGCAGCATGATATCCCCCATGACCTCGGCAATCATCATACATGGCCCGATGATGAATGCCCCCAGATAGGGTCTGGCATATTTTGCGTAACGTTTCATTGTGACTCCTCTCTCTATCAATGTTGCCATGGCCTCTAACCTCACGCTTCGCCTCCCGCTCGTGTTCGCTAAGTGCCCAGGCATGCGTTCTCACTAAGCTCCTGCTTCGCCTCCCGCTCGCACTCGCTAAGTGTTCACAGCCGCCATGGCCACTAACCTCACTCTTCGCCTCCGGCTCGTGTTCGCTAAGTGCCCAGGCATGCGTTCTCACTAAGCTCCTGCTTCGCCT
>CAJTOW010000184.1 GCA_910577655.1 uncultured Lachnospiraceae bacterium | reverse complement strand
AGGACCAGGATGATGACGAGGATCCGGCTGAGTATAACTATTACTACATGCAGTCCAATGGTAAAGCTTACAAGGCCGGCGACAACAGCACTACCAGGTTCAAAACCATCGACGGCAAGCGCTACGCCTTCGATGAGGACGGCAAGATGTTGTATGGCTGGGTAAATGAGGATGCCACCAGGGCTACCGATGAAAGCGACTGGGAGACTGCTACATACTACCTGGGCAACTGGGATGACGGTGCCATGAAGACCGGCTGGCAGAAGATCAATGTCTATGACGAGGATGAAGATGACGACATGGACTACTGGTTCAACTTCAAGTCCAATGGCAAGAAGAGATTCCTGGATGATGCCGATTCCGAGGTTATGGAAAAGAAGATCAACGGCAAGAAGTACGGTTTTGACGCCCGCGGTGTAATGGTGTCCGAGTGGACTGAGGTTGCTACAACATCCACAGCATCCACTAGTGCATGGAAATATTACAGTGATCCTGAAGACGGCGCCCGCAAGACCAAGGGCTGGTTCAAGGTAGTAGCCCCCAATGAGGACAATACCTTCAAGGATTATGGCAGTGACAGCTTCGCAGCTACCCACGCTGATGACGAATCCGAGAAGTGGTACTATGCAGACGGCGACGGCGAGCTGGCAAAGGGCGAGATCAAGAAGATCAAAGGCAAATACTACGGTTTCTGGCCGGATGACGGCAAGAAGGGCGGTGCCATGCTAACTGGCCTTTGTGCCTTGGAAGTAAGCGGTGACCAGATTATCAACGTAATTGCAGATGATATGGATGCAGATGATCTGGATGACTGCATGGACCGTGTAGGCGACTTCGATGATTTTGAGGACTCCAACAAGACTTTGTTCTATTTTGGAAATGACGAGGATCACGACGGTGCAATGAAGACTGGCTCTGTAACCATCAACCTGGATGGTGATTCCTACAGCTTCCAGTTCAGCAAGGCTGGCGGTGCAGAAGGCAAAGGTCGTGGCCTGACAGGTGTTGAGGATGGCAAATACATCTACAAGAACGGTCTGAAGCTGAAGGCTGAAAGCGATGAGAAATACATCGTAGTTGGCGCTACCGGAGATATCGGTGACGCAGATGCCAAGGTCAGAGAGTTTGATTCTGCCGACTTACGTTCAGCGGCTGACCCGGCTGGTCAGAATAAAGATGGCGATACTGTGAAGGTACTTGCTTTTAAAGCTCAGGGAGATCAGGGTATTGTTTCTGTGAAATGGCCAAAAGAGCTTTATTTATTAAATACGTCTGGCTCTATTGTTAAGAACAAGACTGCTGCCAAAGACGGAGATGACTGGTATTTCTATGTCGATGACAAAAATATCGCAATGTATACTAACAACAAAACCTTAAAAGATCTTGCTGGCCTTGAGGGTTGGAAAGATTGGGCTCTTTCTACTGTAAATGGTGACCTGGATCACTTTGACGATATTCTCGCAGATGATGGTGCATCACAGGCTATGGAGTATTAAAAAAGAATAATCTTGTTTTGTAAAAAGCTGCTGCACGGATGAATAAAAATCATCCGTGCAGCAGTTTTTATAGAGGGTCTGGACTGGAAGTACCGGAAAGTAGCTAAAACCAAACTACAGAAAAGGAACGAACTGTAATGTAACATCTGAGTCCCACATCCGGTTTTCCATTTCCGCCTGGAAAGGTAAACCACATCAGCAAATCCTTTTCCGGAAGGCATTTCCAGAACCGGGTCCATATAATAGGCTTTTGCGCTGTAGTATGCCATAAGAATGGTGCAGGTAAGGGAATTTTCATCATTGTATTTGAGCATGGAAGCGGTTTCGCTGTAGATAGCGGCAATCCCTTCCGCCACAGCATTTCCGTCCAGCATCCAGGTACGCTTAAGCAGCTCCCCGGACCGTTTCAGGGACTGGATAAGACCATCCCACCCGGGCTCATCCACCGCGTTCAGAAATTCCTATGCAATCTCCAGATTCGGAATCCTTACTTTCCCACAGGATTCATCATAAGCCAGATATCCCAGATGGACCAGGAGTGTCAGTACATCATCCTTTGTTTTTAAGGTGGTCATGTCGTTCTGGAATTTCCGGGTATTTATCTCATATGGGACATTACCAAGCATGTGGATGACAGCTTCCTTAAGCCCGTCAAAATTCAGATCAATGTAAACTTCCAGCGCCTCATAGGTCTCCGTACCGGTCCAGTAGCTCCGGAATCTGCCGCGCCGGACCACATCCACTACAGACTTGGGATTGTACATATGCAGTCCATTCAGCACATACCCGTCATACCATTTCTGGAGTTCCGGAAAGTCAATTTCTCTCTGTCTGCACAGCTCCTGCACCTCTTTCGCCGTAAAGCCGAAGAATCCGGCCAGATCCGCCGGGTCAATCATGGAAAATTCATCAAACATATTGATGGCAGAGTGTTCCCTGTATTTCTTTATGGGAAGAATACCAGTCATGTAGGCAAGGTCCACATAATCCTGCCCTTTAAAAAGTCCCCGGAGAAAATCCAGATATTCTTTCTGCATGTCTTCCCTGCCATTGGCGAAACGGAATACACGGTCCCATTCATCAATAACAAACACAAATCCTTTCCTGTCTGGGTGAATATTATATTTAGGGCGGTCTTAAGCCGGGGAGATGTCCCCAGTTCCTTTCCTTCTGGAAATACCTCTGTCAGCTCATTTACAACCGTTCGTTCCATCTCAGCAATAAATGTCCTCAGATCCCGTTCAGATTCCAGGAACTGCTGTACATCCAGGCGGATCACATGATGCTGGTTAAGATGGAGCCGGAAATCTTTACCTGCTTCTGCCTCCCGTCCAGAGAACAGTTCCCCGGAGCTGCAACCCCGGCTGTAATATGCAGAAAGCATATCTGCCG
The DNA here is from genome assembly GCA_910577655.1 of uncultured Lachnospiraceae bacterium. Classification (GTDB taxonomy): domain Bacteria; phylum Bacillota; class Clostridia; order Lachnospirales; family Lachnospiraceae; genus Brotaphodocola. Next base: position 2,838 of record CAJTOW010000184.1, on the reverse strand, counting down.
CCATGGGATTTTCCAAAACGACGGGGTCTGCTTACACATATAAATTTCTGCTTTGTATTTAAAACACTGTTTGTATAGGAAATGATCCCGCTTTTGTCTACATAGATTATGGAATTCACTGCTTCCCTAAATGCAATATTACCCGGATTTACATAAATGCCCATAATACAAATGCTCCTTTCCGGTTATTCTTTCATCTTACCATTTCCCGAAACCGAAGACAAGAGGTTTGATATTTTCCTATAATCCCAACTGTTCCATTTCTATATCTCCATAAGGCCTTCATATAATGGTTATTTTTCTGCCGTTCCATCACCGCTTTGCGGAAATAACGGTGAAGAGAGTGCCAGATATCTGCGGCATCTGTGCGTCTGTAAAGTGACAGCGTAGTGGTGTCTACAGCCAGCTTTGCAGGCGTGCAGAAGGTGTGGGCAGCGGGCGCTTTATTCATCGGAATTTCCGCAAGATAGTACTAATATGACCCGGAAGGTGTACTGTACAACGGAGGGAATATGTCTTTGGGAGGTTTTCTTCTTTGGGCTTGTGCATGCAGAGGCCCAGGCCGGCAGTGCAGCTTTATTATTCCGGAGCACTGGTGGCATGACAAAAAGAGAACACCCCAGACACATTGCAAGGTGTTCTCTATTTCGGCTGAACAAGTATGATATCTGGGTTTGGGGTCATGCTTTCTAATGGGTAGTGTAAAATAGTTTGTGTCTTTGGAAAAAAATAGCTCCTTTTTGGTAAGAATTCAGATATGACAATTCTTATCGAAAAGGAGCCATTTTTTCCAAAGACACAAACTCTTTTATATTACCAGTGAATCTTGCACAAGAAAATGCACAGATTCGAATTTGTCCAGCTGTAAATGATTAAGCCAGTCTTTCCTGCTTGGGAAAAGCTTTCCAGGCTGTTCTGGCCCATACATTTTATTCTGGCCTATGCGAGTACAAACCACCGTCATTTCCCTTAAAAAAGAACTGGTGCCTCATGATTTCTCATATGGAGCTCCGGTTCTTTCAGAAAACAAGAGGAAACAAGGGAAAACCAGCCCTAAATGCTACCGGTTTTCCCCCATATGTTTCAGAAATCGGGATTGGATATGTCATATCTGTGACATATAGGAAGCAGAACTTTATTCTACTACCTCTTCCTCATCCTTAACTTCATTCATTGAGCTCCAGGATTTTACATTGACAGCATCCGTGAACGAACCAGCTGGATCTACATCATTCCACTTCTTCCAAGTGTTCAGACCATTGTTCAGAGCTTCGTAATCAGCGTCGCCCTTCTTCGACTTACTGTTAGCAGTCAGGGTCTTAGTGTTGTTATACATAATGATGTGCTCATTGTCAACATAGAAGTACCAGTCTGCCCCGTCTCTTGCCGCGGTCTTGCTCTTCACAACCGTGCCGGAAGTAGTCAGCAACTTGAACTCATGCTCCCAGACCTGATTTTTCTTTCCAAAAGAAGTCACGCTGTCACCATCTTTGTTGGTGATATTATTACCTGCACTGTCCGTAAGAATGTAACTATTCTCCCTTGCATAATCGCGCAGTTCCTGGGCATCAATCTTTGCTACCCGGGCATTGCTGCTTGCAGTATCGCCAGTGACATATACTACCTGGTATTTGTCATCATTGCTGGCTTTCAGTTTCAAGCCATACTTGTAGACATACTTCTTGTCATCAAGACCAGTGATACCACGGCCCTTACCCTCGGCACCGCCGGACTTGCTGAACTTGAAGTTGTAGTTCTCGCCATCCAGGTTGATATTAACATTACCGGTCTTCATGGCACCGTCATGGTCCTCGTCATTACCAAAGTAATACAAGGTTGCATCATACGGAATGGTGTGGGTTCCCAGATCATCCGTGTAGGTGCCGTCAGAAATGAACTCGTCAAGGTCGTCGGCATCAACATCATCATCCAGAACATTCACGATATTATCACCATCTGTTTGCATCAGAACCAGACCAGTCAGCATGGCAGCATCTTTGCCTTTGCCATCATCCGGACGGAAGCCATAGTATTTACCCTTGATCTTCTTGATCTTTCCGGCATACAGCTCGCCGTCACCGTCAGCGTAGTACCATCTCTCAGTCTCATCCTCTGCATCAGAGATGGCAAATGATACGCCTTCTTCATAACTATAGAATACGTTATCATTATCCTCCTCAGGAGCAACTACCTTGAACCAGCCTTTGGTTACGCGGGCACCGTCCTCGGGACTACGGAAGTATTTCCAGGAAGAGGCAGTAGACTGGGCAGCTACAGATGTATTGGTGGTAGCAAGCGTCCACTCATAAGTCATAACACCACGGTAGTCAAAGCCGTACTTTTTACCATTGATCGTCTTCTCGGTAATGTTACCAGTTGTACCATCAGCCGGATCAGCCCTACGCTTTATGCCATTAGACTTGAAGTTGAACCAGAATTCCTTTTCCTCGTCGTCATCTTCGTTATCGGTGACATAAATCTTTTGCCAGCCGGTCTTCATAGCACCGTCATCCCACTGACCCAGATAATACATACCTTCATCATACCAGTTGTCCTGGTCCACTCGCTCATGGTTGACATCTACCCAGCCATACAGCATCTTGCCATCTTCATCAAAAGCATATCTTTTGCCGTCAATGGTCCTGAAATGGGTGGATTCTGTTTTGGTCTTATAGGCCTTACCGTTGCTCTGCATGTAGTAATAATTGTACTCGGCCGGGTCGCTGTCGTCATCTTGTTCCTCGTTGACAACCTTTACCCAGGTGTTTCTGACCATCACACCATTGCTGTCCACGTAGTAGGTCTCCTCGCCGTCCTCGACCAGCTTGTCGATGGCCA
>CAJTOW010000183.1 GCA_910577655.1 uncultured Lachnospiraceae bacterium | reverse complement strand
AAGTAAACCCGCTTTCATTCATGGTGGTATCTGCAAAGCTGATATGAGGGTTTACTTTGCGATCTCTGCGGTGATCTTCAGGAACTCGTCGATATCTGTGTATGTATGGCAGTGCAGCGGTGAGATCCGCACGATCCCGTGCTGGTTGATGGAATTCACCTGACGTGCAGAGTAAAGGCTTGCATCGGTACGCTCATGTACCACCACGCCCTTGGCCTCGTATGCTCTGGATGCTTCCTCGCAGGTCATCTTGTCGAATACGATGGGAACGATCAGGTCTCTCTCGGTAAGGTCATCCATCTCAACGGCTACATTGACGCCCTCCAGATCCAGAAGTCCCTTGACTTCATCGGAACCGTGAAGCAGACGATGAAGCAGTGCGCGCTCATGCCAGGTGATCCGGGTCATACCTTCTACATACAGCTCTCTCCTGTCCTCTGTATCCTTGAACTGTTTGCCGATCCAGCATACATAGTCAAAGATTGCGCTGAGCATTGCATACATGCCAGGTGCGCATCCGCCCATCTCCCAGTTGCTCTGCTTCTCTTTGATCAGCTTTCTGTGAGGCAGGTTCATGACACGCTCAGACAGCCAGCCCACTCCCAGGCCTCTTGCGCCGCCGAACTTATAGGGAGCGAAGTTCACACAGTCAAGACCCCAGTTCTTCATGTCGGTCAGGCCGTGAGGTGTATGCTGTACGGAGTCACAGATGATGAAGAGGTCCGGTTTGATCTTCCGGGCTTCCCTGGCGATGGTCTCGATATCCAGGATCGCGCCTGTAATGTTGGAGGTCATGATCACGCTTAAGAGGCAGGTATCCTTATCAATCAGCTTCACCACATCCTCCGGCCTGATGTTTCCGGTTCTCGGATCGGTCTTGGCCACACGCAGCTCCTTGCCATACTTGGCAGCCGGTACCGCGCAGCCGTCAAATGCGGAAGGATGCTCCAGAGCGGTGGTAACCACGTTGGTTCCGGGTACATTCTCAATGATGGCTTCGGACACGTCGAAGACGATGATGGAAGCAGTCATGGAAGTGGTGATGCATCCGCCTTCAGCGTTGAACATGGTGGAAATGTCCTTGCAGGCCTGGTCACGAAGTGTATCCAGATAGTTGGAAGCAGCACCGCCGTGGCCGCCGCAGTTGGGCAGATCATCTACCTTCTGGAATGCCTCGCTGGCTGCTTTCAGACGGAAGGAACCGCCGGAGTTATCGAAGAAAAGCCTTTTTGTCTTGGTAAATGGATCTTCGTCCACAAAGTAATATTTATCGCGGATCTGTGCGGTCAGCTCCGCAGGCATCAACTGTCCGTTTTTCATATTGTCGCTCATGATTATTCCCTCTCATTTTTTATTTATGAAGGAGCCTGATGTCCGGTCTGGCAAATGCTTCTGCACCAGGCTCCCGGTTTCCGCGGATGGTCTTTCACCTTGCCGCGGCCTGTTACGGTTTTATGCCGGTCTTTGGTACACCCCTTTGGCGGGACTGTATTCTGTCCAGATTATCAGTCAAACACTACCTGACCGTGATCGAAGATCACCTTGCCGTCCAGCTCGATGGTGGGATCCTTGAACATCATGTCAATATGTAAGATGAAGTCCTGGTTGTCGGTCTCATTGTTCCCAAGGGCCACGTGTACGTAGCCGCTGCAGCCTTCATCCTCCAGCATTCTGCCGCAAAGGGAAGCGTCCGGATTCAGTCCGATGCCAATCTCACCTACCCGGTACATGCGCGGGTCGTAAACCTTGGCCAGCTCCTCTGCAAATCTCTGGGCTTCCTCGCCGCCCTCGATCCTGGTCACAAAGCTGTTCTCCACATAGAGTGTAATGGGCTCTTTTAATACGCCCATAGCCGGATGGGTGATGCTTCCGTCTACCACGATCTTGCCGTGTGCGGTTCCGGGGATTGCGCCGGATGCCATCTCAATGTCTGGCGGGGAGCAGGTCTCGCCGGGATTTCTCACCATGCCATACTGGGGGAAGAGCTTGTGGCCTTTGATGCTGGCGTAGTAGTCAGTACCGGCCTCGGTGGTGATGTGGATCTTGTTGCCGTCCTTCATGCTCTTAAGCAGCTGGTCTACATACTTTCTGTCTGCCTCGAAGTCTGTGTAGAGACCGCCCTTCTCCAGCATCTCCAGGCTGTAGTCGCAGCAGTTCAAATCTCTGGCGCCTGCAGCACACGCGTCCCTTCTGGCATGGCTGTGGGAAAGGGAAAACTTGGTGGCACGAAATATTACGTCCGCTTTCAGCATAGCAGCAGCTACTAAGGCGGTTGGCTCCTCTCCGTGCATTTTTCTCGGCTCCATCATGACCATGGTCTTGTTGGGGAACTCCTCTGCCGCATCCCAGAGAGCCATACCGATCTCTAAGCTGTCCGTATCGGTGACGATCAGGATGTTCTCCTCCGGCTGGCAGTTGCTGCAAATTGTCAGGAGGCGTCTGCATGCTTCATAAATCTTCTTTGCCATTGTTAATACTCCTTCCTTTCATATCCCTTTTATATTTTGTTTCATAATGCTTCTATATAACAAAGGGAGATTCCCTTTGGTTATCGGAATGCGGTGCTGCCACACTTATTTAATCAGTTACCGTTTTAGTTACTCGAGTAACTTTTTGTCAAAAAAATATTGACAGGATTCTCCTCTGCATGGTCGGGCATTTTCAAAATGGTAATTATTAAATATGTCTATATTTCTGTGCTTTATTTTGATAAAAATATGTATTTTATTTAGTTTTGGCTTTGTTCTTTTCTCTGTTGTTTTTCTGTATGTACATATACTACCACAGATTGTTACTCGTGTAAATAGTTTTTGTAAAAAAATTAGCAATTTTTTTAGTTTTCACGGCTGTTCCCTTCCAGAACGTGTCTGAAAATTGCTTTCCGCCAGCTGCTGATCACAGTCTGTGGACACTGCAGACATCACAGACTCTACTTGTGGGGATTTGGTGGGCTGCGTTAAGTGAATTGGGGTAAATATCCCAAAGGACGCCTTCGGTATACCGCGAAGCGGGGCATACACCGAAGGCGTCCCTTATAGAGATAGCGGGAATGAATTTTCAGACATGTCCAATGGGCGGCCTGGTACGTGCCAGACCGCCCACTACTCTGATTTCCGGCCGGATGGAACTTTAGATTCAGGTACTCTCCCGCACCAGAAGCGAAACATTGATAAACACATCCTCCACCTGCTCTTCATTGATCAGCTTCAGCATGGTATCCACCAGTCTGGCGGAGAACTCTTCCTTGGAGAAGTTGACGCTGGTAAGCTGGGGGGACAGCATCTCAGACAGATAGGTATTGTCCATTCCTACAATAGCCATCTCCTCCGGAACCTTCATGCCAAGCTTAGTCAGATACTGCAGGATCCGTCCGGCAAGATAATCATCTCCGGCCACAATAGCAGTGGGACGCCTGCTGCCGTTCCCGGCATAGACCAGATCAAAGATTCTGGAGAATATGGCTTCCATGGAGGAGGTATCCCCGCACACCAGGGCCTCATCGTAGGAAAGCCCATTGGTCTCCAGGGCTTCCTTGTAGGCGCGCTCCCGGTAGCCCTTGGCCAGGTTCATATTGTACCTGAGAGGCGGCGCCAGAATAATCCGCTTATGGCCTCTGGCGATGAGGTAGCTGACGGTCTTCACGATGCTTCCATAGATATCCGGCGCTACTGTCACGATATTTGGCTCCAGAAAGCTATAATCCCGGGTCTTATAGAGGACAATGGGAATACCGGCACTGGCGATCTCATTGAGCTGCTTTGCCGTATAACGGTTAGACAGCATGAATACCCCGTCGAACCGTCCCTCAATCAGCATCTGGATAAAGTCGTCTCCATCACGGCTGTAGCAGTGGGAAACGAAATATCCCTTGTCAAAAAATCTCTTCTCCGCAATCTCCAGCCAGTCATTGCGCAGGTTGTCACAGACGAATGCAATCTGCATGGATTTGTTGGTCTTTAGCCCCCGGGCATGTAGATTCGGCCTGTACTGCAGCTCCTCAATGGCTTTCTTCACTGCCAGGGTCTTCTCCTCGCTGACCGGCTTGGTCTGGTTCATCACATAAGAGACCAGGGCAGGCGACACACCTGCCAGCTTTGCCACGTCATTTCTTGTAATCTTTTTCCCCAATGTTACCACACCCTTTCCTATATTATCTGCCGTCAGGCTCAATTTTCAAAACGATCCAACTCCCAAAGCCTCTTATGCCCAGCACTTTTTTGCGGGCAGCAAGTACCTGTCTGAACCATCTTATTCACAAAGTCTTCCGGAACACATGAACCCGGATACTTCTGCCAAACTTTGTTATATGGGAAGCCAGAATGATCCCCAGGGCAATAGCCCCCGCCTCTCCCAGCACCTGGTTGGAATAGCTTCCGAACTCAGTGTAATGTCCCTGTACCAGATGATGCATAGTATAGTAGAGATCCCCGCCGGGAATCTCCGGAATCAGCATAGGCACCAGCAGCAGAATCACCGGCGTCTTCAGCAGTCTGGCCAGGATCTCACTGACAGCAGCGATGAAAAGGCTGGCCACAAACAGGCCCGCGAACATGCTGTACCCCACATTCACACAGACCAGATACACCACCCAGCCTGCTGCCCCGCCCAGGGCGATGACCCAAAGCTTCCTATCATAGATACCGAACAGGACCGCGAAGCCTACAGACCCCAGAAGCCCCATAATCGTCTGAATCACAAAAAATTCCATCAGGCACCTCCCACAAGCAGTACAATCGCAAATCCCATGGCCACCGCTATGGCCTTCAGCAGCGCTTCGCTCATATTCAGCAGGCCGCTGATCATATCTCCACTGATCATATCCCGCAGGGAGTTGGTCAACTGGATCCCCGGAATCACCAGCATAATGTTGCCGATGGTGATCTTGTCCGGATGGGCGCCGATACCGGACCGCACCAGAAGGAGAACGCTGATGGCTGTGACCGCACTGCAGACCATACTCTGGATGATACCGTTCAGCTTTAAAGCAGCGCTGCCAGAGATCATGGCAAAGAGCACAATCCCGGAAAGAGAAGCCGCCAGTCCATCCATCCAGGTACCGCCGAAAAAGATGGAGAGGGATGCGGATATCATCATATACATTACCAGATCCAGCCAGACCGGCGGCTTCTTCGCCTGGTTAAGCCTGGAAAGCTCCCTCCGGAAATCCTCAAGACCTATGGGTGAGGCACAGATTCTGCGGGACAGCGCGTTGACCTTCTCCACCTTGCCCAGATCTGTGTCCCTCTCCCGGATGCGCCTGGTCTGGGTGAGGGTGCTCCCATCCGGGAACATAGCCGTGACCACGATGCTGGAGGTAATGGTAAATACATCGGAACGGACAAATCCGTAAGCCCCGCACAGCCGCCGGATGGTATCCTCCACCCGTCCCACCTCCGCCCCGTGCATCAAAAGCAGCTCTCCTATATCCATGATGGAGGACAGAAAACGGTTCATGTCCTCCACGCCGTACTGACCGGTAATACCAGAACTGCCGTAAACAGCTTCCACGGCAGGACCGGATGCAGGGGCGGTGGTATGTAAAATTCCGTTTGATTCTGGCATTTTGTTTTTCATTTCTATTTACTCGAGTTTCCTATTGATTTTATTGATATTTTTCAATTATTATACAATGCTTTTTACCGTGTGTCAATTCGTATTTACTCTGGTTTTCACACGCTGAACAATCTAGTACAGCGTTGCACTAATCCCGAAGTAAATAGTGCTTGATATTCGTGTCAGCTGTGCGTCTGCGAAGCG
>CAJTOW010000182.1 GCA_910577655.1 uncultured Lachnospiraceae bacterium | reverse complement strand
TCTGCATCCGAAACCCGCAATCCGGGGAAAACTTTTTCCAGAGCGTACCTTCCGGCACATTACCCCCGTGAACAGTAACCAACCTTTCCCATTACAAACGTAGCATTTCCACCTTTCGAAGCATTATTTCATGCCGCCATCACTTACCAGAAAATGCACTTTTGCTTATATTTCAAGAAAAACCACAGCCCAGTCGGATATTCCCACTGATCTGTGGTTTCCTTTTTTCAGTTACAAAATATGCTTCACAGCATCCTAATTCATTTCAATAAGAATCGAAGCTCATAATTATTTCACCCGTATTTCCAATAAAAACGGAAATTCCGTAACAGCCCAGGCCCCCTTGAACTGTTACGGAATTAACACAGATATCCGTCAAAGCTGTGCCTCATCAATCGCCTTCCCGATATCCCTCCGCATATACTTATTCCCGAACTTCACCCACTCCGTCGCCTCATAGGCCTTAGCCCGGGCCTCCTTAAGATCCTTTCCGGTAGCTGTCACACCCAGCACGCGGCCTCCGCTGGTAACGGTCTGCCCCGCCTCATTGAACTTTGTCCCGGAATGGAACACATAGTAATCATCCTTGCCCCGGAACGCCTCCAGCCCTTCAATGGGAAATCCCTTCTCATAGGCCACCGGATACCCGTCCGAAGCCAGGATCACACAGACCGTGGCCCGGTCATTGTCAAACTCCAGATCCACCTGGTCCAGCTTCCCGTCAATGCAGGCCTCGAACACATCCACGATATCATTTTTCAGTCTCGGCAGCACCACCTGGGCCTCCGGATCCCCGAACCGTGCATTGTACTCCAGCACCTTTGGCCCGTCCTCCGTCAGCATCAGCCCGAAGAAGATCACGCCCTTAAATGGCCGCCCCTCCGCCTTCATGGCATCCACCGTAGGCTGGTAGATATGCTTCTTACAGAAGGCATCCACCTCTTTGGTGTAGAAAGGACTGGGAGAAAAATTCCCCATACCGCCGGTATTTGGTCCCTGGTCCCCGTCCCTGGCCCGCTTGTGGTCCTGGGCCGAACTCATGATCTTCACCACATTACCGTCCACAAAGGAAAGCACAGAGACCTCCCGCCCGGTCATAAACTCCTCAATGACGATCTCATCCCCGGCAGAACCGAACTTCTTATCCAGCATCAGCTCCTGGACACCGCTTTTTGCCGACTCCAGATCCGGGCAGATCAGAACCCCCTTTCCCAGGGCCAGCCCGTCCGCCTTCAGCACGATGGGGAACTTCGCTGTCTCCAGGTACTCCAGGGCCTTCTCCGGATCTGTAAAGGTCTCATAAGCCGCCGTAGGAATCCCATATTTTTTCATGAGATTTTTGGAAAATGCCTTCGATCCCTCCAGGATCGCCGCGTTCTTCCTGGGGCCGAACACCCGCAGACCAGCCTTCTCAAACTCGTCCACCACACCGCCTACCAGGGGATCGTCCATACCGATTACCGTCAGATCAATCGCCTTCTCCCTGGCAAACTCCACCAGCTTCCCAAACTCCATGGCCCCGATGGGCACACACTCCGCCACCGCCGAGATCCCGGCATTTCCCGGCGCGCAGTAGATCTTCTCCACCTTCGGACTCTGGGCCACCTTCCACGCGATCGCATGTTCCCTGCCGCCGCTTCCAACGATCAGAACTTTCATATTATTCCTTTCTCCTCTTCTTTAACATCCATCAGACAATGCCATATTCGCAATCATATCAATCGCCTTCGGCAGAATCACCCACTCTGCCTGCTCCATCACCCTTCTCTGCAGCACTTCGGGCGTATCCCCGTCCAGTACCTCCACGGCCTTCTGCAGGATGATGGGGCCTGTGTCCATGCCGCTGTCCACATAGTGCACCGTGGCTCCTGTCACCTTCACGCCCCGCTCCAGGGCCGCCTCATGGACCTTCAGCCCATAGTAGCCCACTCCGCAGAAGGAAGGAATCAGGGACGGATGGATGTTGATGATCCGCCGCTCATAGCGCCTTGTCATCTCCTCCGGGATCTTCACCAGGAATCCGGCCAGAACGATCAGATCCAGCCCATAAGAATCCACCCCGGCCAGCAGCGCCTTATTAAAATCCTCCCGGCTCCCATACTCCTTCGGTGAGATACACACTGCCGGAATCCCATGGTTTCTTGCCCGCTCCAGGGCATAGGCACCCGGATTGTTGCTGATCACCACCGCTATCTGGACATTGGTGACTGTTCCGTTGTCAATGGCATCCAGAATCGCCTGGAGATTGGTGCCGCCGCCTGATACCATCACTCCCACTCTCAGCATAAGGTAACTCCTTTTTCCCCGGCCTCAATGGACCCGATCACATAGGGAGTCTCCCCGGCAGCCTTTACCGCCTCCATGGTCTTCTCCACATCCTCAGGATCCACTGCCACTACCATGCCGATTCCCATATTGTAGGTATTGTACATCATCTGCTCTTCGATTCCGCCCTTTGCCGCCAGCATTTTGAAAATAGCCGGAACTTCATAGCTGTCCTTCTTCACCACTGCCCGTGTGCCATCTTTCAGCATCCGGGGAATGTTCTCGTAGAATCCGCCTCCGGTGATATGGCTGCAGGCCTTCACCTTCACTCCCGCGTCCTTGATCCCTTTCAGGGCATTCACATAGATCTTGGTAGGGGCCAGAAGCGCCTCTCCCAGGGTCCTGCCCAGCTCCTCATAGTAGGTATCTAAGCCTTCCCGGGTCAGCTCCTTCTCAAAAACCTTCCGTACCAGGGAGAAACCGTTGCTGTGGACGCCGGAGGAAGCCAACCCCACCAGCACATCCCCTGCTGCCAGATCCTTTCCGTCGATCAGATCCTTCTGGTCCACCACACCCACGGCAAAGCCCGCCAGATCATACTCCTCAATGGGGTAGAATCCCGGCATCTCCGCGGTCTCTCCCCCTACCAGGGCAGCCCCGGACTGCTTGCAGCCCTCGGCCACACCGCTGACAATGGTGGCTATCTTTTCGGGAACATTTTTCCCGCAGGCAATATAATCCAGGAAGAACAGCGGCTCCCCGCCTGCGCAGGCCACATCGTTGACACACATAGCCACACAGTCGATGCCCACGGTATCATGCCTGTCCATGATAAATGCCAGCTTCAGCTTGGTGCCCACCCCGTCCGTACCGGACAGCAGCACCGGATGCTCCATCCCCTTAATGGCCTCCAGGGAAAATGCCCCCGAAAAGCCGCCGATGCCTCCCAGCACCTCCGGGCGCATGGTCTCCATCACGTGCTTCTTCATCAGTTCCACGGACTTATAGCCCGCCTCAATATCTACTCCGGCTTTCTTGTAATCCATCCTGTTCCCTCCACAATCTTCTGCATTTATGAAATTAGTAACCGTTCAGACACGCCCTGAACGGTTACTGAAATTATTCTGGCAGCATATACTACACCAGACGTCCACCTGCCATGATCCGGCCTTACATCTGCGCCAGATACTCCTTATACCCAATGCTCTCCAGCTTCTCAGCCTTCTTCACCACATCCTCTTTCATGGACTGGGCATACTCCTTTACCTTCTGCAGCAGCGCTTCGTCGGACACAGCCAGAATCCTGGCCGCAAGGATACCCGCGTTGGCCCCGCCATTGATTGCCACCGTGGCCACCGGAATCCCCGAAGGCATCTGCACGATGGAATAGAGGGAATCCACACCTCCCAGATCCGAAGTCTTCATGGGAATCCCGACCACCGGCATGGGGAACAGCGCCGCGCACATTCCCGGCAGATGAGCCGCCTTCCCGGCTCCCGCGATGATCACCCTGATCCCCCTGCTCTCCGCACCCCTGGCCCACTCAAAGAAAATATCCGGCTCCCGGTGCGCGGAAATGATCGTCATCTCATACTCAATTCCAAACCTGTCCAGCATCTCTGCCGCCTTGGCCATCACCGGCATATCCGAATCACTGCCCATCACAATACCAACCTTCGCCATTATGCATCCTCCTTTGATCTTCTTTTATTAGTATATCTTATAATTTATTTTTTTGAATAATTGGTTTCTAATCAACATAATACTAAACTTTCTATTTGTAGTCAATAAAATTCGCTATATCAAACGTTCACAACTGTTACAGCAAAGTAACCGTTCAGACAGGTCTGCACACTTGCTGCGCTGACCTTACGAAAACGTAGTGGTCGAAGGGCATCTGCCCCATCGCGTAGCGATTTTCATGGACAGATGCCGTAACAGTTCAAGGAAGTATCTGTTATACAGCAAATTCTCTATGTACAGAAATCGCCACAAATACAGTAATCATTGCAGAAAGCAAATCAGCGGCAGGCTGTGCATAAAGAATACCGTCCATTCCCCAAATCAGAGGCAAAAGCAAAATAACAGGCACAAAACAAATCCCTTGTCTGCATGCTCCAAGAAAAAATCCGGCTCTTCCTTTGCCGATTGCAAGAAGAAGGGATGAATATACGGTATGAAACCCGAAGAAAAAAAACGATAATCCGTTTGCCACCAGGGACTTTTGCCCAACAGAAATCATTTCCATATTCCCCTCCGTAAATCCGGCAATGATCCGGGCAGAGAACACAGCCATCAATACGCCGGCAGCTATGCAGAAAGCTGTAGACCACAGAATGGAAGTCCGGATTGCTTCTCTCAAACGGTCAAAGTTCTTTGCACCATAGCTGAATCCCGCAACCGGCTGGAAGCCCTTTAAAAAACCAAATACAACCAGGGTTCCCATGGAAGTGATTCTTGTAACGGCTCCCATTCCCGCAATCACGGCATCGCCATAATTATTCGCAGCCCGGTTAATCAAAGCAATGGCAAGACTTGCAAGAAGCTGAAAAGTCAAGGTGGGAATTCCTGTTTTTAATATCTCAGTTATCATCTCTCTGTCAGGATCAAAATGTTTGAAACGGAAGGCAAAAACGCTTTTTCCCTGAAACACATAGTTCAGATAAACCAGGGCAGAAACAAACTGGGAAATAGTCGTAGCAATGGCAGCTCCAGCTACCCCAAGCCCTAGTGTGTAAATAAAGACAGGGTCTAATCCAATATTCAATACAGCGCCCAATAACAAGGCGCACATCGTTGTCTTTGCGGCTCCTTCACTGCTTACAATATTGTTCATGGTGACATTGAAAACATTGAGTATGGATGAAATCACATAAATTTTTGCATAAGTCAGCGCATAGGGAAGAATCGTTTCCGTGGCTCCCAATAAAAATAAAACCGGTTTCAGAAAAATAATCAGCACAAGAATCAGGACTGCCCCTGTCAGAACACTGCTGCACAAGGCTGTGCTGGCTACCTTGTCTGCCCGGTTTTTGTCGCCCCTGCCTAACAATCTGGAAAGATAAGAGGCGGCTCCATTGCCAAACATCAGCCCCAGGCCGACAACGACCTGCCCGAGAGGAAAGACAATGGAGATTGCTCCCATCTGGCTCTCTCCCAATCCGCCGACAAAATACGCATCCACCAGATTATAAAGGGCATTAATCAACATGCCAATCATAATCGGAATACCAAGAGCCATAAGAGCCTTTGGGACCGGCGCATTTCCTAATAGTTCTAATTTGTTGTTACGTTTGTCCATTTTTGATGAATTCCTTTCTTTGATTTTCCTGTTTTGGATGGTATAGAGGTATACCTCTGCCAGTATCTATAAATATTTTTATATTACTATAATTTATAGTATTTTGGCAAAATTGATGATACTATAAAATATAGTATCTGTCAAGTACAAAGGCTGTTAAAGATATGTAACAGTCCAGATGGGCGGTGTGGTTTTCCATTATAAAGCAAAGAAGAATCCCCCGACTGTGCTGCAGCACAATCGGGGGATTCTTCTTTGTCCAGATGGAATCGCTGTCTCTTTTGGCCTACTGGAGCGTGTTTGAAAATTGCTTTCTGGCAGATGT
>CAJTOW010000181.1 GCA_910577655.1 uncultured Lachnospiraceae bacterium | reverse complement strand
AGGTACACATAGTCACCTGCTTTTAAATGTTTTACATCTTCTTTTTTTACTGGTATATGAAGCTTGTGGTTCATGGAATCCTCCTTCTATCTGTTAACAAGAAAAGATATGTATGATTGTAACAGTTCAATGGGTGTCTGTTACGTATGATTAATATTGTCTACAATACCCTGTGGCAGTGCCGGTTTACATGGCAGCAGATATTGACTGCCACCGGCAGTCCGGCAATGTGGGTGGGATAGGTCTCAATGTTCACAGCCAGGGCAGTCACTTTGCCCCCGAGGCCTCCCGGCCCGATTCCCAGACAGTTGATTCGGTCCAGCATCTCCTTCTCCAGCTCCCGTACATAGGGAACCGGGGACTGCTGGTTCAGATTTCTTGTGAGGGCATGTTTTGCCATAAGGGCACATTTCTCGAAGGTGCCGCCGATCCCTACGCCTACCACCACCGGCGGACAGGCATTGGGGCCTGCATCCTTTACGGCTGTGAGGATGGCGTCCTTCACCCCTTCTATTCCGTCTGCCGGTTTCAGCATGAATACACGGCTCATGTTCTCGCTTCCGAATCCCTTGGGGGCCAGGGTAATCTCCACCTGGTCTCCTTCTACAATCTCGTAATGGATCACTGCCGGGGTATTGTCCCCGGTATTGACCCGTTCAATGGGATCGCCTACCACGGATTTGCGCAGAAAGCCCTCCACATATCCTTCCCGGACTCCCTGGTTCACCGCATCAGTCAGGCCCCCGCCCTCCAGATGCACCTCCTGGCCTACTTTCAGGAATACCACGGCCATGCCGGTATCCTGGCAGATAGGGATCATGTCTGCTCCGGCAATAGCAAGATTCTCCTGAAGCTGGGACAGAACCTGCTTTCCTAGTGCCGAATCTTCTGCCGCTGATGCCTGGTCCAGACAGGCTTTCATATCCTCCGACAGGAAATGATTTGCCTGGATGCACATTTCTTTAACTGCTTTGCTGATTTCCTCAACATGAATTGTTCTCAATGTCTCTTCTCCTATTCATTTTTTACTGTTTTCCACATCGGGCGGACGCCTGGTGGTTCTGTGCTTCTTGTCTTGTGTAGCCGGACAAGAAAATGTGCCCCGTGAACAGTAACAATCGTAACAGCTCACAGGGGGTTGTTCCGAGAGGTACGCTCTGGAAAAAGGTTCCCCCGGATTGCGGGTTTCGGAGCCAGAAACTCTAGAGCGTGTCTGAAAATTGCTTTCTGGTAGCTGTGCGTTCCACTTTGTGGGAGATTTGGGCCAAATGAAGGGCGCATAGTGGGCTATGTAACCTGAATTTGGCCCAAATATACCACGAAGTGGGGCGTGCAGATGCCAGGAATGAATTTTAAGACACGCTCTAAGCTGGCCGTGAATAGTAACTAACAATCTTCGTGATACGGGAACAAAAAATAAATCCTTGATTATATCCTGGTAAAATGCTATCATGAAATTGTAATACAGAAAAGAGCGGCGGTGAAGCTGCCGCCCAGTGACCATTAACGGTTGCTTACGCAATCGTCAGAGGGCCCATCAGATGCCGGCAGGCTAGCTGATGGGTCTTTTTCTGTCACTTTCCTTAACCGCTTTATGTAAGGTTTACTCTTTCAGCCAGTGTTGCCAGACCTATCAAAACTGATGTAAGACTATTATAAAGGATTTACAGCATAATGTACACCTTTAATTTCACATGTGTTAGAAAATATTATACATTTGATTACTATTCATGGTCTGGTTTCCTCCATACCCTGTTTTTTTTGAGATGCTGAAGAAGGCGGAGGGAGGTCATTTTTCCGGCAGTGGGGATCACATTATTATTTGAGTGTTTCTGCCCCCATTATAAGAACCAGAATCAGTATAATCAAATACTTATTTTTCTATAAATACTATATCATCGGCGTTATAGTTGGATTTATGAATTCAGGAAGGCGGCTGCCTGTCTGCAAGTGCTTCTGTTACGTGATGCAGGAATGAAAGGGCAGTAGTGGTCAGGTCTGTCCGCCGAAGCTTCAGCCAGCCAACCTCAATAAAAAACGGAAGACCATCCAGGGGGATAGCCCGGACATGCCGATAGGAATGTTTGCCGGGAGTATTGGCAGAGATGGTGAAGGCTTTGGTATTTTCCACCACATTGTAGAGGGCATTGTTTGTATTGACGCGGATGATGCTGTGCAGATGGGGGGAAATACCCAGCAGCTTGAGTGCATGGGTGGTGGCCAGCTGCCGTGAGGTTCCGTAGCTGACATAGGGGTATTTGGAAAGCTCTTTCAGAGGAAAAGTACCTTCCTGGTGGTATAAGGGATTCTTTCTGCCAAGCATAATGTGCATGGGGGAAGCGTATAATTTGTGGTATTCCAGTCCCATGCTGCGGGATCTGCAGACCAGCTCCTTTTGTTCCGGTCCGGTCAGGCTGACGAAAGCCAGATCGCAGGCAGATGTATGGACAAGATCCATAGCCGCGTCGCTGTTCTCTGTGTTGTAAAGGGAAAAGTTAAGCTGGTTTCCGTCATAATGGTTGATGATTCCGGAAAAGAAATCATTGATCCAGATGCATTTGGTAGTAGCAATATTCAGGGACAGCCGGATCCTGTGGGGAGCCTGTCCAAGAAATGCTTCTGTAGCGTCCAGCTCCCGTTTGACTGCCCGCAGATGGTGAAGGTATTCCAATTCAAATGGGGTGACCACCAGTCCGGAGGGGGTGCGTTCGAAAATGATATTGCCGATCTCATTTTCCAGCTATTTGACAGATGCGCTCAGGTTTGGCTGGGAAATATAAAGCCTGCGGGCGGTTTCTGTGAAAGAACCAGTGTCGGCCAGGGAAAGAATCTGCTCAATCTGTTCTAATTTCATGGGTTCTCCCTTCTGCTTTTCCTTGTAGATTTGTCGTCTGTTATAAAAATATGCTAAAAAATACTCTACTCCCCGCAACACAGATAATCAAGAGAGCGGCCTCATATAAATTCTCTTTCATTTTCTATAAAAATAATATATTTCCTTTCAGTAACTGTCAAGTGATATGATGAATTCACAAAATAATATCAAAGACTTCCGGGATATAAGTGCAAATTACACAAAAATTTTGCTAATAACAGCAAAATCCGGATTCCGGCTTGTCTGGGTTAGGAGGTATGAAGAATGGTGTACAAGGAAATATCTGAGATGGCGGACCGGCTTCAGGAAAAGCTCTCTGCCTGCAGGCGTGATCTGCACAGGCATGGGGAAACAGGATGGCTGGAGATGCGTACCTCATCGCTGATTGCTGCCCGCCTGAAAAAAATGGGGTATAAAGTCCTCACAGGGGACCAGGTGTGCAGACCGGAGGCACGCATGGGACTGCCGTCCAAAGAACTTTTTGACCAGCATTACCAGTGGGCTCTGGAGCATGGCGCAGACAAAGAATATCTTGAGCGTGCGAAAGACGGGCATACCGGCGTCATCGGGATTCTTTGCTGTGGGGAAGGACCTACAGTAGCCCTGCGCTTTGACATGGATGCACTGAATGTTTTTGAGGATGGAGGGCCGGAGCACCTGCCTGCCCGGGAAGGCTTCTGTTCCGTGACAGAGGGGACCATGCATGCCTGCGGACATGACGGCCACATGACCATTGGCCTGGGGACGGCAGAGCTTCTGATGCAGTTTAAGGACCGGCTTTCCGGAACCATAAAGCTGATCTTCCAGCCGGCAGAGGAAGGGGTGCGCGGAGCCAGATCCATCGTGGAAATGGGACATCTGGATGATGTGGACTATGTAATGGCATCCCATCTTTCTGCTTCAGCGGACGGGAGATGCTATGTATGTCCGGGGATGGCAAAAACATTTGCCACCACGAAGCTGGACGCCTGCTTCACAGGAAAAGCCGTTCATGCGGGTGTGTGCCCCCAGAATGGGAAAAATGCACTGATGGCAGCAGCCACGGCAGTGCTGAATATCCAGGCAATCCCAAGACATGAGAATGGGAGCAGCCGGGTCAATGTAGGCACGCTTCACGCCGGGACTGGCAGAAATGTGGTCTGTGACAGGGCAAAGATGGAAATCGAAGTACGCGGGGAGACTACAGAAATCAATGATTATATGGAAGCCTCGGTCCGGCGGATCCTGCAGGGCTGTGCGGATATGTATGAGTGCGGCCTGGAAATAACGACTATGGGATCAGCGGCCGCAATCCAGTGTACAGAAGCATTTACAGAACGGATCGCCAGAGTCTGCAGGGAAAAGCTGCATATGGATGTGCGTCCGTCAGAGGGTATGGGAGCCAGCGAGGATTTTGCTTATATGACAAAGCGTGTCATTGAGCTGGGGAAAAACGCCTGCTTTACAGGAATCCATATCCCCTGCAGAGCATCTTTCCACAACAGGAGTTTTGACTTTGATGAGCGGGCGCTGGCCCTGGGGGTAAAGTTCTATACAGGAGTGGTCTGGGATCTTCTGGGAGACGGGGAGGACTAATCATATGAAAACGACATTTGTGGCAACAGGTGATTCCTTCATTACCAGGAGGATCCCGGAACATTACCCCGGAAGGGATGTACTGCAAGAGCTTCTGATGAAGCATGACGTGCGGTTTAATAATCTGGAGATAACCTGCCATGAAGACGCGGGGTATCCGGCGGCCTTCAGCGGAGGTACCTGGGCTATGGCGGATCCGGCAGTTCTGGATGATCTGAAGGCTCTGGGGTTTAATCTGTTTAATACGGCTAACAACCATGCTTCGGATTTCAGTCATGGAGGTCTTCTGGAGACGATCCGCAACCTGAAGAAGCGGGGACTTGTATATGCCGGAACCGGGAAAAATATGGCGGAAGCTTCCAAAGCCGTATACCTGGATACGGCAGAGTGCCGCGTGGCCCTGATCGGGATCACCTCTGATTTCCATGATTCGGACCTGGCAGGAGAACAGGGACCGGTCATGGCAGGCAGGCCCGGGGTAAACGGCATGAGAGTGAACCGGGTATGCCATGTGACAGAGGATTATCTTGGAGTTCTGCGCAGCCTTGTCAAGGAAACCAATATGAATTCCTATGAGGAATATGGGGTAAAGCTTGGCTATGTGAACCCGGCTCCGGCAGATACACTGTCCATGGCAGGCATGAGGTTCTGTCTGGACGAACGGAATTACATAGAAGAAAAACCTGCAAAGGCAGATCTGGAGCGGACGGTTCTTGAGATTCAGGAAGCAGGACGGCAGGCAGATTACGTGATGGTCAGTATCCATACCCATGGAGGAAGCTATGAAGATTATGCCAATCCTCCGGAATTTCTGGAGGTCTTTGCCAAGGCATGTATCGACGCGGGGGCAGATGTGATCTTAGGACATGGTCCCCATGAGCTGCGGGCAGTTGAGGTCTATAAAGGAAAACCCATATTCTACAGCCTTGGAAATTTTATCTTTCAGACAGAGACTGTGGACAGACAGCCGGCAGAGGCATATAGCAATAAGGGACTGCCTGTGACCATGAAGGTGGGGGAGTATATGGACCGGCGCAGCGACGGCGGAAAACGGGGCTATGGGATCCTGCCGCCGGTCTGGTTTTCCGTGATCCCATCCTGGACTATGGAAAATGGGACAGTGACCCAGATACGCCTGTATCCGGTTACCCTGGGGCGAGAGCTTCCCAGAAGCCGAAGGGGATTTCCGAGGCTGACAGAGGATGATGGAATTTTGGAGCATTTGCAGAAACTGAGCAGTATTTATGGAACAAGGATCGAGATCCAGGATCATGTGGGAATCATCCGCCTTTAACAGATAGGAGAAGAATATGAATACACAATTAACCATTTGTCTGATCATTCATGACAGTATTCCCGTTATAAGAATAAAAAATATAGTAAGGTTGTTTCTCCGCACAAGGGACTAGAGCGTGTCTGAAAATTCATTCCTGGCATCTGCACGCCCCACTTCGCGGTA
>CAJTOW010000180.1 GCA_910577655.1 uncultured Lachnospiraceae bacterium | reverse complement strand
CCCACAAACTGTGACGCACATCTGCCAGAAAGCAATTTTCAGACACACTCTAAAATGGTTTAGCTCATACTACGATACAGTCACAGCCGACAACACCATCAACATCAACAATAATATCAAAAATACGCCCGCCCCCAGAATGAGCAAACCTTTAAGCAACCTGTTCCCTTTGATAAAAGTGAAGTAATACAGTATTCCAATCCCCAGCCAGATAAAAAGGCGAATTACATCACTCAGGATAAAACGATGGACATTCCAGTCCTTATATGCTTCGTAATTTGGATCCGTAATATCGTCATATCCAAGCAGAATGATAAGATGACGTAATGCAGTAAAAAAACAAAATCCCGCAGTACATACAAATATCCCTGCATATTTTCTTGTTTTTTTATATGCGACACATAAGACAAAGGGGATGACGCTTATAAAAATCCCGGCAAGGCCAAGAAAAATACCAATATCACCATAGGCTTCCACATCCATACTCATACTCCAATCCCATCTGTTTTTAGCAGATTTCTGTTTGCTTAAAGGTTATGCATCCGAAATCCGCATTCTGGGAGAAATCTTTTCCAGAGCGTGCTCCCGGAACATGTCCCCTTGTGAACGGTTACCCGGAAAACGTATTGAGAATACCTTCTGTATCTACCTCAATATAACCGTCCGTAGACGGAAGCTCCACCGGCACAACCTCGCCCGGCCAATGGTAAA
Organism: uncultured Lachnospiraceae bacterium; assembly: GCA_910577655.1. Lineage (GTDB taxonomy): Bacteria > Bacillota > Clostridia > Lachnospirales > Lachnospiraceae > Brotaphodocola. The sequence continues at coordinate 5,367 of CAJTOW010000180.1, read as the reverse complement.
CCAGCTTCATATTTATGGTCATATCTATCTGGGAACCATTCATGTCAAGAGTCAGCTCCACTTTCAGTATCTGGCTTTTCATGTAACCCTGGGAATCTACCATGACTTCCCCCTGGTTCTTTTTTACTTTCATTTTCATATCTGCCATGGGGCTTTGGCTGTATTCCATGGACCGTCTCAGGTATTCCTCTATTTTTCCGGCTTCTCCCGTAAAGGTGATGATCTGGCTGTCATTCTCCTCCTCTATGGAAATTTCCGCAATCCAGTCCGGATCCAGCATCCAGACCGAAATCATTTTTTCTAACTGCCCTTCCATCTGCTCCGGTGACAGGACGCATTTTATCTTGCGTTCCGGAAGATCCATATAGTAATAACCGTCGGCATAGAAGGTGACCATCTCCATGGACAATTCCTCATTCAGATGGGCGTTTGTATTCCAAAGACATGTCATATTTTCCTGGCCCGTTTCATTCACGAAAATATCTGCGGTCATGCCGGTCTGAAAGTTCTCATTCCCGGATTTCATATAGCCGTCCATGGCAGTAGACAGAGCCACAGAGGTAAGGGCCGCTGTCTTTTCATTGGCTGCCTTCCAGACCGCCACAGATTCTTCCCAGTCCGCCTGGGTTACAGAAGACTGCGCTGGTTTCCCGGCACCGGTCCCGCAGGCAGTAATGGCAGCCGCCATCACTGCCCCCAGGACGGCCAGTATGATTTTTTTCATATGGTTTATGTTCCTCTCTGTGAAAGCCCCCCAGGGGGCAGTTCCCCCTGGCCGGTAAGCTTTTGCCTGTTTCCCTGTCCGCAATCCGCTCTCTGGCGGTGGGACAGGGAGAGCTCCCACTCTGTTTTTGGTCACTTACGCCCGCAGCTCAATCCCCATACTCTGGAGCCCATTAAGGATCTTCTTCATGGCGGCAGTGACCTCCTCGTCCGTCAGGGTATGATCCTTGGCCCTAAAGGTGATGGAGTAGGCCACGGACTTATGTCCGGCCAGGATCTGGCTGCCCTCATAAATATCAAACAGCTTGTAGCCTTCCAGGATCTTCCCTCCCCGCTGGGCAATCATATCCTCAATGGCTCCCACAAGGATCTTTCTGGGCACTACCATGCTCAGATCACGGGTTACTGCCGGATATTTGGCAATTCCGGTATATTTCCGGTCAAAGTCTGCAAAGGAGATCACATGAGGCAGATCCAGCACGGCGATACAGGTACGTTCTCCCAGCTTATAATTGTCCGCTGTCTCGGGATGGAGCTCTCCCAGATATCCCACGGTCACTCCGTCATAGATGATATCTGCCTTTCTTCCAGGATGCAGGTAAGGCCGGTCTGCTTCCGGATTATAGTGAACCTTTCTTGTCATGCCCAGCTTGTCAAAGAGCTCTTCCACCACGCCCTTCATGGTAAAGAAGTCTCCTTCTCCGTACATCCCCAGGGCCAGCTGCTTCCGTTCGTCGGGCAGCTCTGTGAGAGGCAGGGTCTTTGGAAGGTAGATATTGGCAATCTCATACAGCCGGACGTCCTTGTTCCTGCGGTTATAGTTGGTGGACAGGGAAGTCAGCAGTCCATTCAGCGGAGTCGTCCGCATGATACTGAAATCCTCTCCCAGAGGATTCTGGATGGTGATGGCATTTCTCAATGGGCTGTCCTGGGCCAGCATCAGCTTGTCAAATACCTTGGGGCTCTCAAAGGAATAGCTCATGCTCTGGCTGAAGCCGGAGAACTCCGCAACCTCCCTGGCCACAGCCTCGATCCGCAGATCAAAGGGCAGCCTGCCGGTGGTAGCCTCACCGGTGGGCAGGGTGGTGGGGATATTGTCATAACCATAGAACCGTGCAACCTCCTCTGCCAGATCAGCCAGACATTCCAGATCCTGACGGAAGGTAGGCACCACCACCTCCTGGGTCCCTTCATCAAAGCCCAGATCCAGCATCTGGAAATACTCCTTCATCTGTGCTGCTTCAATATCCGTCCCCAGCAGCCGGTTGATCTTATCAGCGTCGAATTTCACCCGCTTCTCTTCCCGCTTCACCGGATATACGTCAATGATCCCGCCTACGACTTCTCCTGCTCCCAGCTCCTCCACCAGCTGGCAGGCGCGGTTGATGGCCAGCTCTGCGTTGTTGGGATCCAGTCCCTTCTCATATTTGCCGGAAGCATCGGTCCGCAGTCCCAGGCGCTTGGCTGACAGACGGATATTGGTTCCGTCAAAGCAGGCGCCCTCAAAGACCATGGTCTTCACATCATCCGTGATCTTGGAGTTCTCGCCGCCCATGATTCCGGCGATGCCCACCTCCTTCTCGGCATCATTGATCATCAGAATATCGTGATCCAGCCTGCGCACCTGACCGTCCAGGGTCTGGAACTCATCACCGTCCCGGGCAGTCTTCACCACAATCTTATGTCCGGCCAGCTGATCATAGTCAAAGGCATGCATGGGCTGTCCGTATTCTTCCATAATATAGTTGGTGATATCTACCAGGTTGTTGATGGGACGGATGCCGCTGGCTGCCAGTCTTCGCTGCATCCACTCCGGCGAAGGCGCCAGCTTAATGTTCTTCACCATACGTGCGCAGTAGCGGGGGCACAAGTCGGGATTCTTCACCTCCACCTGGAGATAGTCGTGGATGTCCTCATGATTCCCCGTGACCTTAATCTCCGGCGGGCAGAATTTCTTCCGGAAGGTGGCGGCCGCCTCTCTGGCCAGCCCTACCACACTGTAGCAGTCCACCCGGTTGGAGGTAATCTCATACTCAAAGACCACATCGTGAAGTCCCAGGATGTCGATGGCGTCTGCGCCTACGGGCGTATCCTCCGGCAGGATATAGATCCCCAGCTCCGGCGCATCCGGATACATGTCCCGACTGGAACCCAGCTCCTCAATGGAACACATCATGCCATTGGACTCGATGCCCCTCAGCTTGCCTTTCTTGATCCGGATCCCTTCCTCCGGAAGGGGGCCGCCGTCATGTCCGCCAGCCACCTTTCCGCCGTCCAGGACCACCGGAACCTTATCTCCCTCCTGGACATTGGGCGCGCCGGTGACGATCTGGATCATCTCCGTACCGATATCCACCTTACAGATGATCAGCTTATCCGCATCGGGATGCCTCTCGATCTTTTTGATCTGTCCCACTACAATCTTCTCCAGATTCTTATCCAGGCATTCGTAGCCCTCCACCTTGCTTCCGGAGAGGGTCATCGCGTCAGTATACTCCTGGGGTGTGACCTCCAGATCCGGAACATATGCCTTAATCCATGATAATGCTGTATTCATAGCAATTCTCCTTCTGATGTTATAAAATACTGTCGTTGCCAGACATTCCGGCGGTCCCGGAATGCCGTAACTGTCCAGAGATCTCTGAAACAGTTACATTTTACTAAAACTGTTTCAAAAACCGGATATCATTCTCGTACAAGAGTCTCATATCGTCGATCTCATATTTCAGCAGGGCGATCCGCTCCAGTCCCACACCAAAGGCGAAGCCAGTGTACTCCTCCGGATCGATGCCGCACATTTCCAGCACATGGGGATGGACCATGCCGCAGCCCAGAATCTCGATCCAGCCGGTACCCTTGCAGAACCGGCAGCCCTTGCCGCCGCACTTGAAGCAGCTTACATCCACCTCCGCGCTGGGTTCTGTGAAGGGGAAATGATGAGGCCGGAACTTGACCTTCGTCTCCTCACCGAACATCTCCCGTGCAAACTCTGCCAGGGTTCCCTTAAGGTCTGCCAGGGTAATATTCTTATCGATCACCAGACCCTCCACCTGGTGGAAGGACGGGGAATGGGTGGCATCCACCTCATCCGAACGGAACACCCGCCCCGGAGAGATCATACGGATCGGCAACTTCCCTTTCTCCATAGTGCGTGCCTGCACCGGGGATGTCTGGGTCCGCAGCACAATGTCTTTATTAATATAGAAGGTATCCTGCTCATCTTTGGCCGGATGATTGGGCGGAATATTCAGCTTGGTGAAGTTGTACTCATCCAGCTCGATCTCCGGACCCTCCACCACCTCATAGCCCATGCCGATGAAAATGCGCTCCACTTCCTCCAGGGCAATGGTATTGGGATGGCTGTGGCCCGTATTGGTCTTCTTGGCTGGCAGGGTCACGTCGATGACCTCTTTCTTCAGCTGAAGCTCTCTGGCCCTTCTGGCCAGCACAACCCGGGTCTCCTCTAACTTACCCTCAATCTGCTCTCTGGCCTCATTGACCAGCTGGCCTACCTTGGGCCGGTCCTCCGGCGCTACTTCCTTCATACTTTTGAGCACGCTGGTAAGCTGTCCCTTCTTGCCCAGGTAAGCCACACGGATCTCGTTGAGCTTATCCAGACCATCGGAAGCTTCAATCTGCTGCAAAGCCTCTGCTTTAATCTTCTCTAATTTCTCTCTCATAGTTTCCTCCTTCTTGTCCATGCTTTTGGGACATTATGGTATGCCTTTTGGCGTTCCTTCTTCTTGTCCATGTTTTTCGGACATTATGGTATGCCCCTGGGCGTTCCTCCTCAAAGCAAAAAAACCCTTTGCATCTCTGCAAAGGGACGATTCTTTCGATCGCGGTACCACCCTGATTCCCGCAGCTGTCCAGACAGCCGCAGACACTCCTCATATGCGTAACGTGCATGACCCGTCACGGCCTACCCGCGGACCTTGCCTTCACCCCTGAGGCACTGTCTGTTTCAGCCATGCAGCTCCCGTGCGAATTTCGTAAAGTTATCTGAACGGAAAGGGGCTTTCAGCCGGTGACCCCTTCTCTCTGACGGAAAATAACCAACTACTGGACACATTCTCTGCTTTTCTCCTGCGCAGCAGTCCAGCCAGACGTCCTGCTGCCGGCGCTTTCCGGCGGACGGAAGACGGATTGTCTGAACTGTCGCATTTCTATGGTATATTGTAGCCACCTTACCAGAAAAAGTCAAGACAGATTTTTTCATATATTTGCCGCACTATAACAGTTCGTTACAGTGCGCGGGGCGGGAAAAACTGGACGAAAACAGACGTCAAGCTCGCTTGTAAGACTGTTTTCGTTCAGTTTTCCACATTGGACGGACGCCCGATGCTTCTTGTCCGGCAGAGCCGGACAAGAAGATGCCCCCCATAAACAGTAACAACAGTTCAGACGGGCGGCAAACCGGAGTTACAGTTCATGGGGTGGTTGTTCCAAAGCTTGTATCTGCCAGCCAAGGAGTTACTGTTCACGACCAGACTGTTCCTTCCTGACCAGCGGATACCAGCTCTGGAAAAAGGTTCCCCCGGATTGCATTTGCAGGAGACTTAGAAACTCTTAGCTGGCAGGAATCTGCGTTAGAGCGTGTTTGAAAATTGCTTTCCGTCAGCTGTGCGTCACAGTTTGTGGTAG
>CAJTOW010000179.1 GCA_910577655.1 uncultured Lachnospiraceae bacterium | reverse complement strand
TCTTACAAGCGAGCTTGATGCCTATTTTTGTCCAGTTTTCCACGCCCCGTGAACTGTAACATAAAATGAAGGGTGCAGCCTCCCGGAAAAAGGGAGGCTGCGTCCGGTTTTCAGAAAAGAAAGATGGGCCTGGGACATCTTTTTGGATGTTGCGGGCAGGATTAGGAGGTTGAGAGATGAGTCTGGTACCCTATGTTATTGAAACTACCAGCAAGGGAGAACGTTCCTATGATATCTATTCCCGTCTTCTGAAGGACAGGATCATATTCCTGGGACAGGAAGTGAATGATGTGACCGCCAGCCTGATTGTGGCACAGCTTCTGTTTCTGGAGTCTGAGGATCCGGGCAAGGATATCAATCTGTATATCAACAGCCCTGGTGGTTCTGTCACCTCGGGCATGGCGATCTATGATACCATGAATTACATCAAGTGCGATGTATCCACAGTCTGCATAGGCATGGCTGCCAGCATGGGAGCTTTCCTTCTGGCAGGCGGGGCCAAGGGCAAGCGGTATGCGCTGCCCAACGCAGAAGTGATGATCCACCAGCCCTCAGGTGGTGCCCAGGGGCAGGCCACGGAGATCCAGATCGTGGCGGAGAAGATCCTTCAGACCAAGAAAAAGCTTAATGAGATCCTGGCTGCCAATACAGGCCAGCCCTATGAGGTCGTCTGTCAGGATACGGAGCGTGATCACTATATGAGCGCGGAGGAGGCAAAGGAGTATGGTATCATTGACCATATCCTTACAAACCATTGACCTGAAGGCAGAGGTCTGGCGGCCGTCCGGGGAGAGTCCGGACGGCTGTGATTGTGAGAAAGGTGGTAGCAGGGGATACACCCGGGCTGCCGTCATCAGAAAGAATGGAGGTGTGTGAATATGGCGGGTAGAACAGATGACAGGATCCGCTGTTCCTTCTGCGGGAAGACCCAGGATCAGGTGCGCAAGCTGATCGCAGGATCGAACAATGTCTTTATCTGTGACGAGTGCATTGACCTCTGTGCAGAGATTCTGGAAGAGGAATTTGACGAGTTGGAAGACCATGAGCCGGATCTTGGCGGGATCAATCTGCTAAAGCCCAAAGAGATCAAAGCATTTCTGGATGAATATGTGATCGGCCAGGATGCGGCGAAGAAGGTGCTTTCTGTTGCAGTCTATAACCATTATAAACGAATCACCTCCTCCAGGGAACTGGATGTGGAGGTTCAAAAGAGCAACATCCTGATGCTGGGGCCTACCGGTTCCGGCAAGACCTATCTGGCCCAGACCCTGGCGAAGGTGCTCAATGTCCCCTTTGCCATCGCCGATGCCACGGCGCTGACTGAGGCCGGCTATGTAGGCGAGGATGTGGAGAATATCCTTTTAAAGCTGATCCAGGCGGCTGAGTATGACATTGGTCGGGCAGAGTATGGGATTATCTACATTGACGAGATCGACAAGATCACCAAGAAGTCGGAGAATGTCTCTATCACAAGGGATGTGTCCGGCGAGGGTGTTCAGCAGGCATTGCTTAAGATTCTGGAGGGGACAGTAGCCAGCGTTCCGCCCCAGGGCGGAAGGAAGCATCCTCACCAGGAGCTTCTGCAGATTGATACGTCCAATATCCTCTTTATCTGTGGAGGAGCCTTTGACGGTCTTGAGAAGATCATTGAGAAACGTCTCGGAGCAGGCTCCATCGGCTTCAATGCGGATGTTGTGGTCAAGAAGGAGCGGGATCTCGATGAGCTGCTGCGTCAGGTAGAGCCCCAGGATCTGGTGAAATTCGGCCTGATCCCGGAATTCATCGGCCGCGTACCAGTGACGGTTTCCCTGGAATTCCTCAACGAGGACGCACTGATCCGGATCCTGACAGAACCCAAGAACGCCCTGACCAGACAGTACCAGAAGCTGTTTGAGATTGATGATGTGAAGCTGGAATTTACCCAGGAGGCGGTGCAGGAGATCGCCAGACGTACGGTTGCACGTAAGACAGGCGCCAGAGGTCTGCGCTCCATCATCGAATCGGTGATGATGGATCTGATGTATGAGGTTCCGTCCGACAGCAGTGTGGGGATCTGCACCATCACGAAAGAGGTTGTGGAAGGGACAGGGGCGCCTGAGATCGTATACCGGGATATGGCTGTGCCAAGGAAGACACTGTCCCAGAGACTGAAAAAAGAGAAACCAGGGGAGATCGCATGATGGCGGTTTCTGCTTGTAAGGGGCATGATCTGCCCCTCTTTTTGTTCCGCAAATATATAGTATGAGAAAAGGATGGAAGATACGATTATGACGATGCCTGTGATTGCCCTGCGGGCGCTGACTGTTCTGCCTAAAATGACCCTCAGCTTTGACATCAGCCGTCCTAAGTCCGTGGCTGCCGTGGAGAAAGCTATGGTCAGTGACCAGCAGCTCTGTCTGGTGACCCAGCTGGATCCGGAGGATGATGATCCGGACCTTTCCCGGCTGTATCATATGGGAGTGATCGCCCAGGTCAGGCAGCTGGTGAAGATGCCGGGGGGTGTGATCCGTGTAATGGTGGAGGTTCAGGACAGGGCCCAGCTGCTGGATTTTGATTCGGAGGAACCGGCCCTGATCGGAGATGTGGAGTCAGCTGCCCCGGATTTTGACGTAGACTGTATAGTGGCGGAGGCCATGGTCCGGGTGCTGAAGGATAAGATAGGAGAGTATGGGAAGCAGAATCCAAAGTTTTCCAAGGAGGTACTGCCGAACCTGATGGCAGTCAGCGATCTGGAGGAGCTGATGCTGCAGATCGCGGTACAGCTTCCCTGGGATTACCTGGTGAGACAGAAGTATCTGGAGGCCCTGACAATTACCGGGCAGTATGAGGTTCTGGTAGGAAGTCTGGTCAATGAGATCGAGGTGTCCAGAATCCGCCGGGAGTTCCAGGAGAAGGTGAAGGCCTGCGTGGACAAGAACCAGAAGGAATACTTTCTCAGGGAGCAGATGAAGGTGATCCGCCAGGAGCTGGGGGAGGATCCGCTGTCCGATGGAGATGAATATGAGAAAAAGCTGTCTGCCCTGAAGGCAGATAAAGAAGTGAAGGAGAAGCTGAAGAAGGAGATTGACCGGTTCAAGGGAATGCCCGGCGGGAGCCAGGAGGCCAACGTGCTGCGCACCTATATCGAGACCCTGCTGGAACTTCCCTGGAATAAAGTATCCAAAGACAATAACCAGCTCCGCCATGCCCAGGAGATCCTTGAGGAGGATCATTATGGTCTGGAGAAGGTCAAGGAGCGGGTTCTGGAGTATCTGGCTGTACGGATCCTGACCAGGAAAGGAACCAGTCCCATCCTCTGTCTGGTGGGGCCTCCGGGGACGGGCAAGACTTCTATAGCCCGTTCTGTGGCCAGGGCCCTGGGCAAGAAGTATGTCCGCATCAGTCTGGGGGGCGTGCGGGATGAGGCAGAGATCCGGGGCCACAGGAAGACCTACGTGGGTGCCATGCCGGGACGTCTGGTGGAGGGACTACGTCAGGCAGGGGTAGCCAATCCGCTGATGCTTTTGGATGAGATTGACAAGGTCAGCAGCGACTACAAGGGTGATACATCCTCCGCGCTGCTTGAGGTGCTGGACGGGGAGCAGAATGTGAAATTCCGGGATCATTATGTGGAGGTTCCCATCAACTTAAACCAGGTGCTGTTCATCGCCACGGCCAATACCACCCAGACCATTCCCCGGCCTCTTCTTGACCGTATGGAAGTGATTGAGATCAACAGCTATACGGAAAATGAGAAATTCCATATCGCTAAAAAGTATCTGCTCTCCAAGCAGATGGAGCGCAACGGATTAAAGCCGGAGCAGCTGGCATTTTCCGATGGAGCTGTCCGTACTGTCATCCACAACTATACCAGAGAAGCCGGTGTCCGCAATCTGGAACGGCGGATCGGTGAGATCTGCAGGAAAGGGGCCAGAGAGATCCTGGAGAACCAGCGGTCTGTGATCCGTGTGACCGAGTCCAATCTGGAGAAATATCTTGGCAGGAAAAAGTATACCTTTGAGGATGCCAACGAGGAGGACCAGGTGGGAATCGCAAGAGGCCTTGCCTGGACCAGCGTAGGCGGCGACACCCTGCAGATTGAGGTTAATGTGATGCCTGGAAAAGGAGAACTGAAACTGACCGGCCAGATGGGGGATGTGATGAAGGAGTCTGCCCAGACGGCTCTGACCTATGTCCGGTCAGTGTGTCCCGAATACAAGGTGGCAGACCAATATTTCGAAAAGCATGACCTTCATATCCATATCCCGGAAGGGGCGGTGCCCAAGGACGGCCCGTCTGCCGGTATTACCATGGCTACTGCCATGCTGTCGGCTGTGACCGGAAAGAAGATCTCCGCCAGAGTGGCTATGACCGGCGAGATCACACTCCGCGGCCGTGTGCTCCCCATCGGCGGCCTTAAGGAGAAGATTCTGGCAGCCAGAATGGCTCATATGAAGGTGGTTCTGGTTCCGGATAAGAACCGGCCGGATATTGCGGAGCTGTCAAAGGAGATCACCCGCGGCCTGGAGATCATTTATGTGAAGACCATGGAGGATGTACTGGGGGAAGCATTAACCGACAAGAAACAATGAGACAAAGCTTCAGAATGGAAGGAGAACCATATGATCATTAGAAAAGTGGAGCTGGAGACGGTCTGCGGGATTACCAGCACCCTGCCGGATAACCAGTATCCGGAGTTTGCATTTGCGGGAAAGTCAAATGTAGGAAAGTCGTCCCTGATCAATGCCCTGATGAACCGGAAATCCCTGGCCCGGACCTCCTCCCAGCCAGGAAAGACCCAGACCATCAATTTCTACAATATCAATGATGCGCTGTACTATGTGGATCTTCCCGGCTATGGCTATGCAAAGGCCTCCGTGGAGGTGAAGGCAAAATGGGGCAAGATGATCGAGAGGTATCTTCACAAGTCCGTCATGCTCAGATGTATTTTTCTGCTGGTTGATATCCGCCATGAGCCTTCTGAAAATGACAAGCTGATGTATGACTGGATCTTGTCGGGCGGGTACCACCCGGTGATCATTGCCACGAAGCTTGATAAGCTGAAACGGAGCCAGGTCCAAAAGCATGTGAAGATGGTCCGTGAGGGCCTGGGGGTGGAGAAGGATGGGATCGTGATCCCCTTTTCCGCCGAGACCAAGCAGGGGCGGGAGGAGATCTGGGAGTTGATTGACAGGATTGTAGAGTCTCAGGAAGGGGAACAGGAGGATTCCCGGACAGTCCTGCCCTGATGCCAGGATATAAAAGCTGGAATATATGGATCAGAGTCCTGGACTGTTACGAAAGTGATCCAAAAAATGGAGGCGGTTCTATGAAAGTTGTTGATATGCATTGTGATACCATTGCGGAGATTTATTATAACCAGCGGGATGGGGGTGATGCCACCATCCTGGAGAACCATCTCCACATTGACCTGAAGCGGATGCAAAAGGGGGACTATCTCCTGCAGAATTTTGCGCTGTTTGTACATATGGGGCGGGAGAAGGAGCCTTTTGCCTATGCCATGAAGCTGGTGGATGTGTTCTATAAAGAGCTGGAGGCCTGGCCGGATTTGATCGGGATCGTACGGTCCTGGGGGGATATTGAGAAGAACCGGAAGGAAGGCCGGATGTCAGCCCTTCTGACTTTGGAGGAAGGGGGTATCTGCCAGGGAGAACTGGCTTATCTGCGGGATCTGTACCGTCTGGGGGCCAGAATGATGACCCTGACCTGGAATTTCCAGAATGAGCTGGCATTTCCCAACAGGCTCCTGAAGGATATGACCGATGCGGCCCATCCGGTCAGCTTTGCCCCCGAAACAGAGCATGGGCTTACTGAAACGGGGATCGCATTTGTCCAGGAGATGGAGCGGCTGGGGATGATCATCGATGTGTCCCATCTGGGGGACGCAGGGATCTGGGATGTGTTCCGCTATACAAAGAAGCCCTTTGTGGCCAGCCATTCCAATGCCCGTGCCCTGGCCCGTCATCCAAGGAATCTGACAGATGAAATGATCCGCGCCCTGGGGGAGCGGGGCGGTGTGGCCGGTATCAATTTCTGTGCAGCCTTTCTGCGGGACGAGGAGGACGGCGCCGAGCCGGTGAATAGCTACTGCCGGGATATGGTGGCCCATATGAAGCATATGAAGCAGATCGGAGGGATCAGCTGTATTGGGCTGGGAACCGACTTTGACGGGATCGGCAGCAGGGTAGAGCTGGTGGACTGTTCCGGGATGCAGATGCTGGCCCATGAGATGAGCCGGGAGGGCTTTACCACAGGGGAGATTGAGGCAGTGTTCCATGGAAATGTGCTGCGTCTGTATAAGGAATTGCTGTAACAGTTCAGACAGGTCTGCGCACTCGCTGCGCTGACCGTGCGAAAACGTAG